>CAZPCW010000071.1:0-8883 GCA_964585175.1 uncultured Thermoplasmata archaeon
GCCAATAGAAATTCATATTAAATGAAATAAGCCTTGTGATTAATTCTTGAGAAGAGTAGATAAGCCCTACCACCTAACATTGTCTTCCCAATAAATATATAGTCTTCAGAGAAGTCTATTATTGGAAGAGATATATATCCAAAATCGTTTTAAGGTAGGTTGAAAAGATTTAAATAGATTCCTACTTTACCCACTCATGAAAAGAGGTGACTGGATGGAAGAAACCCTATGTTCGATCGAGATAGTCAAAGAAAACAGTTCCTATAAAGCTAAGATTCAAAGTGGCGTAGGCAGGTATGTGGAATACGAAAATGAAGACTTCGAAAATCTGCTTCAACAGGTCTATGAGGATATTCAAGAGGAACACGGCTCCTCTATATAAGATCACCTGTATAAAACTATTTGCAAAAAAATTATAAAAAATAAATCAAAAAAGATGTGATTATTATGGCAAAAGTAGAAAATGAAGAGGAATATGAAGAAGTTATTTCGAGCTATTATGAAGGAAGAGGAGTAAGCTCACTGATCTCTATAAATATAGACACTAAAAAGTCCGATAAAATAGCAGGTTCATTAGCAAATTTTCAAAATGTTGAGGATGTGCTCCTTGTAACTGGCGATGTCGATCTTGTGCTGAAAGCTAGATTCCAGAATTATGACCATATGAAAAAGTTCTTGACGGACAAGATCGCCAATCTAAAAGGTGTCGAAGACGTCACCTCGATGATGATAGTGACGACCTACAAGGAAAGGGGCAAGATGATAGAATCGGAAGAAGAAAAAGAAGAAATCGAAGAATAGTGAATTATACCCCCTTAATGGATCTCATCCATATTCCAATTTCCCCACTTTTTTTCATTTAAAGCTATTTTGAATTCGTCAGGCGTAAGAATATTGGCCTTAAAACTATCAGAATCGTCGAGGGCGATCCTTGGACATGCGGTACTCACCAAGCAATCCCATCCAAAGTTTCTTACTGAAGCAGGATCTATCTCGTCGAATTCTACCGGTATCATCTCTATATCCTCTTTTTCACCGATCTCGATGAGTTCTTTGGTTAATTCATCTCTTTTTTGACCCTTTTTGGTAGAAGTTATCACCGCTACTTCGGAACATTCTTTTAACTGGGATATCGAACCGTATCTCTTTTTTAAGAAGTCGTCTCTCCCATTTTCTTCGATCTTATCTACTTGTCCGGTCAAGGGATTATAGGTAAAGACGTCCTCCTGCAGTGAAAATGACAGACCCAGCGGATGAAATTTACCCGTACCTATATATAGATGGTCGTCGGCATCCTGTACTTTAACGGAATAATTGCATCCAAGTACCTGTCCTGGATGCTTTATCCTTTCGTCACCTTCTCCGATGATCGCTTTTTGGTCCTCTTCTGAGAGTCTTTTTTTAACCTCATCTAGTTGATGAATATGCTGGATAGGCGCGTAAAGCCCCACTCGCTTCCCCAGATCTTCAAACAGTTCATCGGGAAGTTCTTTGAATTCCACACTTTTACCGGGAAGGTATATTATAGGATAGTCGATCTTTAGATTAGGTATCTCGGAGTGTCCGACGTGAACCAAGGCGTCGTTGTTCCCTATATCCCGAGGAAGATCACAGGCTCCGTAACAAGATCCTCCCCACAAGGTAACTTCTTCCTCAAACAGTTCTATGAACTCATCCGCTTTCCATCTTAGACCGTCCGGTAGTTGGAGAAGAATCTTTTCGGCTTCGATCTCTTTTAATTTCCTTCTAGCTCTTTCTATCTCGAATTCGTAGCTGCCTATCGTTGATCTTTTCATATTAAACCTCTCAAGAGTTCCGTTACCTGGTCGATCGAATCTTCAGTTACATGGGGCATGACAACGAAACGTAACCCCTTTGGATGCACGGTTCTCGAAATATACCAACCTTTCTCGCTCAATGCTGCAACTATCTGCTCAGGATCTTCATACTTGAATGACGCTATGTTGAGTGTGGGTTCTGTCGAAGGTTCGAGACCTATCTCTTTCATCCTGTCGACAAGATGATGAGTATTTTCCATACAATTTGAGATTATTTCTTTATACCCTTCCTCACCTAAGAACTCAAGGGTGGCCCAAAAGGCCGGTATCGAAGCGCTTGCTCTGGTGCCTCGGATGCTCTTTTGTTTGTCGGAAGTAAGATAAGGAGAATCGATGGTTATTTCTTCTTTTCCTTTAGAGTAAAACAATCCCAATGGAACGGGAGACATCCCCATCTTGTGCGGATCTAACGAGATAGAATCGACCCCTCTGATATTGAAATCGAAGGAGGGGAGTTCATAGCCCATATCCTTCAAAAAAGGTATTACAAAACCTCCAAAAGCCGCGTCTACGTGAAGATGGATATCTCCAGTCAGCTCCGCGATATATTTTATAGGATCTATAGCACCGTGTTCGGTCGTTCCGGCTATCCCCACTACCGCCGCAGTCTCCTCGTCTATCTTTTTTTCTAGAGCAGATAGATCGACTTTATAATCGTCAGTAAGAGGAACGTATTCAGACTCCATATCTAGAAGCGAACAAGCCTTTTCGAACGAAAAATGAGCACTTTTAGGGAGCAGAACTTTCTTTTTACCGCTCTTTTCTCTCGCTCTCCAGAGACCCATTATGTTTCCTTCCGTGCCCCCACCGACTGAAAGAGATTCCATACCTTCCGCGTTTATCAGGTCACCCACGATCTCGTGCACTTTTTTTTCCAATTTTTTCGTTCCGGGGTAAAGACCTGGATTCCCTAAGTTGGATTCAAGGAACATCTGATATGCCTTTTCTGCGACCCCAAACGGTTCTGTACACATCGAACCTAGAACTCTACCACATGAGAAATTTGTATTTTCTCCCTTTAGCGATTCTAATCTTTTAATTATATCTTCTTGAGATTTACCTTCCTTTGAAAATTTCGATTTCAATTTAACACCTCTAATTTTAACTTCCTAATTCGGTTATTTTTCCTCTGATTGACTGGCTTATGAATAGAGCAAAAAATATCGCTAAAAGGATCGCAAGCAGCGATATGTTTCCAGCGACGAACAATTCGAGAGAAGCTAACAAGTTAAATGATCCGTGCATCGCTACTGCTAGAAGGTAGTAAGGGATAAAAGAGTGTTTACCTTCGAATTTACTTTTAGTAATACCGTACCCAGCTAAAGCGCTCGCACTTCCGTGGAGTAAAGTGCTGGCCACGCTTCTCAAAAGCACGATCGAGATAAAAGCCGTACCAAAACCCTCGGCAAAGTACGTAGAACTTTCGTAAAGAAGGTTTTCAGTCGCGGCGAATCCGAGACCGCAGGCGGCTCCGAAGATCAGGCCCGATTCTATATTATCTAGAGAGTCTTTTACCGAAAAAACGCCCATGGCTTTAGTCAACTCCTCTACGAAAGGAGCCACGATGACCACGGCTATCAGAGTCTGAACTTTATTATCGGCTAAGAACTCATATTCGCGCTGAAATGACGGGGTCGAGATCACACCTAAGAAAATATAAGATAAAATCAAAGCAAATATCACCGATAAACCGGCCCCCCAAACGAATGTTCTAAAAAGTCTAGACCATCTCCTTTTCGAATACCTTTCTGCACTCCTTATCCAAACTAGATATATCAAAGAGGGGGCAAATGCCGATAACCCCAGTATTAATATCGTGATGAGGTATTCTTGAATCATCCTGAGAAACAAAAGATAGATGGAAATAATAAATTTTTGTACGCTTTCTATTTTCTAAGATTGTCCCTAAGCCAGTTCAGATAATCTTCACTGCCCTTCTCTATAGGTAGTGCTATGATCTCTGGATTTTCATAAGAATGGATATCTTTGATGGTTTCTTCCAACTCTTCAAATAACTCGTTGCTACTCTTGATAAAGCAGAACCATTCTTCGTCATTGTGCAGTTCTCCTTTCCATTCGTACGTGCTTTTCACCGGACCGCTGACTTGAACGCAGGCGGCAAGATCTTCTTTTACCAACTTTTCTGCTATATTGTCCGCTTCCTCTTCACTTCCTGCGGTCGTGACAACGAAGACGAATTCATTTTCCATAACGATCACCATTTCGATTCATCCGAGATCAAATATCTAACACATCTTCCGCATAATCTAAAGACTCCATAACGTCCTCGTCAATTTCCCCCTCTTTTCTATCGGAGATCTCGTTTTCGTATTTTTTCGTGTCTATCTCCCCGTCATATTCGGCTAACAAATCCGCTAGTGTTCTGACAGCTTTAGCTCTCACCCATTTATCGTTATCTTTCAACCTGTCCCTCAGCATGTTGAGTGAACGCTTCCTCGAACGTTTGTTCATGTCTTTTAGTTCGATCCCGCCCAACGCTTCGGCGGCTTTCTGTCTCATCTTCCAACCGTCGGCGTCCAAAGCTGAAATAACCTCTTCGACATGATCGGAAAATCCGGCTTTGGTCATGGCTATTGAGAGGAATAGTTTCTTATCGCCGCTCACCGTATTGATTTTGTTTTCTAGATCTTCCAAAATAGTTTTAGATATTTCAGATAAAGATTCGGATACAGACCACAGTACTCTAGGATTGTTCTCTCTTTCCAACGCTTCGATCAGATATTCCGCGCTCTTCATTGAATCTATCTTCTCTAAAGCTTCGGCCGCGGCTATCCGCACTCCCGGTTCGTCCGATCTCGTTTTTTCCTCTATCTCTTCCAAAAGGCTTTCGTCCTCGAAGCTCCCCAAACTCCTCAAAACTTCTTCTACCACGTAGCTTTTTTCGTCTTCTAATCTTTCAAGCAGAGGTTCTACGACCTTGTCTTCATCTCTCTCTTTCAAATAAGTGGTGGCGTCCTCTCTGATCCTCCAACTGCTGTCTTTTAAAGCCTCTATCAAAAGATCCGTCGCTTCCTCACACTCTATATCATCCAAACCTTCTATAGCTATCTCACGGATCTCTTGACCCCCTTGGTAATACATATCGATAAGAGTTTGAACGGTTTCCTCCGTTCCTAATTTACTGATGGCTTTCGCTGTTTCGACCTTGAGTGCTTCATCTTCAAGAAAATTCTCTATCTCTAGGATTATGTCTTCGTCACCTATCTCTCCCAACGCCTCTACGGCCTTCTTCTTCACTTCGCTCTCCGGATCTTCGGTCAACTCCAGGAGATCTTCGACGAACTCCTCTTTCCCTAGATTTCCCATCGCGATCGCTGTATCGTGTCTCACTTCCCAGTCATCGTCTTCAATACCTTCTTTCAATATATCTTCGACACCCCTTCCGTCGATCTGCCCTAGAGCTAATGCGGCGTTCGCTCTGACCGTAGCTCTTTCATCGTATCTTAATCTTTCTTCAAGAGCATGAATACTGTCTTCAGACCCGATCATCCCTAAGGCTTTAGCCGCGTCTTCTCTTTCTTTTCGATCTCCATTTTGAAGTAGATCTATCAGCTCTTCGATCTTATTTTCATCCTTCAATTCTTCTATCTTATCCATCATGGTTATCCGATTCTTTTTTGGATCTCTTCTCTCAAGATCTCACTAACTTTTTCTCCATCGGCTTTGCCTTTCAAGTCCTCCATCACGACTCCCATCAGAGGACCTACCGCCCCCATCTCTCTTTCTTCGACGAAATCGATCCTGTCCTCTATAACATCAACGATTATTTCCCTTATCTCTTCGTCACCAACGGTCTCCAATCCGGCACTTTTGATCGCCTCTTCAACCCTTTTACCCTTTGCTATCTCTTTCAACAGGTCGGGAATACCTTCCTTGGCGAATTCATCCGAATCGTACCTTTCGAAGATCTCAAAGAGTTCTTTTTCCCCTATATTTTCGGTGTCGAGTCCCTCATCTTCAATATCGGGATAAGTGTGCAGGAAAGTGTTGGCAACAACAGAGTGTTCCCCGCACTTTTCGACGCCCTCCTCGAACAATATATCGTAACCTTTCTTGAATAACTGTTCGCTCTGCTGCTCGTTCAAATCGTATTCTTCTTGGAACCTTTCGATCTTTTCACCGGGTCGTTCGGGCAGTTCCTCTTCCAACCTTTCCAACCTTTCTTCATCGATCTCTTTCGGAGGTATATCCGTTTCTGGATACATCCGAGCTTCTCCTGATAACGGTCTTAAGAAGACCGTAGTGCCATCCGGCTGTGCCTGTCTCGTCTCTTCCGGCACGCCCTCCAAAGCCTTTTCTGCTCTATCTATCACATTCTCCAAAGCTTCTTTGGCCTTATCTTCATAGGCGGTAACGATCGCAAAGGCGTCTTTTTCACCGATATCAATTTCACCTTCGACCGCGCTTATCTCTTCTTCTTCGATACCGTATTTCGGCAGTTCGTCCGTGTGGAATATCCCCGCAACGCCGGTTTTCTTCGCGTACTCCGCCAATTCAGGACCTAGTAAGGGTTCTCCGTCTTCTCCTCTCAACTGTCCGTCGAAACCTTTCAACTTGATTGCATAGACGCCCTTTCCAGAATTCAAATTACCCTGAATTATACCGCTTTCGCAGTCCTCAAAACAATCCGTAACATCGTATATCTCTTTATCGACCTTTGCATCCCTACTTTCTAACTTTTCCTTGATTTCGAGCAGCCTGACCTGCCTATCTACTTCGTTTTCCACATACTCGGGAAGCATGTCCAACTCCTGAACGCCTTTCATCTCGACTCTAGCACCCTCCTCGATGGAAACGTTGAGGTCCTCTCTTATACTCCCGATGCCTCGCTTGACCTTCTTGGTCCCCCTGAAGAGCCCGCCGATCTTCTGCGCAACTTGTTTGGTCTCTTCGGGACTTGTTATATCTGGATCGGTCGCTATCTCCACCAGCGGGATACCCAATCTGTCAAGTCGATAGACTTTTTCTCCATCTTTTTCCTCTATACTTCTCGCCGCGTCTTCTTCCAGACACATCGTCGGGATACCGATCTCTTTTCCGTTGATCTCCAGACTACCGTTCATGGCTATGAGTCCGGTCCTTTGAAATCCTGTAGTGTTAGAACCGTCGATAACGATCTTTCTCATGAAATCTATCTCGTCCATTATGTCCGCGTTGGTATAAAGCGCCATGGTCAGAGCGAGATCCAGGGCTTCCTCGTCGGGTCCCTCTGGGGGTTCTTCGTCCAACTCCACTAGGCAACTCGATTCTTCAGGTGCTTGATATCTGAACGTTAGACCTTTCTGAGCTTCCATAAGAGCTGCTCTATCAACTTCTCCAAGCTCGCTTTCTGTCGGGCGAAGACTACGGACTATCTCTCTTCCCTCTTCTTCTACCATCTTCGAAGGACAATCACAGAACAGCTTTTTAGTGTCTAGCTGCTGATGGATCTCCAGACCGACTTTCAATCCCAGATCGTCATAATCTCTAGTCATTGTTATCACCTTGTCCTCCTTTCGGTTATCTCGCCGGCTATATTTTTCTTCATTATCTTCTCGGTATCTTCATCCAGTGTAAGTGCCCACATGAGTTTTACCAGAGCGGTTTCGGGAAGCATATCTTCACCGGGGATCACGCCGCTCTCCATAAGTTCTCTACCCGCGGAATAAACGTGCTCGTTGACCGTGCCGTAAAAGCACTGGCTAGTCATAATTACGGGAGTACCCTGATCTATAACTTCCTTCAATGCCGGTATCAGATCGGTCCGCATGTGTCCTAAGCCAGTTCCGGCGATAACTATACCCTTTTTTTCTCCGGCTCTTTCTATATCATTTTCATCTAAAGCCGGATGTGCGTACAAGAGAGTCACGTCGTCTTCCATACTTCCCTTTCTAGCTAGTTTTCCTTCCGACGTTTGATAATCTTCTTTGAATTCAACTTCTCCCGTGGTCGGATCTACATTACCGACCGGTTCGTCGTTTATGGATTCGAAAGCGTCTCTTCTACTGGTGTGCATCTTTCTTACTTTGGTTCCTTTGTGAATAGCACATCTTTCGTCGGACATATCTTCGTGCATGACGACGAAAACTCCAGGGTTATCTTCTTTTGCGACCTCTATAGCACTCAAAAGATTCAGGTGCGCATCACTCGAAGGCCTATCGCTGGATCTTTGAGATCCTACCAAAACTACGGGTTCGGACAATCCTTCGAGCAGAAATGATAGCGCGGCCGCAGTATAACCCATGGTGTCGGTACCGTGAGAAATGACGATACCTTCAGCACCTTCATCCAATTTCTCCATAACTTTGTCGGCGATAGTTACCCAATCTGCGGGAACTAAATTTTCGCTCAACTTGCTGAAAACGATCTCCACTTCGGGATTGCACCTTTCCGCTATCTCAGGATTTGAAAATATTACTTCGTCACCGGACTCCGCGGGATGGACAGCTCCGGTTCTATATTCTACGTAACTGGCTATCGTTCCCCCGGTACCGAGGATCGAGATGTCAGGTTTTTCAGGGTCTCTTTCGACGGTTTTCTCTTTTGTCTGCTCTGGTTCTTTTTTCTTTTCTATAATTTCAACGTTTTCTATCTCATCTGATTCGATACCTATATTGTAACCGTTATCCAATTTAAGAGTGATAACATCTTCTCCGCTGAAGCGATGGTGAGGCATCAAGATTCCTTCGAAATTCTTCCCTTCCTTCTTTATCTTTATCTTATCTCCATCCTCGATGTTTTCTAGTAGCTTCTCTCTCATGATATCTGCAATAAAAAAGGATAGGTAATTAAAAACAATTTCTGTATTGAGACCGTTCTTTTGAATGAGAAAATTCAGAAAAGAGTTTTATAACCCTAAAAAAGTATCACGATTCAAATTCACATTTTATCAGGTGGAAAATATGGACGAAAGGATAAAGCAACATGCTGAGATATTGGTGGAATGGAGTACGGAAATAGAAGAAGGAGACAATGTAATCATCAAGGCCAGTGAAGAGGCAAAAGAATTAGTCATCGCATTGCAGGAAGAAATAGGAAAAAAAGG
>CAZPCW010000072.1:0-8869 GCA_964585175.1 uncultured Thermoplasmata archaeon
TGGTTCCTTTAGACCTTTTCATCTTTATCACTTCCTTCACGATAATGTATTTTTACTACATCTAACCTATCTACTTCGCATCGAGTTTCGAGCAGTTCAGCTAGATTTGGCTGAGTTCTGCCCTCGTCTCCATGGATGAATTCCTTCACGTAAGTACCAGCGTCACAGGTGATCTCAAGCGTAGCTCTATTCTCATCCAAGGAGACTAAATCTACACCCCTAACGGTCCGTTTTCGCACTTTATCTGATCGCCTGTGACTGACACGTTGAGGTGTTCTTTGTGAAATTTCTCTCTCCTGCAATTTATCCTTGACCTTTTTAAATTTTCCCCTTCCTATAGGCTCTCCGAGAATAATCTCTACTTCATAGGCTTTTTTCGACCTAGCTTGCTTTATCTCTTTCACTTTCTCTTTCTCGGTCGGTTTCAAATAATTTATCTTGACCTTTTCACTTTCGTTCACTCTTTCCTTCAACTCTTCTAGATCCACGGTTCGTTTTTTGGGGTTTTTTATCTCTATGACGAAAGGTCTTCCATCACCCAGCATCTTCGCGTCGATATCTTCTCTTCCCATCCCGTGAAGTACGAAATCTTCGCCGGAAGTCATCTCGACCAGTGGATTTCCGATGATCTCTTCGACGCTGGTCTCGTACATCTTACCGGTTCCATCACATTTTTCACATCCTTTACCCCTGCACCGCTTACAAAGCCATTTCGTTTGAGGTATCTCTCTGCTCAGCTTGTTGTATCTTCCGTAGATGTACATAGGTGATATTTCAATTTCTACGGTATCGAATCTAGTGTCCAGTATAGCTTTAATATCAGGTTTTTCGAGGTCTACATCTTCATCTAGATGCTCTTCGACTCTCTTCCCGACTTCCCGATTGATCTCGGATTTTATCGGTTCCGCGGTCGAAAGGTTGAGTTCGGTCCAGATCATCTCCTCGTTTTCCTCTATCTCGGGATCGATCCTAGAGCCCACCAAAAAATCTTCGAATTCGTAGGGTTCAAAGTCTTCGACGATTATCTCTACGAATTTATCCAATTCGTCGAAAAGGTCTCCGCAGAGAGAACAGCTTTCTGCTTCTTCGGGAACCTCTTTTCTCTCCTCGTCCGACATCAACATCGCGTAGGAGATCCTCAGACTCTTACCTCTTTCTTCGTTAGTGATGCCGTGTCCAAGTTGAGCGAACAGTCTGCCGAGGCAGTGATCGCATAGATCTTTTTCGACGGCTTTTTTAACTTTCTCTTCGGAGACCATACAAATGCACTCTTATCGATCCATTTATTTAGAGTTATCGTTTCGCGGAAGATAATACGGATGAGATTTCTAACAACTTCTAAACAATTATTGTCCCAAATCGTGCGCCATCTTGTGAAGTCTCTCTTTCGTTATCAAAAGCGAGGTCACGACGACGGTTATAAAACCCGCCTCAACCACGAACTGTTTTTGAATTAAAATACCGATGATAAACGTTATGAAAAGAGCTACGGGAGTCGTTATACCGATAGTCTTTATCTCGTATTTCAGGTAAGCGAGAAGTATGGAGAATCCGCCGAAGATCAGTACTCCGACTTCGATAAACCTCATCCCTATAGAAGATGAAAGAAATGAAAACAAAACTCCGGACATCGAAGTGAGGGGGAAGGTCCGAACACCCGCGATGACCCTTGGCTTTTCCTTCTCATGTTCTCTTTCCAGTCCTATCAGTCCTCCCATCCCCACCGCTAATAACACGTGTATAACGAAATCTAAGTCGATAGTCGCCGGTTCCATATTGGTTAAGAGAGCGCTTAGCTTATTTTTTATTTTCGGCCGATAAGAATCAAATAATACTTTTCAATTACTGAGTTGATGAAGATGAAAAAGTCGGTATCTGCCGCGGAGCGCTACCTTTCTAGAGAACCTATCGTTAATTCGTATCAACTCGCTAGGTTAGAGGAAGACGGTTCTGAAGTTTTTGTAGATGACGAAACGGACCCGACTGGAGTTCTGATATTGAAGGATGAGATCGCCACACTGAGGGGAAGTTATGAGACGGGAAAAGAGCTTCTCAACGGGGCTTTGGATCAAAGTGAGGAGTACCGCTTTCACGCTATAGATCCCAACTCCTTCAAAGCGGTCCAGGAAGTCATAGAAGTCGAAGACGACAGTCCTACGTGGCTGCTGAGGCGTGAATATGAGAAAGCTAGAGAACCGGAAAACGAAGTCGTTCCGTTGAAAGAAAATGATGCTAAAACGATAAACGAATACTGGGGTTTGTCCAGCTCTAACTCCACGGATTATATCAAAGAAAGGATAGAGAAAGGCCCGGCTTACGGCATCAGGAAAGAAGGGGAACTAGTGGGATGGTGTCTTACGCATTTCATCACGGACGAGACCATGATGTTCGGTATGCTGCACATCAAAGAAGATTGGAGGAGAGAAGGATTCGCTAAAGATATCACGGAAGTACTGTGTGCAGAGGCTGAGGAGAATGATCTAGTTCCAGCGGTTCAAATATTCAAAGATAACGAGGCCTCGCTGTCTTTGGCTTCCGACCTGGGTTTCGAGATAAGAGCCGATCATCATTGGTTCGATGGAGTTAAGAAATGAAAATGATGTAGAGAACTCTCTCTTAGCTGGAAAGTATAGCTCTAATCGTTTCCAAAAGTTTTTATAAATTGCCCACACTATTTTGTCATACAAAATGTCAGACATGGTGGGTTCATGGGAAGAAAATTACCTAAATATTTGAAGGATGACGAGGTCCGAAAGTTGTTGAATGCCCCGGATAGAGAGAAGACGCGAGATAGGTTGATACTCCGTATCCTTTATCGATGCGGTCTTCGAGTTTCTGAACTTACGTCTTTAAAGATAGAAGATATAAATTTTGACGACGGGATGATAACCGTCAGAGGCGGAAAGGGGGACAAGGACCGAGTCGTACCTATCGACGACGATACCTTGGATCTGATCCAGCTCTATAAAGGTGACGCGGATAAAGGGATACTGATCCTGTCACAGAGAGGCGACGAACTTTCTAGTAGACAGGTCGAAAGGATAGTGAAGAAATACGCGGATAAAGCGGACTTAAAGAAGAACGTTTACCCTCACATGCTGAGGCATAGTTTCGCTGTCCATTCTTTGAAATCGGGCATGAACTTGAGAAGCGTTCAAAAAATGCTCGGCCACTCCTCTCTCACCACAACCCAGATATATCTCGATCTTACAGGAGAGGACGTGAAAGAGGACTACGAAGAACACCCACTCCCTGCCTAAACTTTATATCGATACCCTGCATAACCACCTTCAAAGAAACTGAAAGGTGACGATCATGGATGAAGTTTTTGACGAGATAGATGATATGGAAGAAGATATGAAGGACTCGCTGATGGAGATGATCCAGGTTCCTGCGATAGGTCCTGAAAACGACGGAGATGGTGAGATAGAAAAAGCAAAATTTATAGAAGATATGATAGAGGACATTGGATTCGATTCTATCGAAAGGCACGACGCCGAAGACGAACGTGTTCCGAGCGGTATAAGACCTAATATCGTCGCGACAAGAGAAGGTAAAACTGACAAGAATCTAGTGATCATAACTCACATGGATATCGTCCCTGAAGGAGATCTGGACGAGTGGGAAACGGACCCTTTTGATCCTGTTTTCCAAGATGGAAAGATATATGGGAGAGGTGCCGAGGATAATGGTCAAGCGCTTATATCAAGTATCTTTGCAGTTAAAGCACTGAACGAAGCTGGAAAAAAGCCAGAATACAATATCAAAGTGATGATCGTTTCGGATGAGGAGACCGGCAGCGAGTACGGAGCCGATTACTTATTGAGAGAAGGTATCATCAAAGATGAAGATCTCGTTTTAGTTCCGGACCACAGTGAAGAAGAAGGCAAGAAGATTGAGATCGTCGAAAAAGCGGGCTTGTGGGTGAAGATCGAAGTACACGGCGAACAGGGACACGCAGCGATGCCGAATAGAGCTGTGAACGCCAACAGAGTCATGGCGAGATATCAGAATTTGCTCGATGAGGAACTTCATCACGAATTTTCTCAAGAGGACGAACTGTTTTCTCCACCGGTAAGCACTTTCGAACCCACGAAACGCCTGAGTAACGTTCCAAATGTGAATTCCATACCGGGAAAAGAGGTCCAGTACTTCGACTGCAGGATCTTACCTTCTATCGAATTGGAAGAGGTCAAGAAAGTGTTCGCTAGAGCGGTAGATCAGATCGAAGACGAGTATGACGTGGAAATAGATGTAGAATTCGTAAGGGAGAGTGAAGCTCCTGATAGAACGCCCGAAGATTCCGAGATCGTCGTCAACTTGAAAGATGCTGTAGAAAGCGTTACGGGATTCGATGTCGAGGTAGCCGGTATAGGCGGTGGAACCGTAGCAAAAGGATTTAGAGAAAAAGATATTCCTACCGCGGTCTGGTGTTCGAACAAATCATTGGCTCATCAGCCGAACGAGTTCGCGGTTTTAGATTATATAGTCAGGGACAGCAAAGTCTTCGCAAAATTGGCCACTGGAGAGTAGGACTAGAAGACGGTTATCTCGTCGTTCAAAATCCTTTCCCTCATATCAGTTATATTTTCTAGATGATTTTCGGCTATAGCTTCGGCGTTGTCTTTTTTGACGCTCTCGTCCTCATGATCTTCTACAACGAGCTGTATACTGCCCACCTGCGGCTCGGATATCGGTTGTCCTATTTGTGACACTAACCTGACCAACACTTCGTGAATACCGTCCTTCTCTTTTTGGTATATATCTTCCGCTATCTCTTTGGCCATTATATTGTACAACTTGCCTATGTGTGTGACCGGGTTTTTACCTGCGGACGCTTCCATGCTCATCGGTCTGAACGGCGTTATCAACCCGTTGACACGGTTTCCTCTCCCGACGGAACCGTCGTCTCCGTTCTCCATCGAGAGTCCGGTCACTGTCAGATAGTAAATATCGTTTTCATAGTCGTCGGCTGTATTGATCATCAGGTTGATATCTCTATTTGTGTATTTTTGGATGTGGTCCATGACTCTATCTTCCAGTTCCTCTATCACGCTTATATAATGGTCCGGGTCTGGAGTAAGTGAATCTATTAAAGCCGCGGCCACTGTCACGTCTATCTCGTCTCCGTTTCTGGTCGCCATCACTTTGATATCCTGTCCGACCTCGGGTAGATCGTCTTTTAGAGGTCCGTTGATAAGGCCTTCTATTTCCTTCGCTATAGTTTCGGTTTCACTTAAAGGTGCGTAGGAAACGCCGAAAGAGGTATCGTTTGCGTTTTTTCGACTAGTATCATAAACGTCCTGTAGGTCGACTGATCCTTTACCTATCCTGCAGTCCAGCATAACACCTTCGTCGACGTTGAGATGTGAACATGTTTCTTCCAGATAGCTCTCGGCTGTGTGCAGTGCCGTGGACTTGTAGGGAAGTCTCTCTCCGTTAACGTCCGTGGTTGCTCTGCCCGCTAAGAGAATATAGATCGGCTCCAGTATCTCTCCCCCTCCGAATTCTGGTTTCGCCTGTCCTCCGACGATCTGAACTTCGTCGGTATTATGGTGAAATATCCTGTCGTGCTTTTTGAGATACATCTTGGAAAGAGATTTGCTGATCTCTTCTGCGATCCCGTCCGCTATGCTGTCGGGATGTCCTATACCTTTCCTTTCAACTATCTCTATATTCTGCTCTTCGATGGGTGTTTCATGGATAACTTCGGCTTCGATATTCGCGCTCATATCAATTTCCCTCTGATGAAGTTCTTTTTTGTAAGATTTCAGAACAGTACATAAAAAACTATATTAATAATTTATCGAAGGTTTTTCTTTTTGGGATACATCTAAAAACCCCAGAAATCCTTCTCTTTTTGCTTAATCTCCCTGACCTCTTTCAGGATCCTGTTCTCATCGAAGGTGATATCCAGGTCTCTCAATTTTCTAGCATCTCCCTCCGGAATATCGATGTAAAGCTCTTCTTCTTCCTCGATCTGTCTTCCGACCGTCACTCCCGAGATGGCAATAGCCACTTCGTCTCCTTGTTCAGCCGAATCTAAAGTCTGTTCTCCGCTCCTGATGCTTTTGATCCTACCGAGGACTTCTCCTTCTTTATTCAGGATTTTTCTTCTAGGCCTGATGTTACCGGCTAAAACTCTCACGCCCACTATAGCGGGTTTCGACATCCTGAAGGTATGGTCTCTCAAGATGCGGAATTTAGCGGGATGCACTATCTCCTCTCTTCTTTCCTTTTCGAGTTCCTCTTTCCTTTCCTCTTTCCACTCGTTGTATTCCTGAACGAGTCGATAAACCACGTCGTGCTGGAATACTTCTATACCGAGGCTTTTCAACTCTTCCTTCGCGTCTGGAAGTATATCGACGTTAAAAGCTAATATTGCTCTCTGTAAAGGATCATCGATTGCTGCCGCGTCGGTAAGGTCCTTTTTGGAAACGTCTCCGACTCCAGCTTTTAGTATAGGTATTTCCTCATCTTCTAGCTCGAAGGCCAGTCCTTCTAAAGAACCTATCGCGTCGGCTTTTATTATGACACCTTCGTCTTCCGTTTCGATATTGGCTTCGCTCTCCCGTCTTACCAGTTCCATCACTTCTTCTGGATCTTGATCGCCCACGGCCATGATGGGAGCTCCCGCTAGGACGCCTTCGCATTCTGGAGTGACCAACTTGATACCCGCGGCTGCACCTACTTCTTTTATCTCCTCGAATTTTTCGCTTGGATCCCTGATCTCGTCCATAGGTCTCGGTCTCATCAGTGACTTGACTTTAGTGTGGATCGGCTCGTTTCTCGTACCTATCACGACCTCATCATTTTTTTTCATGACTCCGTCGTGTATTATAGTGTCTAAAGTGGTTCCAAGGCCTACTTCTTCTTTTACCTCTAGTATAGTGCCTTCACCAGCACCTTCTTCTACCTGGATCTGGTCCTCGAGGTAAGTCTGGGCGAGCCCGATGAGGGTCATCAAAAGGTCCTCTATACCTTCTCCGGTTTCGGCGCTCATCGGCACTATGCCTATATTTTCCGAAAAATCATTTACTTTATCGTATCTGTCGGCTGAAAAACCCTTGTCGTAAAGATCGCCGATCATCTCGTAAAGTTTATCGGTCATACGGCTTTTGGCGTCGTCGTTTTGATCCTGTAGATTTTTTATGAACGGTTTATCTTCGGACTTCCAACCCGGTACTTTATCTACTTTATTGGCTCCAACGACGAAAGGGGTTTGTTCCCGTTTCAGTATATCTAGAGATTCCAGCGACTGGGGCATGAAACCGTCGTTTATATCGACGATGAGTACAGCTAAATCCGCCAGCGCTCCTCCTCTAGAGCGCAGATTTATGAAAGAGTGATGTCCCGGAGTGTCGATGAATAGGAGTCCGGGCAGTTTGAAATCTATCTGGCATCCGAGTTCGGAGCAAGCCTGTTTAAGGGATTCTATCGGTACTTCGGTAGCTCCGATATGCTGTGTTATCGCTCCAGCTTCTCTCTCCTGTACAGCCGTACCTCTCACTCTATCTAGAAATGTAGTCTTTCCGTGGTCCACGTGACCCAGAACGCTGACAATGGGTTGGCTCGTCCGCATATTCCACGTTATAGAGCGAGGTTATATATTTCTTTTTTTGCTACCCTTTTCAGGTTTTGGAGAGTAAGGTCATGAAAGTTGCGTTACCCACGATCAAAGGGTAAAAATTTTTATACCGAGCACCTTCATCACAGAATCCCGTTATTGGGCCTGTAGCTCAGCCAGGTAGAGCGATCGGCTCTTAACCGATCGGTCTGGGGTTCAACTCCCCACAGGCCCGCTTTTTCTCTATTTTATGGTTTTGGACGGAAAAATACATTTCACTCATAACATATGTAAAAGATTATAAATATAGAAAAGACAATTTACATATCACAATGGACAAACAGATATTTGATAGAAATGTTGAATATCAACTTGGGAAAAATTACACTGTTTCAGTTTTACTTTTACTCTATGATTACAAACTTTACAATGATGAGGTTGATGAAGAAGATAAAAAAGGAGTTACCACCAGTACCTTCACGAAGATATCAACCAGATATGGGGGACCGGCTAGAAGAGCTCGAGAATTAGCCGATATGAACCTGATAGAAATCGAAGAAGAACCTAACCCTCGGATAAAAGAAGCTTTCAAACTGACTGAAGAGGGTGTCGAAGTAGCAAAGGGTCTAAAAAATCTAGAAGATATATTGAAAAATATGGACGAAAAAATTCAGCAGAGATCCGAAAAGAGTGTTTGGATATGAACCCGGGACGCTTTATTGAGATTATTAGGTTTTTAAAAGACTATGGATGGTTAATTATTCTTATATCTTGGATAGCTCTTATCATAACAACAATAAAAAGATATATTTCTATAATTTCAAAAGATATAGCAACAAAGCTTAAAGAATATGTTATACTAATAATACTAACATTAGGGTACATTAGTATCTTTTTTGAATTAGATAGAGCTATAAAGATTTCTAATGTAATAGGAACGATATCAGGACCAATCGTTGCCTACTTACTTGTTACTATCTATCTACAAAAAAAGGAACAAAAAGAACAAAATAGAGAAGAAATCAAAAAATCAAAAGAATGGCTAAGAGAAACAAAACTTTGTCTTGATAAAATATCATTTATATCCAATGAATATAAAGACATAGAAACAATACTTGAAGATATCGAAATCCAATGGTATTTAGAAGACAATTCAGATCTGGATGGGCCGCAAAAAAATTTAAATGAAGCATTTTTAAAACTAAAAAATCTATGGATAGAAGCACCATTGACCGAAATCCGAAAAAAACATGGATATGAGCAAAGCGTATATCAAAAAATAGAAAAAACTTTCAAAATATT
>CAZPCW010000073.1:0-8511 GCA_964585175.1 uncultured Thermoplasmata archaeon
TTAAAAATTCCTCGAAGGAAGAGGACTTACTGCTCTCTCAAACACTTACAAAGGTAAAAATTGAGCGCTCTCTAGGCCGAACTCTAGAGAGCGTTCGTTTTCCGCCTCCATATTTACCCAGATGATCGAGAAGACACCTTCCTAGCGGAGTTAGGGAGGTGAGGACGTCACAAAAATTTTTACCTGAGACTTTTGAATAGGGCATTAACCGTGCGCGGCCGATGCTTTTAAATATTTCTTAAAAATATCCGGTCGGAAGTGGTTGATATGGATATAGGAGATCTATTCAGGGGCCATGTGTTTTTCGAAACGTTGATCAGTGGTATCGGCTTTTTTATTGGAGGTATTGTAGCGATGGTGATGGCGATCGGTAATAGCCCTTATGCCGCTATAGGGGGAGGAGTTACCTTTATGCTTTTAGGGATCGGTCTGATCTATTTTGCCTACAGAATAGGTGTTAAGCAGCAGGGCACTCCCGATGTGGAACCCGCCAAAATAGGTTACTCTAAAGATACAAAATTAAAAGAATGCCCCCAATGTGGGGAAGAGAAAATGGAAGTAGCCTTTGACGGATCCGGAATCTGTGAGGCTTGTAATTATGCTACTGATGATTATTCCAAAGAGTGAATTTCCATCGAATCTACTTTGGATCACCTAAGTACAATCTATATGATCATCCTTTAGCCTTGGTGAACTGACAATCCTTTATCTTAATGTGTGGTATGAAAGTAGGTGTCTCTACTTCCCACCATCTTACCTGTTTGAGATCTTTCCCAATAGCCTCTACATTCTTACACATCTCTAGCAAATTGCCTTTCAGTCTGAGATTTCTTATTGGCTTCTTGATCTCTCCGTCCTTTATCAAAAACATGGCGTCTCTAGGAACTGTAGAGAATTCTCCTTGTCGCCTATTCGTAAATCGAGTATACCAATTGGAAGTGAGGTAGATAGTGGGTCTACAAGAAGAACTGATCATCTCATCCAAACTGTAATCTCCAGATTTGAACCGATAATTCGTGGGCGCTGGCATGAGAGCTCTTGGATCCTGTTCAGAATTGGTCATACCTACCTGCCCTAGTTCAGAATTAGAAGTGGTGCTCGGCCTCTTCCAAAATCTGAGCTTGATAGTATTGATCAGTCTCCACAATTTAGCGGTTGAAGTGTTATGTAAGGGTCCCTGGAATTCCCCATTTTCAATAAGAGGCGTTCTTTCCGATGGTGTACCTTCAGAGTCGAAAGGCCTGCTGTTCAAACCGTCTTCCATCAGAGGATCTTCAACAACGGTCAGATCCCTAGGGCCTATCTGTTCACCATCTTTTTTCTTGAGTGGACTCATACCCGAGATCATGGCGATAGGATTTGCGCCGTTCAAAAGACTGCCAAATATGTTTGCGCCTACAGAGGGACTCATAATCAAATCGTATTCACCCGGTTCACCTTCTTCACCGCCGGCGCTCCTTTTAGCTAATCTACCCGCTTTTTTCCCCGCTTTGATGAATTTATCCTCTATACCGGACAGTTTACGAGTCGCGACCAAACCCTGTCCACTGCTCTCTTTACCATGATAGGAACGGATCGTGGTCCTGCATTTAGAAGATTTGTAGGTTCCTCCATTTCCATGTCCCGTCAATATACCTACTTTACTACTCCCAAAATGGAGTACGCCCGAGACGTTTTCAGCTCCCGCCTCTTGAGAATAATCGATGATCTTATTGACAAGTTTTGGTGCTTTTCTGTGAAACCCCTCTATCTTTTTATCGTAGAGTCCTTCGATCGACGGATATCTAGAATATGAATCGTCGTCCATCCCCCAAAAGAGTTTACTTTTCGGAAGCTCGTCCAAAAGCTTAGCTTGTTTAGGTATTCGTTTCTTTATCTTTTTTCTATCTGGGTCTTGGATAGTCAGTGCATTTATTTTTCTACCGATAGAAAAGGGATGTCCTTTTGATAGGAAAATATCGAGATTATACTTATGCCATTGTTTATTGACATCTACAGAGGATTTCGAAAATCTGATCTGATGTTTCTTTTCCTCTCTGAGCTTCGCCGTGACCTCATTCGCTCCAGCGTTCAACGACGTATCTACCGCAATTTTCAGCAACTCTTCATCGAATCTTTCGCCTACCATCTCTATCACCCGAGTCTTATGTCTCTCATCCTGAGATACGGTCCTCCCGTAGATACGGGCACCGGCTGCATAGGATCGCTCTTCCCGCAGAAATTCATACGAGATTCATAGTCATCTGAAACCGCATCGATGCTCTTGAGCAATTTAGGGGTCGTTAACTCTAACGTCGGTCGCTTCACCATCTTATCCGTGACTTCTCTATCCTCTATCAGATAAGCCTCTAATCCGACATATTTACTGTGATAACGCCTGTCGTCGATATTCCATTCTGTAAAACTTTTCATCATTATACCTTCGTCTACATCTTCGACTAACTCTTCTTTACTATGATCTCCCGGCTCAAAGAACGTATTAGACATCCTAGGTATGGGTTCTCTGCTGTAAGAAGAGGCTCTCGCTGCGCCGTTTGAACTACTATCAAAAACAGTCCCGTACTCTCGGGTTAATAATAGTTCGTTAAGATAGCCGTTCTCGATGAGATATCGTGGCCTAGCCTCCACGCATTCATCATCATACTTATAGTATCCAGGGCTACCTTCCATGGTTGGATCGTCTATCACAGAAACGGCTCCAGAACCGATCTTTATCTCGTAGTCGAGTTTTCCTTTTCCATCTAAAAGATCCTCGTAGAAAGATTCGCCCGCTTGGGCGGCTTCACGACCCATTATCCTATCGCTTTCACTCGGATGACCGACGTTCTCATGGGCCATGATACCCGCGACCTCGGGACCTACCACCACATCAATAGAATCGTCAAATCCGATGTTCTCCGCTTTTTCTGCAGTTTTTACGAGTTTTTCTCCCTGCTGAGCAGCAAAATCTTTTATTCCCGCCTCTTCAAGCCACTCCCAACCAGAACTGCTTCCCTTTCCGAGCATAAGCTGTTCTCTTTCATTCCTTGTTTTGGCGTTCAGCATACCAAATAATGAGATGAACGACTCGTCAGATTCAACCGTTGATCCATCTGAAGTAGTTATATATTTGTTCATGTCATGCATATGAAAAAACAGGATCCTGTTCTTTATCTTGCTCCTGAATGGAAGTACTCCCGTGCCCGCCTTTTCGATCTCTTTATCTAACTCTTTTATATATTTCTGCTTTCTCTCACGGGAGATATCTTCAAACGGTGTCTTAACAGAAACGTCCCAGCTGTCCTGAACCGTTTTCTCTTCCGAGAGTTCTACAGGGTCCTTTCTCTCACTGGATTCTGCCATCTTTGTAATCGATTCTAAACGTTCTTCCACTGCTTCCTTTTCCAACCTATCTACGGATCCAAATCCCATGCCTCCGCCCAACAGAACTCGGATGCCGAGACCTCTGTTAGGCTCTTTTTGAATGCCCAGAAATTTTCCATTGCGTGTGAAGTAATTTTCATGAACAGAGTCTATAAAACGCGCTTCTACA
Organism: uncultured Thermoplasmata archaeon; assembly: GCA_964585175.1. Lineage (GTDB taxonomy): Archaea > Thermoplasmatota > Thermoplasmata > Halarchaeoplasmatales > Halarchaeoplasmataceae > Natronoplasma. Next base: position 3,533 of record CAZPCW010000073.1, read on the forward strand.
TAGTCCGCTCCGATGGATCCACCATACTCTACAGCATGGTCTGCTAGGTCCTTTCCGTTCATATGAATATCACGCTCTATTAAATAATTTAAAGGATATATCAGTTATGGTCTGTGAATATCTTGGAAGCCCTGGTCTAAAACATGTTCCTATATCCATGGATTTCAAGTTGGATTTTAGCGGTAACGTTCGGAGTTTGAAATAAAAAATTCTTGGTTAAACTTGGAAAGATACAAATACCAAAGACTTTTTACCACCGATGTCTCAATGAAAACACTAAGAAAGGAGGCATTAGCCTGGAAAAAAGAAGATCCGTATTTTTGATATTTGTCCTCTTCCTGATCGGTTCTTGGCTCGCGGGGAATATGATGACTTTTAGGTTCAACCCGGGCGGAGAAGTAGGTTTTGATTTTGGTTTTACTCTCACCTGGATCACTTTAATCGTACTATTTGGCATACCCGTGGTCATATTTTGGAAAGCTAGAACGAAGATGTTCTTTCTGATATTTAGCGTCGCTTTGTTCTGGTTGACCACTCCAATATTTTACCATATCTTAACCGTTCTTTACTTCGGTTTGATAATTCTGGGATTTTTCTTCATAACTTTGGCTTACTGGAAAGGATACATCAATAAAAAGATAAGCTTTGCATTATATGGACTCTTTATCGGTGCGGGAGGTGCTTTATTTTACTTCTTTTACAGAGGAGGGAATATAGAACCAGCACGTGAAAGTACTTCAGTAATATTAGAGGATTATCCGATCGGTGCCTATTTATTTATTCTATTATCTCTTTTCGCCGTAGGTTTTTTCCTTTATCAGAAGTATGATATATTTGATCTCACCGAGTATTTTGAGGAGGAAGAAGAGAGCATCGAGAGTGAAATATCCTCTACCGTTGACAGAGCTATCAGTGATATATCCGAAGGAAAAGATATCCGATCGACGATCATGAAATGTTATGAGCAAATGTGCCTGATTTTAGAGAGCGAAGGCGTCACGGACAAGGAACATATGACCCCAAGGGAATTCGAAAAAGCCGCGAACAAAACTCTCAATGTCAAAACTTCTAAGATCTCCCGGATAAGGGAAATATTCGAATTGGCTAGATATAGTTCTCATGAATTGAGAGAAAAGGATAAAGATGAAGTGGTCGCCGATCTGAAGGCGCTGAAGGAAGAGTTAACATGACAAAGATCAGCAAGATAACCGACAAAAAAGGATCCATATTCGATCTAGACAGCGAGAGCAAATTCTTTCTGATCATAATCGTGTTACTATCGATTCTTTTCGTGATACTCGTTCTTGGAGAATCAGAAGGGATATTCGACGAATCGATGTCAAGGGTTTTTGGAAGAGTGATCGGATTTTTCATATTGATGATCTTGGCCCACCGACTGATAATATGGACTTCAAGGATGACTGAAAAACCAGAGTCATGGGAGAAGAAAAAAGAGGCGAAGTCGGATGAAAATCTACAGATCAAAGAGATCTCTACCCTTTTAGATAGAGCCTCGGACGGTAAATCTATGAGCCAAAAGATCCTCCACGATAAGATAAAAGAAATATTCTTTACCAAATTGAAAGATGAAAAGGACCTAGACAAAGAAGAACTGAATCGACTTTTGAAAAACCCGGAAGAATTCCGTAAAGTGGTCCAGGACGATAAAATATCTGATTTCATCTTATCTATTGAAGGAAAGGAGAAAAGCAAGCTGGAAGATAAAGACATGGATAAAGCCCAGTACAAGAAGAGAGTGAGGAAGATGATCAAAAGGATCAAAGAGTGGGAGTGAGAATATGAGAGCTATCAATAAATCTCTTGAGGTGAAAACGCCTTGAAGATGAATAAAACATTCATATTTTTGACTGTATTAGCGGTAACCGGCCCTATCATCGGGAGCATGTTGAGAAGTTGGGTCTTTTTCACTTTACCGATAGCTTCATTCTCACTTTTTGTCATCGCCGCTAAGGTAAGACCTTCTGATAATTTACAAGTAGAGGTCTCAAGAGAGTCTGATAAAAAAAGGGAAGTATATGTAGATGATGAAATAGAGGTGAAAATACATCTAAAAAATAAGGAGAGTAGGTCACTCCTTCTCGAGATACAGGATATACTTCCCACACATGTAGAGATGATTAAAGGACGAAATCACCAGGTGTTGAGGATAGATGAAGGCGAAGAAAAACAATTATCCTACACGGTATCCTGTCCAGTGACCGGAAAAATTAGCCTAGGACCGGTAGAAGTCAGATATCGAGACACTCTCAACTTCTTTTCGAAAAATATATTCTCTGGAGATGAGATGTTCATCCGAGTTCTTCCCAGAACCGAAGAGATGCAGAGCGTTGATATCTATCCGAGCTATACCAAATTTTGGATGGGTGAAATAAAATCTCAGAGCATCGGTATCGGAAACGAGTTCTTTTCTATAAGAGAATATCATCCCGGTGACGAGCTCAGAGATATAAATTGGAAAGCGACCGCTAGACAGTTATCACCCATGACGAATGAATTCGAAGGTGAAAAATCAGGAGACGTCATTTTAGTGGTGGATGGTTACAAAAAAGGAACCGTCGGGACTAAAAAACATAACACCTTACGGGCATCCATAGAGGCGGCGGCGGCGCTAGCTTCCAATATACTTTCGGCTAGAAATCGACTCGGACTCATCGTTTCCGGTGAATACTTGAATTGGGTATATCCTGGGACAGGTAAAAATCATTATCACAAGATAATGTCCAACCTGACAAAATTTGAAGAAGGAGGTTCCCTGGGATTAGAAGGGGTAAAGTGGCTTCTAGAAGATTTCTTCCCTAGAAAAAGCTTGATCATCTTCATCTCGCCTCTGACTGTTCCTAAATTCAGCGAAACTATCATCGATCTCGCTAGGAAAGATTATGAAACGATGGTCATCTCACCCAATCCACTTAAAGTCGAAAGGGATATATTAGGGGATTACGACAAAACTGCTGAAGGACTGTATGAGACGGAAAGACAAAACGTCATAGATAGCCTTTGGACATACGGAACGGTTGTCGTGGACTGGAATCCAAACGATCCTCTTGAACCGGCTCTAAAGGAGGTGTTAAGATACAAAGAAAAAATGTGAATCTCGTTTTTTCCTTTATCATCCTATCTACCTATCTATTTGCAAGTTTTCTTTCATTCCGTTCGAGCTATTGGTTCCTTCCCTTGGTCTTCGCTCCGATATCCATGATCGGGTATTTGAAAAAGAAGACTTTGACGATGGATGGTGTTATAGCTATATCCATCATCTCATATGCTCTCTTGAACTACAATCTAACTTTCAATCTTCTCAATCTACTCTCTATGATAGGGATACTATTCTTTTTCATCAGTGTCTGGATTTTTGGAAGACACTTGATCCTTCTCGATCTAGTAGAAAATAATTCTAGGAAGGGTTCGATCGAAGAAAAAGTGAATAGATTGGAAAGATCTACAGTTTACAAGATTCTAGGAAACGTTTTTCTTGGAGCCATTCTCACATCACTTGCTACAATCATGGGTAGGTATGGATCTCTAGAAAGTATACAAAGTGGACAGGTCGAAACTATACTGATGTTGATCTTCACATCTGCTTTATTTTTGATTGTTTACTTAAACATAAATTTCCTATCATCGAAGGAAAACTGATCTTCTAGAGATCCTATCTTCCAATTTTCCACTTTCACTTATCTCCCCTCATCCATCTGATAAATACTATTCTACCGTAATTACAGGGATACATGGAAAAAAATGAAAAGATCGAGAGAGGAAACATCGAATTGATCGAGGGTCGAGATCACAAACCAGTCACGTCTATAGCGGTCAAGGTAGTAGGATCGGTGGGAGGAAGCGCCCTGATCTTAGATGGAAGCAGTACTGTAAACCCCTATTATATGGTGAATGAATGCAAAAAGAGAGGATATGATGAAAAGATCATACTTAGGGAAATCAAGGTTTCGAGAGCCTTCACGGCTTATCAATTCAAAAATCTTGTAAGCAAAGCGAGAGTGAAACTTGAGAATAGAGATGATGTGAATTTTTTGGGAGTGATTGGCATGTCACCTCTCTTCGAGGACGATGAACTTAGCGATGTAGAGGGAAGATGGATGAGATCTGATCTGATAAAAAAGCTAAAAAAATCGATAGAGAAAAGAGAGTTATTTGCGGCCGCTGTTGATCCGAATATTGAAATATTCAAGAAGAGAAGATCTCAGGACGAAGTTGACTACCAGAAAGAAAATTTGCGGACTACGCTTAAAGAAAAAATATATGAATAACTCCTTCATTTTTTCGGCAGATGAGAACTAGAAGAATACTCTCCCTGCCATTAGCTCTGATGTTTTTCTTCCTCTTTCTGGGGATTTTGATCGTTATACCTTTTCTAATAAGCGGCGCTTTCAGGTTACTCGGCTTAAACTTATCTCTAATCAGGGCTAAGACCTCTTCGTTCACGGAGAGGATACAGCCCGAGAATAAAGCATATATACCATATTCTCTATGTATATACTGCAAGTTACCAAAACTATAACCGAGTCAGAACTGCCGAGGGTTCCGGCGTAGGTCTGTACGGATTGAACACCCGTATTGGTTCTGGAAACTGAGTCCCAGTGGCTCGGACTCTAAAGTCGGTGATGTTTGACGGATGACCTCTGTACTCCTGTCGGGGTTCATAGTCAAGTTTGTGGACACCGAAACGGGAAGTTCCCAAAAGGGTGAGTTAAATCCACAAGAAACTATGAATCTACGGAACCAAGTCTCCTTAGTCAGCCGACAACCTGCAAATAGACCAGTTCGGTAATGGGGACAACTCGGACATGACCCGTGAATGGAACCGGAAGCTCCGTCCTTTAGGTCGGAGAGGAGGTCACGGCAAACTTTTTTTCTTTTCTTCTTTTCGCTAGTGGGGAGCGTGGTTAGCTTCTCCCACATAAAGGAGGGAGCTTGCCAGTGAACTCCGTTTCTGACCTTTT
>CAZPCW010000074.1:0-8509 GCA_964585175.1 uncultured Thermoplasmata archaeon
TCAGAAACGGAGTTCACTGGCAAGCTCCCTCCTTTAGGTGGGAGAAGCTGACTTTTTCTCTCCTCGCCTTCTTTGCGTTTTCATCCGCTTCTATTGATTATCTAGAATTTCTCTTTTATACCAAACTCCAACGACCAATGCGATAATCGCTATGACTATAACCATTGGTATCCACTTAAGAAATTCTTTACTGATATCTAGATTAGATTCCTCCTCATCTTCAGAATCATCTCCGTTAGCATTCAAATCAGATCCCACTTCGATCGTCACTTCAGCCTCATCCACGTTATCACTTCCGTCTTTAACTTTCAAGACAACCTGGTATGTGCCCTCTTTTTCAAAGCTGAGAGTGACTTCACTTCCATGTTTCTTCACATCCGAGAAAATCCAAGTGTAATTGGCTATATTCACGTTGTCGGATGATTCACTTCCATCTAAAGTCACTTCCTCCCCGGCCGTAACATTTGTTCTTTGAGAGTCAATGATCGCTTCAGGTGGAGTCAGATCTTTTACTGTAACATTTATCGAAGCTGAATCTTTGTTTCCGGCATCATCTTCGACTGTCAATATTATTTGATAGATCCCTAGTTCTTCGTATGAACATGTTACGTTCTCACCATATCTGGTCTGCCCGTCTTCCATATCCCACCGATAACTGACTATACCTATGTTATCTGAGGAGTTCGAACCATCTAATGTGAATTCCTCTCCAACTTTAACGGTCTTTTTCTTTCCCGCATCGACTATCGGTGAAGTAGTATCCATTACTATAACGGTGATCTCATCCTCATCATTATTCCCCGCTCCATCAGTAACGTTCACCTCAACCGTATATTCTCCCGGTCGAACAAAGGTATGATTTACTACCATTCCATAATACTCTTCTCCTTCGATCGTCCACGTGTAATTGACTATCCCTATATTATCGAAGGAATCTGATCCGTCAAAAGTTACTACTGTATCTTCATCAACCGTTTTATCTTCTCCAGCATCAGCTGTTGGACCAGAAACGTCTTTCACCGTAACGATTATCGAATCAGTATCGTAATTTCCTTCTGAATCAGTAATCTTCAAGAACACTTTTTTCCTACCCAAAGACCGGAAAGAATGCTGAATTTTTTTACCATAATATTCTTTCCCATCGATTATCCAAGTGTAATTATCTATAGAAACGTCGTCCGTAGAATTGGAGGCATCAAATATGACCGAATCATCCATCCCTACGGTCCTATCGACGCCCGCATCGGCAACCAATGAACTGTCGGTATCGGGTTCCTGGATATAATTATCTAGAGTTCCATTGATCACATTGATCTGCTCCCGTTCACCTCCACTTCCTTTCCGATTATCGAGGTCGAATGTATTTTTTCCCTCTGGTGTTCCCTTCACTTTATAAACATCTACAGCATCTTTCCAGTGAAGCGGCTTTCCGGGTTCACATCTATTTGGTCCTGTTTTAGCGTTAATAAAAAATGCGTAATCCGTATACCCATCCCAACCGTATATTTTAGCAGTGCCGTTTTCATCTATACATACTGTGGTACTTTCATCACAGGCGATAGCACTTGATCCTTCTACAAGGCTCATGTTATCTCTTATATTTCTGGCTAAAAATGTAATGGTTCTACCGATCCTATCTCTTTCACTTAGGTGAGTATCCGTAATTACATTATCTAGGTGAGGTATACCGTCGATAAAGTCATCTTTTTTATCTTTCATATAATCGTGGTATGGGTCATTCAAAGCTTCTGAAGACCTTATTCCGTAAGTCTCAGGAATATAATCGATATCTCCCAAAACAGACATTCCTGCTGAAGTTCCTCCGATCACCGCACTTCTATTTTCTATCAAGCTTTCGATAGCTTTCTCAACCTTAGTATCTTTCCATAGATCATAATATTCCGTTTGGTTTCCTCCCGCTATCCAAAGACCTTCAGCATTCGATATAACCCGCTGAGTATAGGAACTGTTAGCATACTCCATTTTATTTATAACCAAAGTGTGGCATGAATCAACGTATCCAACCTTATTATAGATGAAATCTTGATATCCGTCTGAATCATCGGTCCTGATCACAACGAAATCTCCACCAAGTGTCCTGTTTGTCATCCATCTCATCGCAGATACTTGTTCAGTTCCTCCCCCGTTTAGTACAGTTCCAAATCTACAATCCGGATCTTTCCATGATTCATTACCTATGCTGTATACCTGCATCCCTTGAGGCGGAGTACCAGGATCAGTTTCGTGTATGGAATCTTCAGGACCCTTTCCCTTACTAGTAGGTAAAGAAACGTTAATCAAAATAGAAGTCAGTAGGAAAATCACCACCACTAAAAAAGACAATTTTTTAACCTTATCCACTTCTTAGCACCAAAGGTTTTTAAATTATTATAATATAAAGATTTTTGCTTTTTTATCAACCGGATTACTAGATTTTACCAGTCTTTTTATTATAGCCGTTTATGATGGCCTATCCTCTTCGATATCTCTATCTACGTATCACTTAGTTTCTTCCAAAAATTTTCTCTTATGAAAAATAGAAAAAGTAAAGAGAGATAGATATAGCTCGATCTTGTACATGATCTCTTTAAACTTTAGAAAACAGTCTTCCAGCTGAAGGGCGAATATCAGATCAGAAAAAACACAACATGGAAAGAAGGGGGTGCAATAACAAGGCTTCGCGGAGTGTCAGGAACAGATACTTTACACACAGACTGACAAAATAGAAAAATAAGAAGAAGTTTTCCTTCCAAAATCATGCTTCATCGTTTTTTCTTCTGGTAAATAGCTACTGATATTCCTGCACCGATCAGCAAGAGCATCGAAGTGAATCCTACTAAACCTATAACTCCGCTTTCACTGTCATCACCGTCTGCCTCTCCTACACTTATTTTCATTTCATATGCATCTGAATTACCGTTCGCGTCTCTCACTGTCAAACGCACGGTATAATTACCACCTTCTCCATAAGTGTGAGTCACATTTTCACCCTGGGCAGTAGTTCCATCACCCAACTCCCACTCATAACTGACGATCCCTACGTTATCAGTGGAAGGCGATCCATCAAAAATAATTTCCCTACCAACTTTTAACTCTCCGCTTATGTCCCCAGCAGCAGTAGGTTCTGTATAATCTTTAACTGTAATTACCACAGTGTCTGTATCTGAATTTCCAGAAGTATCTGTCACTGTCAATTTGGCAGTGTAATTACCTACCTTTTCGAATGGATGAGTTACTGCTACACCTTCATACTTTTCCCCTTCAATAATCCAAGTATAGTTGGATATAGCTACGTTATCAGAAGAATTTGATGCATTGAATTCTACACTCTCACTAATAGATACCGTGGTATTATCCGCATTCGCTATTGCCGTCGGTGGTCTCTGGTCCTTCACTGTTATCGTAACTGAATCTGTATCGTAATTGCCGGCTCCATCGGTCACGTTAAGAGTGATATGATAGACACCTCTCGAAAAGAAAGAATGTATTATCTCGGCACCGTGATCTTCATTATCATCCCACCTCCAAGTGTAGGTTGCTATACCGATATTGTCGCTCGAAGAATCAGCGTCTAGAAGGAATTCTTCGCCTATCGATACCGTTTTATCAGGGCCACACTCCGCCCTAGGGGGTTTGGTGTCTATGTTTAAGTTTATCTTGGAGAAATTCTCGTTACCGGCTTTATCTATACCCTTTATTTTTACAACGTGTTTTCCGTCGTCTAGCTCATTCAGTTCATGAGAAGTAGATGATCCAAGATCTTTCCAGCTTCCATCATCCAGCAGTAAGCGATATGTAGAAATACCGCTGAGAGTGTCAATTCCCTCCCAAGAGACAGTTACGTTAGAATACGCTAAAACGCTTCCGTTGGAAGGATCAGAAATGTTTAGAGAAGGGGATCCCTGATCAACGGTAAAATTCACGGTATCGGTATCGTTCATATTTGAATTACTGTAGGCCTTAACTTCGACGAAGTGGGTCCCTTCTGAGAGGTCTTCAAACACATGAGAAGTATTTTTACCTGTTTCTATCCACGTTCCGTTATCTTTCCTGATCTCATAATAATCTACTTCGTTGCCAGAGATCAGATTCCAATCCACATTCATAGATGAGTTCGATTGATAACTTCTCTCATCAGGATCTTTAATTTCTACTTTAAAAGATGTCGACTCTATCCCGTTTATATCGACTTTTTCCGTCACATTTTGGTTATCTACCGTGACTGTGTTATTCCCCTTCACCCCTTCTTTTAGGTACCTAACTTCAAATCTATCTCCACTTTGATAGGATAATGAACTAGCGTCAATCCAAAGCTTTCCAGACTCGATAGACGTGGTCAATGAGTCCGAGCCGTCGAGATTCTCTACTGAAACGTTCCCGGTGTATGGTTCACCTTCTACTGTCGCTTCACCATATAAGACCTTGCTCTCCTTAACGAAGAGCTTCGATTCAAAGATATGATACCACTGATTAGCGGAATTGTTAGTTCCGGTGATCTTGATATACCTAGCTTTTTGGTCGCTAATACTATCCAAAACCCATCCCCTGTACTCATCATCCGTGTTATTGACGACCTCTGTCCAGGTATTATTATCGCTGGATATCTCTACCTTGTATTGATAATAACGGTCGTCTCCGTCCCAAAAATGATTTTTAAGAGTCTCAAGGGTCAGATTGCACGGAAGTTCGATGTACAACGGTTCGTTAAGATCGTTCGCCGCGTAAGAACTGTCGTTATCGTCAGCGAGTTTATGAGCAGAGGAAGAACCGTAGGTACTTGCTTCAGCGATCGGACTCCTTTCGAATTTATAGGAAAGGATATGTGTCTCGGAATTATCCCACAGATTTTCCGTTGTGATAGTCAAGTCGTGCCAGCCCGTAGAATATTGATAGGTATCTAAAACCGGCTGTGTGAATACGTCTTCGTTGAAGTACCATTCTCTATTGTAAAGTTCTCCCTGATGCTCACCATCTATGCTCCAGGAAGCATGGGTCAACATTGAGGTGTTGGTCAACGACTTGGCAAAATTTACTTCTCTCGTAATGTAGGATCCGTCTAAAGGATATCCATCTTGTTCTACTTTACCTCTTTTTGTCTCCTTTTGAAAGTGATCAAAAATACCTTCATATATAGCTAAAGATGCCTTTGTTCTTTTTTCTCTCTGAGTTATCATATCATAGTTGGCTTGATTCGAGATGAAGCAGACCTCGTTGAGAATAGCCGGCATGTTGGTGTTATCTAAAACGCGAAGATGATAACCTAGATAGGGTTTATCCCCTTTTTCCCCTCTATCGTAAGTGTTGAGTTTAGAGGTGACCTGCCCCTGAACATCCTGAGCGAGTTTTTTCCCTTCTACGGAGTAGTTGGTGTCGTCCTCTGCCCAGTAGAAGGTTTCCGTCCCCTGAGCGGACTCTACAGCTGAGTTCATGTGAATACTTACAAATATGTCCGAACTCGCATTGTTAGCTATATTACATCGCTCATCCAAGCTAACCGATGTATCGTTCGAACGAGTCATGATCACCTCCGCTCCAGCCATTTCTAGCAGATTCCGTACTCGAAGTGCGATATCTAGATTGAAATCCTTTTCGTTGGGAAAACCCGAACCATCTATCCCGTAAGCTCCTGGATCAGAACCACCGTGGCCGGGATCTATAGCTATTGTTTTTCCCTCTAGAGGAGGATCATTTTCTCCAAAATTATTTCTTGATGCCTTCGGGCTACTGGTAAAGAATGGCAACCCACTTGAAACTATCAGTAATGAAATGAGGAGAAAAATAATCGAGTCCTTTTTCCATCTCATGATGTTTTGGACTCAACATATGTCATTTATAATTTTTCTTTTTCAAGACATAAACTAAAGAGCGTTTTGGAAGGGAATTAAATTAATTTATCGATGATTTATTTGAGTAACTTTCTATTTATCTATCCAAAAAAGGCTTATATTGGATAATAATTGGGTGGATTAGTAAGGAGAGATTAAGGATATATCTCTCTGTAACCAGAACTCACTTAGTTAGCTTTGGGCCCATAGATGTTGGTTCAATCGGAGATTCAACAAATCGGTGTGGGCCCATAGATTCGGAGGGATCGAAGATTCCTCCTTTCTATGCACCCAAAACTCACTTTGTTCGTTTTGGGCCCATAGATCAGTTGGCAGATCGTCACCTTCGCATCCCAATAGAATTTGTTCTGTGGGCGAGACAGGTGAAGGCCGCGGGTTCAAATCCCGCTGGGTCCATTTTTCTATGAAAAATGGTTAGTTAGAAGCTTCGCTTCTGATGGGTCCATTTTCACTTCGTTCAAATGACCCCTGCGTGATTTGAAAACACGTGGGAACATGTTCCCACTACTCACAAATCAAAGATTTGTTCGTCCCGCTGGGTCCATTTATTTTTAATAAATGGTAATTCTGAATCTACGATTCTGACGAATCAATCTTACTATATAGTTCAGAATTTACAAAATAGAATTATTAGAAATAAAAAAGAGGAACTAATATCAATTTGAATACAAATTTAGAATCCAAACTTATCTCAAAAACAAGATAATCTATTTTGACTCCATAGTTTCATCTTTACTCTTGACCTTCCTGATCCTAATGAATGAAGTTAGAATCAAAATCCCACTCAATCCAGTTAAGATGTAAAGACCATTGTAGAGACCAGTTATCAAAGCGACTACAGCGGCAATCAGAGCGAAATACTGTAATTTAAGATGTGCTGATCGATCCATTAGATGGTCAGTACTTTCCTAGTACTATAGTTTTTTCGTGTTGATAAAGGAATAAATGAAGGATAGTCACCTATCCTTCCATATCTCCGCTGAATTGAAGTTCGTAGAAGTGTTTGAATTTCTCACCTTCATCCATCAACTCATCGAACGTTCCTCTTTCGACTATCTCGCCGTCTTCAACAAAAATTATTTCGTCCGAATTGACTATAGTCGATAATCTATGGGCGATTGTAAATGTAGTTCTTCCTTTGGAGACTCTCTCGATAGCTTCCTGGATCAGTTTTTCAGTATGTGAATCTACGGAGGATGTGGCTTCATCTAAAATCAATATCTCAGGATCCTTTAGAAGTGCTCGTGCGATGGAGATCCTCTGTCTCTGTCCACCTGATAGTTTAAGTCCTCGCTGTCCAACCTTGGTTTCATAACCGTCTTTCATCTTTTTGGCAAATTGATGAACATTGGCTTTTTTCGCTACTTCCATCACTTCCTCTTCCGAAGCATTCGGTCTTCCGTATGCTATGTTTTCTTTAATAGTACCTGAGAAGAGGTAATCATCCTGCAATACCATAGCTATGGAATTTCTCAGTTCCTTCAAGTCCCAGTTCCTCACGTCGATACAGTCGACTTCCACCGAACCTTTATCGACGTCATAAAGACGCGGTATCAGACGGACCATCGTGGTTTTACCTGAACCGCTAGGTCCAACGAGAGCTACAGACTTCTTCGGCGGAACATCTAGATATATATCTTTCAAAACCTTTTCGCTGGAGTCGTACGTGAAATGCACCTTTTCGAAAGTGACTCTTCCCGGGATGGAAGTCGTGCTTGTCACTTTTTCCTTTTCAATCTCATCCTCGTCCACGTCCTCTACTTGGTCGACGAGTTCCATCCTTTCCTCCGCTTCTAGGATGGATTTTTCTTCTTTAGATTTAGATTCGACGTCGGATCCCTCTTTGCCAGAAATATCCTCAGAAGTTGTCGCTCCTTCTTTAGTACTTATATCGGGTTCTATGTCCATGTGAGAAAAGAACCTCTCTACAGAAGCTAAAAACCGACTTAGACCTTCATTTATTCGGATCAGTCTAAGCAGAGGACCTCTAAATCCAAGCAGATAGGTGTAAAACGCTGCCAACGTACCAGCGGTCATAGTCCCTTCTACTACCAGATAACCACCGTACCCTAAAGTGAGTACTATACCGAGACTGTTGAGAAAATAAGCTCCAGGCCCCAATATACTGATGTACTTGATCGCACCCACTCTCGCCTCAAAATGTTCTTTATTTGGTTCTTCGAATCTACCTCTCTCGAAGAGTTCGTTAGCGAAGGCCTTTATCACTTTGACGCCAGAAAGATTGTCTTCCAGTCTATCACCTAGATCGGCCTTTTTCCTCCTGGTTTTCCGGAACGCTTTGTACATCCTTGTCATCAAAATACGTCCATAAAAAAGGAGGATGGGAACGAAAGCAAGACTAACAAGAGTTAGTGGAACATTTAGTAGGAATAGTATTATCAAAGTACCTACTATCCTCGTTGTAGCGGTCAGTAAGCCTTCGGGTCCGTGATGCACGAATTCCTGCAACCTGTTCATGTCGTCGATGATACGAGAGATTAGTTCTCCAGTCTTCTTTTCGTCGTGGAACTTCATAGGAAGTTCCTGAAAATGCCCGTAAAGGTCGTTTCTCATGTCGTAAACGATCTTCTGGGCTGTTTTATGACCATAAAAGCTTCTCAAACCTCTTCCTATGGCTATCGCTCCGAAGACACCCAGCGCTA
>CAZPCW010000075.1:0-8419 GCA_964585175.1 uncultured Thermoplasmata archaeon
GTGGGAGAAGCTGACTCCGCTTTCACTACCGCTACGGTACAATCAGCATTTTTTACTACCCTTTCAGTCGTACTTCCGAAAAAGTACTCCGAGAAACCTGAAGCGCCGTGACTGCTCATATAGATTATATCTTCTTCATTGGCAGTATCGATAATCCTTTCGTAGGGTTGACCAACTAAATTTCTTGTATCGATATTCACACCCAGTTCGTGGGCTCTTTTTCTAACTGATTTCAACGCATTCTCTCCTATATGTTCCATATTTTGCCGAACACTGTCTTTATTATCTTTTTCTTCTAACTCCTCTAAAGTCGAAAAGTCGATCACGTATATGCAGACAGCAGGTATATCAAGATCGCTAGCAAGTTCTAAACCCTCTTCTATCCCCCTTTTGGCTATATCGGAACCGTCAGTAGGAATTATAACTCTATCGTACATGTATCTCTATTCTATTTAACTCTATAAAAAACCTATCCACCGAAAAACATCCCAAAAATCGTATAATGGTCCTTTCTATTATCGATATGCTATGTATAGAAGAGTGATATTACCAACCGACGGCTCTAAGTTTTCGATGAAAGGAGTTAGGGAAGGCATGAAGCTGGCCTCCTCTCTTGATATTCCCGCGACCGCCATATATGTCGTAGAGATGGGCAAGATCGCTCTCACGGAAGATATGAAAAGAAATTTGAAAGAGACTGGTGAAGAAGCTCTGGGGAAAGTCGAAGAGTTGGCCGAAGAGATGAACGTCGAGTTAGAATCTAAGATATTCAAGGGAACCCCCTACGAAAAGGTATCCGAGTACGCGCACGACGACGACATCATTTACATATCTTCTCACGGTCATTCGGGATTCAGAGACCTTTTCCTCGGCAGCACAACTGAACGTTTATTGAAACATTCGAACTGCACGGTTTCGGTCGTGAAAGGCTTACCGGGCGAAGTGGAAGAGGAGTAGAGCTTCAAGGAAAATCATCCTTTCAGAGAGACGAAACATTTACTAATCACCTAAAAATATAGAAACGATAGTATGAACACGATAATACTGGCAGGGGGATACGCTACAAGACTTTGGCCTATAACAAAACAAAAGGCCAAACCTCTTCTCCCTTTGGGTGGAAAACCGATCCTGAGCTACATTCTCGACGAACTTGAACGACTAGAAGTGATTGATAAAATTTACATCACCACGAACGAGAGATTCGAGGACTCTTTTGAAGACTATCTAAAAGATCGGGACGAAGAGAGATACGAACTGATTATAGAGGAACAGGAAGCCGAAGAGGAAAAGCTGGGAGCTATAGGTGGGATATTGAACGCTCTCGAACAGGGAGAGAGAACCGATTATCTGGTGATAGGTGGAGATAATTACTACTCTTTCGAGATAGAAGATTTTCTAAAATTGGTAAAGAAGAAAGACGGTATCGTAAACGCCTGTTTCGAAGTGGAGAGTCTAGAGGAAGCGAAAAACTACGGTATAGTCGATTTCCACGATAATAAACGAATCACGGATTTTCAGGAAAAACCGGAAGAACCTAAATCTAGGATGGCATCGACGGCTTTCTATTACTTTCCGGAAAATATATTGGACATATTTGAAGAATACGAAAATTATTGGGAAGGCAGGATACCGAGGGAAAAGTATCTAGACGAACCGGGAAGGTTTCTATCCTGGACTTCTGAGAGATATGACTGCTATGCGTATCCCTTCACGGGAACCTGGGCCGACGTGGGAACGAGACAGGGATATCTTAGAGCGGAAAACGAGATGAGAGATGAAAATATTATCAGAGGGAAAGTTGAGAACTCAGAGATAGGGGAGAACGTCACCGTATTATCGAACACGGAAATCAAGGATTCCGAGATCGAAAACGCGATAATATTCGAGGACTGCACCATCGAAAATTCCGTGGTTAAGGATTCTATAATGGGTGAAGAAACCAATATTGAGGATCTCGATATCAGGGAAGGATTGGTTAAAAAACTAGATTGATCGACACCAATCTTGAGAAAGATCCACCTTTCCTAAAAACATTTATCGGGCGAAGATTGTAGACTTTGACGATGGTGAAATCTGAACCTTTTGACGAATACTCGAGGAGATACGAAAAATGGTTCGACTCCCATAAGCACGTTTATCTCTCAGAACTAAACGCGGTTGAAGAAATGATCCCGTCGGAGGGAAATGGAATAGAGATAGGGGTGGGCAGTGGAAGGTTCGCCGCTCCTCTCGACATCGAGTTGGGGATAGATCCGTCAAAAGATATGTTGAAACTGGCTCGACAAAAGGGTATCGAACCCGTACTCGGCCAGGGAGAAAGACTTCCCTTCCGAGATAACTCTTTAGGTTTCGCCCTCATAGTTACCACGATATGCTTTTTTGATGAACCGAGCACAGCCATCGAAGAGGCTTCGAGAGTTCTCAAAGAAAAAGGAGAAATCATAATCGGATTCATCGATAAGGACAGTCCTGTAGGAGAGATCTATCAAGAAAAGAAGGAGGAAAACGTCTTTTACAAAAACGCTAAATTCTTCAATGTTGAAGAAGTAGTCCAAATTCTTAAAAGATCAGGATTCGAAGATTTCTCATTCGTTCAGACTATCTTCGAAGGATTGGACATCTCAAAAAAGGAAGTAGTTAAGGAAGGATACGGAGAGGGCTCTTTCGTTGTGATCAAAGGAAAAAATATCATCAAAAAATAAGAAGTTTAGGTAGACTACATTTTTGGAATTTATAAACCCTACTAAAAGATTTATTAATAGGAAAACTCATTACGGCATGAATTTTAGGTTAAGATATATATGTTCTCCCTCGACAAATTAGGTACGGATAGAGAAACCGAAGTAAGAGCAGGCATTACGACTTTTCTTACCATGGCCTATATAATAATAGTGAATCCACTGATACTTTCTGAGGCTGGAGTCCCCGCTTCGGGTATTTTGTTTGCGACCGTCATCGTATCCTCCGCAGCGTGTATCTTTATGGGTCTTTACGCCAATCTACCCTTCGCGCTGGCCCCAGGTATGGGTTTGAATGCCTTCGTGACTTACTCGCTGATAATCGGCGAAGGCATCGCCTGGGAGACCGCTATGGGAGCAGTTGTTATCTCCGGGATAATCTTCATGCTTCTTTCTCTTCCCGGAGCTAATATTCGAGAAAAGATACTAGAGGCGATACCTAAACCGCTCAGATTGGGCGTTTCCGCCGGAATAGGCCTCTTTTTGGCTTTCATAGGTCTTGATCGAAGTGGAGTTATCGTCGCGAATCCGGACACCCTAGTAACATTTGCTGGAATGAGTTGGAGCGTTGGACTGTTCCTGATAGGTATAATAGTCACCGGATTTTTACTGTACCAGGGTCGTAAAGGCGCACTTATAATAGGGATAATAACGGTCACGATAATCTCGTTGATAATCACACAACTGGGCTTAGCAAATATAGCCACTATACCCTCCTCGGCGGTAGAGATGCCGGATACGTCGCTATTCCTGAGGATTGACATCGTGGGCGCATTGACGATAGGTATGGTAGGTCCGCTGTTCACGCTTCTCTTCACCGACATGTTCGATTCGATATCGACCTTCTTAGGTGTAGCTGAAGCAGGGGACTTCTACCAAGAAGACGGAAAGCCGAGAAATACCGGAAAGGCTCTTTTCGTCGATGGTTTCGCAACTACCATCTCGGGAATATTCGGAACTTCCCCCGCGACGACCTACATCGAGAGCGCTAGCGGTGTTGAAGAAGGCGGTAGGTCCGGTCTCGTCGCCGTGATCGTAGGCATACTATTCTTACCCTTCGTATTCTTCTCCCCGTTGATCGGTATGATCCCCGGTCTAGCTACCGGAGCGGTGCTCGTTCTAGTGGGCCTGTTCATGACGCAGTCGATAGATGATATCGATTGGAGAAAGTACGAGGATTCGGTGCCCGCCTTCGTAGCTATGATCAGTATACCTTTAACATACAGCATCACGAACGGTATAATAATGGGTATAATCACATTCGTAGTGATGAAAGCCGCGGCTAGAGAATTCGAAGATATCTCCATAACTCTATGGTTGATATTCATATTCTCTATAGCGGTGCTGTTCCTACTGTGATTGGCTAATGAATGATTTGAACCAAAACCCTTTCTATTTTTTCTTATAAATCACTAATGAAACTGGAGAAATAAAAAAGAAAAAGTATTAGAGGTCTAGGTTTTCTGAAGCTCGTTCGTATCCCAGTTCAAATGCCTTGAGGTTAACATTGATAGTTTTCTCTGGAACCGTTTCTTTGACCACTTCTTTCAAAACATCTCGTTCTAGAGGGAACTCGGGTATCGTGCTGACCGCACCCAATATTACCACGTTCTCAGTTCTCACATTCCCGGCTTTTTCCGCCAGCCCTAATGAATCGATGAAGTAGATATTTGAAGTGACCTCTTCCAATTTTTCTTTTATCTCTTCCATCGTGATATAACTTTCTTTCTCCTTTTGCACGAGCTTATCGGTCTCTATCGGATGATGCATCAATCTATCACTGGAGATTATTGGTGCTCCTTCGGATAAATATTGAATATTCCTGAGAGCTTCGATAGCTTCGAGAGAAACCATCAGATCGCTTTCACCAGGAGGTATAAGAGGCGAATGAGCGTCTTCGCCTATCCGTAAGTGCACGTAGATCGATCCACTTCTCTGGGAAAGTCCGTGCTGTTCTCCCGTTATGATCTTTTCATCCGACTTGCTGCAGGCTCTGCCTATAGTTTCAGAGAGCAACATCAGCCCTTGACCACCAACGCCGGATAAGAACAAGTTGAACTTGTCTTTTCCATCTTCACTCATCGTCAGCACCTCCGGTCGATTCGATTGCGTCTATCGGACACAACTTCGAACAAACCATACACCCGTCACAGAGGTCCTCATGGATGATGGTATGCATGTTCTCTTCATTGATTTCGATAGCTGGACAATAGAAGTTTTCCACACACCTATATATCGAGTTGCAAGTTTCGTCGTTCACCTGATTTGGTATTATAGGTTCTCCTTGTTTTCTCTTCAACCTATCATGATAGAGAGCACAAGGTCCTTCAGAAATTACGACAGAAACGCCGTCATACTCTATCGTCTCGACGATATCTTCCACGTTATCTCCGGGCTCAAAGGCGTTAATTGTTTTCACCTTCTCAACACCGATCCCTTTTACGACAGCTTCGATATCTACCTCGCTGACCGGATCTGGTCCAAAATCTGATCCCGGATTAGGCTGTTGACCGGTCATAGCGGTCACACTGTTGTCAAGTACTATGATGGTCATATCGTGCTGATTGTGTACCGCGTTCACTAGACCTGGAAGTCCAGCGTGGAACAGGGTTGAATCACCTATCATCGCGATCACCTCGTCTTCAACCACGTGCTGCATACCGCTGGAGAGTCCCATCGATGAGCCCATGCATAGCACGGAATCAGTGATCTCGTAAGGTTCCAGCAGGAACATTGAATAGCACCCTATATCGTTGTTGAAAACATAGTCCTTATCTTCTATCGCCTCTTGGACAGCCCACAGGGTGGCTCGATGCGGACACCCTGGACAGAATATCGGCGATCTATCGGGAATTTTTTCCTTCAACTCCTCATCCTTTTCGACTGTTTTTTCATAATCTTTAGGCGTATTCTCACCGATCACCGAAGAGAGGCCTTCGATAACCCTCGGAACGTTGTACTCGCCGATCCTTCCGAAATCCCCGGTTCTCTTGCCTCTGACATCTAAACTCGGATTCACCTCTTTGGCTAACCTGTTAAGACGGTCCTCTAGGTAGGGAAGAAGCTCCTCAACAACTATAACTCTATCGAGGTCTTCTATGAAATCTCTGATCGTTTGTTCAGGGAGTGGATAAATGGTTCCCAACTTAAGAACTGGCATATCTAATTCCATTTCATCTAAAGCCTCTAAAACGTGTAAATAAGAAACACCGGATGTGAGTATTCCTGTTGCTCCTCCGCCATCTTTCATTAAATTCAATGGATGGTCTTCAAAATCCTCCTTTATACTTTCCAATTTTTCTAGAGACTCTCTTTTGAGTTCTCTAGCTTTAGCACCCAGTGTGTAAAAGCTCTTTTCGACATCCTCCCAATTCATCTTTTCGGCCGGTGATCTTTCCAGTTCACCGATCTTGACTACTCCGCTCTGATGGTTTACTCTCGTAGTGGTTCGTATGAGAGACAGTATTTCGTACTTTTCCGAAATCTTGAAGCCTTCTTTTACCGCTTCATAGGCTTCCTGCGCGGTCGACGGCTCCATCATCGGAACGTGTGCCGCTTCCGCGTAGTAACGACCGTCCTGTTCGCTTTGAGAAGAATGCGCGTGAGGGTCGTCGGCGATCAGCAAAACCAACCCCGCATTCACACCCGTATATCCTAGACTGAAGAATGCGTCGCTGGCAACATTCAATCCCACGCTTTTCATCGAAGTGAAACCTCTTACACCTCCCATCGAGGCCCCCGCCGCGGTCTCTAGAGCGACTTTTTCGTTCGCCGCGACTTCCATCGTTAGATCGTCGAAGTGATCAGAAAGCTGGTACATTGTGTCCAAAATTTCGTTTGTCGGAGACCCAGGAAAGAACGCGGTAACTTTGACGTCGCTCTCCAGTGCGGATCTCGCTATAGCTTCATTTCCCACCATAAAAGCTTTTTTTGATTTCGGATCTATCAAGTCTTGTAACGCCATATATTCACCTATTCCCTAAAAGGGAGATAAAGTTAAAAAATTTTGTCCGACTTCAGATATTTTCACCAAAATAATTTTAATAAAGGAAATCCTAAAGATATAAGGTGGATCGATGGATTTAGCTATTACTGATACAACCTTGTTGACTTTTGAAGGAAAGGGTTTAGGCGTCATCGAGAACGGCGCTGTCGGGATAGATATGGACAAAATTTCCTTCGTTGGAAAAACGAGAGATATACATACTGAAGATTACAATACCGTAATGAACGGTTCTGACCTCGTAACGATGCCTGGTCTAGTTGACGCCCATATACACAGCGGATTCGCTCTTTTGAGAGGCTGTGCACAGGATGTCCCAGAGAAGGAATGGATGGATAAGGCGCTGGGACCGATAGCCAAACATATGACCGAAGAGGATCGAATCCTAGGGTCTAAACTCGGTGTTTTGGAGGCCTTAAGGTCTGGAACTACCACGTTCGGTGAATTCACGGGAAATATAGATGAAGTGATCGAGCAAGTTTATCATCCTTTCAATGCTAGAGTGGTAGGAGCTGAACGGATAAACGAAGTCGTAAATAGAGATGGCGAAACCTACGAACTCGAAAGATCAACTGAAACTCTTCAGACCTCGGAGGAGTTGTTCAAGAAATATAACCCAGACGGTAATGTGGATATAATGTACGGTCCACAAGCTTTAGACATGGTGACGCTCGATACGCTAAAAAAGATATACGAAAGAGCTGAAAAACAGGATAGGAAAATCCATATGCACGTAGCGCAGGGAGGAAGAGAAAGGGAACAGATAGAAAACAGATACGGTACTTCAACGGTCAAGAAATTAAGAGAAGAGGATATGCTGAACGAAAAGTTATTGGCGGCTCACTGTCACGGAACTACCAAGGAAGAAAAAAAGGCGCTTGTAGAAAACGGAGTCAGGATGGTAGGATGTCCAAGCTCTATCGCCATGATAGACGGTGTAACACCTCCGATAAGGGATTTCCTCTCGTTAGGAGGGTCAGCCTCGATAGGTACTGACCAGGTCCCGGGTAATGGAGCCCATAATTTGATGAGGGAGATGAGAACGATAAGCTTGTTGAGTAAGTGTAAGAACTCTGATCCGACCGCTCTTCCGCCTTGGAAAACTTTAGAACTAGCTACAAAAGGTGGAGCCGAAGCGTTAGGTATAGAAGAGAAAGTTGGAACACTAAAGGAAGGCAAAAGAGCGGATATAATAACCGTCGATCTTGACAATCTTAATCTTACTCCGCCGATACGCGAACCTTTCCGGAGCATCATCCCGAATCTGGTTTATTCTTCTACAGGTTTAGAGGTGAACGACGTGATAATCAACGGAAAGAAGGTACTCAGGAATAAGCGATTCGTAAATATCGACGAAAACAGGATCGAAGAAAAGGCTAATTCGAGAGCTCGGGAAATCCTCAAAAAGGCGGAAGAAGATTGGAAGGAAGCTGATTCGGCGATGGTAGGATACAGTCGGGATGGTCTGTTATAAAGAAAAACTTCGGA
Source organism: uncultured Thermoplasmata archaeon (assembly GCA_964585175.1). GTDB lineage: Archaea > Thermoplasmatota > Thermoplasmata > Halarchaeoplasmatales > Halarchaeoplasmataceae > Natronoplasma. Next base: position 8,230 of record CAZPCW010000075.1, read on the forward strand.
CTTGAATTTGCGAAGTTTAATATACTAAGATGTAGATAAGTATAGTGGGAGGATGGAATATGGTCAAAATCAAAAATAAGAAGTCTATAGTGCTCATCAGCAAAGAGTATGAAGGTCCGATAGAAGAGTTGCCCCTCGCAGAATACATCAATGATCTTAAGAAATGGGCGAAGAGTAAAAAAGCGAAACC
>CAZPCW010000076.1:0-7953 GCA_964585175.1 uncultured Thermoplasmata archaeon
CCGTAGAGACCGGAAAATCCTTTATATCCATAGTTTCCCTATTTTCAGTGTAAAGTATACCTTCCCAGTAACCCAAGCCTTTCCTTTTGAGATCCTCTTCTTTCATACCCATGAACTCTTCAGCGGCCGAATTAGCCGATATTATTTTTCCTTCCGAATCATGAACAATTATTGCTACGTCAACGCTCTCTAATAGTTCCCTGTATTTTTCTCTACTCTCAAGGAGCTCTTTTTCTTTATTTTTTCTTTCGCTGACATCCTCGATTAAGCCCATGCCAGCATAAATTTTACCCTCCTCATTCCGCATACCCTTAAATATCACTCTAACCGCGGTAGTTTTATCGCCGGTCACTGAGGTATAATCCCCTTCGTAATATCCCTCACCCTCTGCTAGAGAGGATTTTATTTCTTCTATCAACTTTTCATCTTCTAGATCATTTATCATATCTAACCCTATCAAGGTCTCTCGAGAGGAACCTATTATCTCAACGAATTTATCATTGCATTCTGTGATAATCCCCTTGTCATCATAACGAAAAACACCCAAGGGAGTTTCATAAAAAAGGGCTTTATATTTCTCTTTACTTTTTCTTAATTCTTTTTCTGCTTTTTTTCTTTCAGTTATATCAGATGCTACCTCAACGGCTCCAATGATATCTCCCTTACTATCCTTAACTGGACTTCCTTTTATCAACCAATACGGGTCGTCGGAAGACCACTGTTTTTGAGTTTCAGGAGACAGTTCAGCTTGCGTAGGTTCACCAGTTTCTATTGCTTTGGTTACCGGGCAGTTCTCACACGGCATCTCGTGACCCCAAGCTTGATGACATTTTTTTCCTTCAAGTTCTTCTTGAGATAAACCGCTAACTTCCCGATATGCCTCATTAGCCCATTTGATGTTGTGATCTTTATCGTGATATGCAATTATCTCGCTTGTGCTTTCGAGGATCAAAGATTTTTCTTTTTCGGATTTTTTGAGTTCCTTATTTTTTCGGTAAAGTTCCCATTCTTGTTCTATAGCATCGGATAAAACTGCATATTGACTTTTAGGATCACCCCCTTTTTTCAAATATCTTTCAGCTCCCATATTCAGGGCTTCCATCGCTACTTCTTCTCTTCCTTTGCCGGTAAACATGATAAATGGTATGTCGATCTCCTTTTCTTCCTTTACCGTCTCTAAAAATTTTAAACCGTTCATATCCGGCATCTGATAGTCGGATACGATGATATGGTAATCTTCATCCTCAAGCCTCTCTAAGGCTTTTTCAGCCGAAAGAGCCGTATAGATTTTAAATTCATCGTTCCTTTTTTCAAGGTAGTTTTTAGTTTGGTCAAGAAAGGACCTCTCATCATCGACAAGTAGGATTTTCGTTGTCTTTCTCTCCGCATTTTAAAAACACTGGAAGCTTAATTTATACTTTGGTACAATTTAAGTATACTTTTCTTTTTTTTTTGGTTTTTAATCTTACCAATTTTTTTATTGCCCATTTCTCTCCCGAAATTATAATTATTCTTAAAAACTTCATCTTTTGAGGTGGCTAGATGAAATTTAGATTGGACGACAGCGTATATGAAAGGAAGAAAAGTAGACTACTAGAGGATCTGAAAGAAAAAGATATCGACGGATTATGTCTTTTTTCTCCAACTTTTATCTATAACTTGACTGGCTTTCCTTTCATACCGACCGAAAGACCCGTTGCTTACTTTTTGGAAGAGAATAAAGAAACAGTTGTTATACCTAGACTAGAAAAAGAACATGTAGAGTATAGAGATATGGGCTTCGATGAGGTCATAACTTATCCCGATTATCCGGGTAAAAAGCACCCGATGAAGTTTGTTAAGGATATGCTTGAGGAAAAGGATTACGAGAAAATAGCTGTAGATCAGGACGGTTACGGCAGCGGTTATGGATACTTCGGTCCCAGTCTGAGCGAACTGATCGAAGCTGAAATAGAAGATATCAGGTTGAAATTGGAAAAATTCTTCAGTGTCAAAGAACCGGAAGAGATAGAACTTATAGAAGAAAGCGCGAAATGGGCTAATCTCGGTTTAAGATATCTGCAGGAGGAAACCGAGCCAGGCCGATTTGAGACGGAAATAGCCATGGAGGCCTCGATGAAGGCTTCTCGAGCGATGATTAACACTTTAGGGGATAAATTCGAACAGACCAGTACGGGTGCACTTCCAGTCTATGCGGGTTATAGAGGTCAGATCGGGAAAGAATCTTCACTCCCTCACGCGTTAGCCCAGAACAAGAAAATAAGAAGAGGAGACATCCTGGTGAACGGAGCCGGTCCTTCGATCCACGGGTTCAACAGTGAACTAGAACGGACTTGGATCGTTGGAGAACCTTCCCAAAAACAGGAAAAATACTTCGAACTGATGCTGCGAGCTCAGGACAAAGCTTTCGATGAGATAGAGGCCGGTAAAAAGCTATCCGAAGTGGACGAGGCGGTCAAAGTGATGTACAAAGAAGAAGGCATAGAGGATACTTGGAGGCACCATACTGGACACGGCTTAGGCACTCGTATTCACGAGCCCCCGTTCATAGATGTTGGTGAAGATTGGACACTGAAAGAAAATATGGTATTGAGTGTCGAACCTGGGATTTATGTAAAAGATTACGCCGGTTTCAGACATTCTGATACCGTAGTTGTCAAAAAGAACGGCGCGGATATAGTTACCTACTATCCAAGGGATTTAGAGAGCTGTATCATTAAAACTTAAAAACCTATTATTTTTGATATTGACGAATCAGAAAATCTGATAGGTAAAAGATGGAATTGACCGATATAATAGGTAAGAACTGGGGCCAGAGAGGCATAATATTCGGAACCGTGATCCTCTATATGTATCTTCTTTTATTCAGACCCAGTGATGCTGTGGAAGGGATAAAAAACGGCCTTATGAATTTTTTTGGTCTCTTTACATTGATCATCGCCGCTCTTCTTTTAGCTAGTGCTATAAGGACACTCGTACCGACTCGATCCATTCAGAAGTATTTGGGGCCTAAAGCTGGTCTTAAAGGTGTACTGACAGGAGGACTTCTTGCAGGATTGCTCCAAGGAGGGCCCTATGCGGTTTACCCTATAATCAAAGGATTAGAAAAAGAAGGTGTAGGTCTTTCAGTAATCCTTTCCATGCTGGTCGGCTATTCTATCATAGGCAGCGGAAGAATACCCTATGGGTTGGCGTTCTTTGAAGCTAAGGTTATCGGCATAAGAATATTTTTAGGTGTCAGTCTAGCCGTGCTTTCAGGTGTTATACTTTATTTTGTATTCGGTGATTGATATGGTTTGGCAATACATAATCGGGAGGAACTGGAGTCAAAGGGCGATAATAATCGGTACTTTGATACTCTATATCTACATGTTCTTAACTAGAAAGAAAGACGCCGAAGAGAGCATGAAGAAAGGCCTAGGTACTTTCAAAAGTCTACTTACGCTGATATTCGCCGCAGTACTGTTAGCTAGTGCGATCCAAGCCCTACTTCCTACCGAAATCGTGCGTTCCTATCTGGGACCCGGATCCGGTTCCGGAGGTGTAATGCTTGGAGGGCTGCTCGGTGGATTGATGCAGGGTGGGCCATATGCGGTATATCCGATTATAAAGGGGCTTCAGCAGAGCGGGGTCAGTCTAGCGGTAGTGATTTCTATGATGATCGGTTATGGGGCGATAGGCAGCGGTAAGATAGTTTACGGGCTCGCCTTCTTCGGAGCTAAGATCGTCACTCTTCGAGTATTGATAGGGATCGGATTGACTCTTTTTGCTAGTTTTATACTTTCTTTAGTTTTTCTTTAAAGATTGATTAGTGCCAAAAAGCTTTAAAAATATTTCACACTATTTAAGTCTATGAGGGGACAGTCGAAAACAGCCGTAGGAACTTTGACAGCCATAGGGATATTGTTGATACTCAGCGGTTTTATCATAAAAGATATGTACGGAGCTATTATGGCAGGTTCAGGGGCAGGTTTGATTGCCGGGACTCTTCTTGGAATCTTTATCGGCGGTATTGCGGGTGGTGTCGTCGGTGGATTCGGCGGCTGGTTCGCCGCGATGAGCTTAGGATGGTTAATCAAAGGCAGTATCGGTGGTCTCCTTGGAGGTGCGGTGGGAGCGATCATCGGGATTTTTCTAGGTAGTCTTTTTCAGAGCCTACATGATGAGGAGGATATTGATTGGTTCGTTGGGGCAGCTGGTGGAGGGATATCTGGCATCCTCGGCGGATTGTTCGCTTTTAGCTATATAAGTGCCGGATTTGTAGGTGCTTCAGGACTTTTTGTCGGTGGAGGAATAGGAGGAGTACTCATGGGCGTTACAGGGTCTCGTCATCCGGCTGTAGGTATAGGAGCTTTAGTTGGAACTGTAGCGGGAATGTTTCTGGAGAATATTATAACTGTAGCAATCGGTTTTTTCTTGGGTTTAACTATCGGCATTGTTGCGGAGAAATTAGTCTCCTAAGGAACTATTTTTAATAATATTTTATACCTTTATTTGAATAATTTATGAGAAAAGGTAAACGAGTTTTAGTTGAGTATAGGAAAGTTATTAACTAATCTGATAAGCACAACTGATTTTTAAAAAATACTCTATTTTACTATAACTAATGTTCGTAAAATAAAGAGATAATTGCTTGCTAATTTATATAATCGGACATCTCCTTTTTCTATTTGAGAACTCAAGTGATAGGGATGACATCTCTCAAAAGAAGTGATGATACTGGCGCTATGGGTGTCGGAACCCTAATCCTATTTATCTCCGTAGTCTTGGTGTCTGCTGTAGCAGCTGGTGTTCTTATCGATACCGCGAACAAACTGCAGCAGCAGGCGGAAAAGACAGGTGATGAGGCAATCCGAGAAGTTTCTAGCGGGATAAAGGTAGAGAACGTGTACGGGGTGAACTATCCAACAGAAGATATGATAGATTACGCTACAAATTCATTTACGTGGTCAGGTTCAGCTTCTTCAGATGATTATAATATTGAAGTTTCTAGCGATGATACTACCCAAAATGTTACAGTGGGAGTGGGTCAAGATCTGAATGAAGTATTCGAAGTAAAAATCACGGATTACGACCAAGTGGTCCCTGAAGGTGAGAACGTTACGATGAATTATAGAATTAAAAACGTGGGAAAATCTTCATCTACTCAGGATATTAATTTGCATATAAATCATACGGGGAATAATTGGGAAAAAACCGACACGGCTAAAAGTGATCTAGATCTAGACCCAGGGGAAACATATTATGGCCAATACAAATCTCCTGGGCTGGAAAATGGAGTGGGTGATTACATATTAGGACTTTATAACAGTGGTTCTCCCACGACCAACAATACCGTTACTGTGAGAGCATCTTCTGATCCGAGTAGCGTCACAAAGCCAAATTTTGAAGTAAATATCGTTGATTACGATCTTCGGGCAGATACGGACGAAGAGGTGAAGGTAAAATATAGGGTGAAGAATACTGGAGATATTTCTGGAACTCAAGATATCGAATTTAATGTATCAGATTCTAGTGGGACTGAGGTTTATTCCGAAAAACATACCGGGATCACATTGAATTCAAACAGAGGAGAGATAGAGGAAATAAATATGATGATCAGTCTAGCGGCTGGCGCGGAACCTCAAGACTTGAGCCGTACACTAGTAAAAGTGTACAGTGAAGATTCCGTAGTCAGCCTTCAAGCTGATGAAGTAGCTGATTTCGAACATTATGGTTGGGAATCAAATATAAAACAAGAAGGCGAAGAGGATTCACCCTATATAGGATCTGGAGATAAGTATGAGATAACGATCGATTTAACGGCTAAAACCCGAACAGATGAACCTATTATAGGAGCGCTAGAGCCTCAGGATGATCTTTCAATACAAATAGTTCCAAAACACGGTGAACCTACTCGTGAAGAATTGATCGTACCATCGACGATAACAGATGATGTAATAATTTTATAAAAAGTGGAAGCTCACCTTAAAATATAGAGATAGAATGAATTTCTTATCGCTAAATAGAGTTGTTATAACCACCGACAGATTTATTATATAAACGCGTTATGTTCATAACGATAATATGGGTGAAAAACGCGAAAATATGAACACGTACAAAGCTGCGCTCGGAAAAGAAGGTGGGTTCGAATCTGAGATCAAGATAAGAGATTTTTCTATAACCATAGATGAACCCGAAAGACTCGGAGGGACCAATAAAGGTCCGAATCCCGTGGAAGTGATGTTGGGGTCTTTAGGAGCTTGTCTCGATTTTACCGGAACGATAATCGCCAAACAGATGGGTTATGAACTGAAAGATTTTCAACTTGAGATCGAGGGCGATCTAGATCCGCGCGGAGTGAAAGGGGAAGCCGACGTACCTGCTGGTTTTCAGGAGGTCCGCGTGGAAGTAAAGAATATTGAAGGAATACCGGAAGGGGAGATAACTGAATTTTTAGAAGCTGTGGAGAGAAGGTGCCCCGTAGATAATACTTTAGAGAAGGGCGTAGATGTGAAGATCAGTAGGTGAAGAGATATGGATTTGAAGATAGATCCTACAGTTTTGGACCACGATGATATAGGAGAAAAGACAGCTAACTTAGAAATGGAGCATGAGGAAGCTATCGAACACGTTAGAGAGGTCTGTGAAAATAACGGTTTCGGCATACTAGTCGAGTTCTCACCATCCGGAGTTTTGAATAAAAAAGTGAACGCGGACCGCGATCCCTATTACGTGCTCGGTGCTTGTAACGCGGAAGTCGCTGATCGAGCTTTAGATCAAACTATCAAGATGGGTGGACTCTTTCCCTGCAATATGGTCATATGGGAGGAGGAACCCGGAGTACAGACCGTTTACCATCTATCTATAATGAAGGTCGCAAGGTTGTTGGGCATAGCACCCGATAACGAGAAGTGGGAGGAAATCGTCGAAGAGACGGGAAAAAACGTCGAGGCGGTATTCGAAGAGTTGGAATCCTGATATTTTCTAAAAACAATTTTCCTCTTTTTTCAGCAAGTAGTTGAACCTATACCCTGCAGAAAAACACCATCTCTTCGCTCTCTTCGGTTATAGGACAGTACTCATGTAGAGAACCTCTCTCCTCGAATATCTCGAAACCTTCGCTTCTAAGGATGTTTTTCAACTCTCTCGGAAAATAGAATGTTAGAGTTTCTTCCACGCTGGTTTCTCTTGTCTTTTCCCCCCCTTCAAATTCGGATAGAACGACTCGGTACTTTTCTATCTGCTCTACGAAGTCGTATCTGGCAGTAAACTTGTCGACTATTTTCCGACCGTTCTTGGGGTTAGTGTACTCGAAGACCTGTTCTTCTCCATTTTCTCTGACCATCTTTTCGAGATCCGGAAGAGAGTTATCTATTATCAGAACTCCATTCTCGGCGAGATGATCTTTGACGCAAGAAAGCGTTCTTTTCAGGTCTTCGACCTCTTTCAGGTAATTTATGAGATTGCAGGAGGCCAATACGAGATCAAAATTTTGGTTTAGATCAAAATCTCTAATGTCTCCCTTTACTAGTTCTATATTTTCCCTCGTTTCTTCGTCCTCTTCCTCCAATTTTTCTCTGCATGCGTTCAGCATATCCTCACTCGCCTCTAGGCCGGTAACGAGGTTTCCCTCTCTCGCCAATGGTATCAGTATTCGCCCAGTTCCGCTTCCCAACTCAAGTATTTCGGTGCCAAATCTATCCGTAAATCTCTTGTAAGCTTTTACATCGTCAAGATGTGAATGCAGTACCTCGTAGAAATCGGCAAAAAAATCGCCATATTCAATTTCGGACATTTTTTTAACGCTTCCTCCTAAGATGAAAATGTTTGGATGTTATATTTAAATTGCTGGCAAAGCCCTATAAAAATTTAGCCGGTTGTAGTTTTAGAGGCTGATGTTAGAGTTCTTTGTTGACTCTTCACCTAAAAACAGGCAGGAGGCTCCTTCCTTCAGGGAGGAGAGGAATGCCA
>CAZPCW010000077.1:0-7903 GCA_964585175.1 uncultured Thermoplasmata archaeon
GACCTTTAGGTATTCCTTTCGTTTCCGGAAACGTAAGCTTCTACAACGAAACGGATGAAGGTGCGGTGAAACCAACACCTTCTATTCTAGCCACGGGATTGATCGACGATGTCAGGGAAGCAGTAACTGTTGATCTGAAAGAAGAAGGTAGAAGTATTTACCTGGTCGGAGAAACCAAAGACGAGATGGGGGCCTCGGAATACTACCGGATGAGGGGAGGACAAAGTGGAGACGTTCCCAAAGTGGACGTAGATGTCTTGGAAAGAAGTATGGAAGAGATGTTGGAAGCACACTCTAAAGATTTAATTGAAAGCTGCCACGACGTTTCGCTCGGCGGTATCGGTGTAGCGCTCTCGGAGATGTGCCTCGCCGGAGATGTTGGAGTCAAAGCTAAGATCGATCCTGACGGGATGAGAGCCGATAAATTCCTTTTCTCGGAAAGCAATACCAGATGGCTGGTCGAAGTGAGAGAAGAGAATGAAGAGGACTTCGAAAGTATCTTTTCGGTTCCGTTGGAAAAGCTGGGTAAAACAGGCGGAGAGGATCTAGTCATCAAATCTAACGGAGACGTATTGATAGACGTGGAGATCGAAGCTATAATAGAAAAATGGAAGCGAAGCTTGGGAGAAAAGATGGGAGAATAAAAATGTAGAAAAGTTGAAGAGAAAGAGTTTCTTAGGTGTATAGCAGTTTTCTACTTTTTTATAGTTAAAGACACGACATTTTGTACTTTTTCGTGTCTTTTACTCATTTCGGGAATTACATTCCCGATGGTATAAGAATTTCTTGAAGAAATTCTCATTTACTTAGAAAATCTCCGATTTTCTGAGAGGTATAGGAATCTCAGATTCCTATTTATCATGAGAACTTTGTTCGAGTGAGTGTTGGAAGCTTTGCTTCCTAATTAGTAGGAATTTCAAATTCCTACGGTCGATGGAATTTCAAGGAACCTAACAGGAATTAGAAATTCCTGTGGTAAGAAGGAAAATGATATTTTCCTTCGAAATTCCAGTAGATAAGCAGGAAAGATACTTTTCCTTTCCTGCGCTCTTAGGAAAGTGAACTTTCCTAAAGGAAGTTGTGGAGCTCGTAACTTAGTTCAAAAAGTTACGAGTTCCACTATATATTTTTTTTAGTATTGCTCAGTTTCTAACCAGATATCTCATGAACTTTTTACCGTGATAGTAGCATGCTTTGTGGTTTCCATCTCTCCAGTGTACGTCGCTGTCACTTCGATCTCACCGAAATTCTCATTTTCCGGTAAATTTGGGTCTACGTCTTCAAAAGTCACCGTGCCGTCCGAATTCGTTTCTTTTGATTCTACTACATCACAGCCTTCCAATTTGACAACTACGCCGGACAAACCGTTATTGTCCTGGTCATAAGCGGTTATAGTTACGTCTTTACCGTATCCTTCTGTGATGGTCTTATCGCCCTCTTCTACTTCTATACTTCCTAGTTCAGTACTCTGAGCACTCATCATCCATCCGCCGATGACTGCAGTTCCTACTCCTGCTATAACGACGAGTATGATCATGTAAAGGGGCAAACCTTCCAACGCTCCACTCTCATCTAGTTTCCTATATTTTATTCTCTTCATATTATCTATGGTTGTCATTTACTTTAGTTATTTATTTGTTTTCCCCAACCTTATTAAGGTAAAATATTCGATCTCGAATCCCTAACTTCAGACTATTTCTACCTCGTAGATCTTCTCCGCATCCTTGTATATCCTTATCGTGCCCTCGCTGGACACTACCATCGCGAGAGCGTCCGTCCTTTGACTTATGTAAGAAGCGGCGAGATGTCTTCCTCCCAAACCGTCCTCTATCAGTCCTTCGAACCCGTCTTCAAACATAACGTATCTTCCTGCAGCTACAGGATTGCCGAATTCGTCTAAGATCAGGGCTCCATCTAACATCGCGAACTCTTTTATGGTGTTCCAGTTGCTCTTTTCTTTTATATTTATGTCTTCCTCAGCACTTCCCTGAAGAGGATTTCTCACAGATTGAGTAGTACTTTTCATCACGTTGTTCATATCTCCTATTATCAGGAGAGCTCCTGCGGGAAGTCCTTCCTTACCTTCCCTGATTATCTTGGTACCCAGATTGAAAACGGCTTCGAGAAGATCGATATCTATCCTATCTTCGATCTCGTCTCTAAGATTCACCACCCCTATATCTTCCATATCAAAAGATAGTATAGTTTGAATATCTGTAGATATGACGACCATGACCCTTTCCTCACTCTCGACTATACCTTCAGCGGCACACGATAAAACGATCTCCTTTGCCTGATCTAAAACGTCGAGACCTACCGCCGGCTGATCTTTAGTTCTTCTTATCCTCACGTTAGATTTTCCCAAAAAAGAAGATAGGGCGGGTTTTTGGGTGAAGATTGTCAAATCTTCCCCGTCTAAATTATCAGAGACTCCTTCCATGAAATCCTCCGATTGAGTGAAGAGCAGTATACAAGAGGGGTCTAATTCTTCTTTAGTTTTCAAAACTGCATCTATGAATTTTGTCATATCTCAGGTTGTGATTAACCGTAGGTCCTTTTAACATTTAGGGTGCTATATTTCATATTTCGTATTCCTCAAAATCTTTAGGAAGGACTGTATTTTCAAATATTTTCTTGGCCTGGCTCTCCAATTTTTCCCCATCGGTATACCTGGGACTGATGTGAAAAAGGAATAATTTGTCCACATCTGCCTCTTTAGCAATTTCCGCGGCGATGTCTGACGAAGTGTGCGCCTGTTCTACTGCTCTGTCCGCCATGGTCTCGTCCAAAGTTGAATCGTGGATCAAAACATCGGCGTTCCGAGCCACCTCGATAATTCTAGGAGTCGGTCTCGTATCGCCGGTATAAACTATCCTTTTGCCTCTTCTGGGCGGGCCGACGATCTGTTCCGATCTTATCAGTTTTCCATCGACCTCCACATCTTCGCCTTCGTGTATCCGGCTGAACAGCGGACCTTCCGGAACACCCAGATCAATAGCTTTTTGTCTATCGAACCTGCCTTTTTTGTCCTTCTCTTCGAAAGAATAGCCTAAGCTGGGAACGTCGTGATCGGTTTCGATCGCTTTTATCTCATAATCGTCGAAGACCAAATGAGATTCCGGGTTCAGTTCAGTGATCTCCACAGGATACGAAAGGTTGAAGTAACCTTTGGAAACGAGTTCTTTCAGAATAGAAGCGGTCCCCTGCGGTCCGTATATCTCCAATTTCTCCTCTCTATCGTTCATATTCATGCTCTGGATTAAACCCGGAATGCCTAAGAAATGGTCGCCGTGAAAGTGAGTGATAAATATCTTGGTGACGCTCATGAAGGATAGGGAGGAAGTCATCAACTGTCTCTGAGTTCCCTCTCCACAGTCGAAAAGTAAAGTATCGCCGTCATATTTTATAGCAAAGCTGGAGACGTTCCTATCGGGAGACGGATAACTACCTCCGGTTCCTAGGAAGACCAGTTTCATGGATTCGAAGTGATTTAGGAGGATATAAAGCTTGTTTTCCGCCGTATCTTAAATGAATTCAGATGTAGACGAGGTCAAATAACTTAAATAGTTTAACACGTGTAAAAATTACCCACAGGTGGTATACTGGTGGAAAACACTGACTTACTAGATTTCGATGACCTCGATATAGACGAAGAAGAAATCGACGAAGAACTGAAAGAGAAACTTCTTTCCAGCCTCAAAGAGGGGAAGAGGATGGAAGCTTACGCTGAACACCGTACCGAAGATATGCATTACTGTGAATTCTGCGAGGAGATAACTTACAAAAAGACCCCTGGAAAAGAGATAGGAGAGAAATGGATCTGTATAGATTGTTTGAAACGTCTCAAAGAGATACTTGACAATCTGGATAAATGGGAAGAAGAAATGGCTCTCCAGGAAGAGATGGAAGAACAGATCGAAGAGGATCTAGATATCTGAACAACTGTATTTTCGATTAACATAAAGGTGTCAAAAGCTTTGCCTGATGGAAATGGATTGTTGAAAAAGGAGGATATAGAAGAGCGGGAATACCAGACGAATATAGGTAGGACCGCGAAGAAATTATCCACTTTAGTCGTGCTTCCGACCGGCATGGGTAAAACGATCATAGCCTTTATGGTGATTGCGGAACAGTTGAAGAAACAACCGGAAAAAAAGATACTTTTCTTAGCTCCCACTAAACCGCTGGTGAATCAGCACGCTAGAGACATCGGAGAACTTCTAGATGTGGAAGAAGCTCAAGTTTTTACTGGTGAGGTGAGGCCGGATAAGAGAGAGGAATTGTGGGAAGAAAACAGGATAATAGTTTCCACACCCCAAGTGATAAAGAACGATCTCATGGGGCAGAAGATAGATCTCAGCGACGTTTCCCTTACAGTCTTCGACGAGGCACACAGGGCTGTAGGAGATTACGCTTACGTATATATAGGTGAGATGTACAGAGAACACGACAGCCTTTCGTTAGGTCTGACCGCATCACCGGGAAGCGAGATCGACGACATAATGACGGTCTGTGAAACGCTCGGATTGGAACACGTAGAGATAAGGACCAAGTACGATCCCGACGTGGTCAAATATACCAATAGGGTGGAAAAAGAGTGGATCGACGTCAGGTTGACAAAGGACTATAAAGAGATCGTCGGCAAACTCAAAAAGCTGTTAAAGCAAAATATAGAGAAACTTCAAAAATTCGGTTTCCTGGAAAAGAAAAATCCAAAACGGATCTCTAGAAAGAATCTCATAGAAGTGAGAAAAGAGATCCAGGGTGAGATACATTCTTCGAATGAATCTTCACTTTATCAAGCCGCCAGTTTGGTCGCCTCGGCGATAAAGATCGATCACGCGGTGGATCAAGCTGAAACACAGGGGGCGGACAGCTTGAGACAGTACCTCAACAAGATAAAAGAGGAAGCCGAGGCTAGAGGCGGTTCCAAGGCTTCCAAGAGGATCATGGAATCGCCGGAGATTCAGGACGTTTTGGCGAAGTTGAAAGATATGGACGAGGAACATCCCAAGATCGATAAAGTGGTCGAGGTCGTGGAAGAGCAGATGGAGAAAAAAAGCGATTCCAGAATCATCGTGTTCACCAATTACAGGAACACTTCTACCAAGGTGAAGAACAAGCTCGAAAAGGTCGAGGGAGTCAAACCGGTCCGATTCATAGGACAGAGGGATAAAGAGGGAGATAAAGGGTTAAAACAGGACGAACAGCTGGAAACGATAAAAGATTTCGAAGAAGGTAAATTCAACGTGTTAGTCGCTACAAGCGTGGGTGAAGAAGGCTTAGATATCCCCGCTACCGATATGGTTGTGTTTTACGAACCGGTGCCTTCCGAGATAAGGACGATCCAAAGAAGGGGTAGGACTGCGAGAAAGAGGAAGGGAAAAGTGGTCATATTGATCACTAAGGACACTAGAGATGAAGCATATTACTGGTCCAGCAAGAATCGGGAAAAGAAGATGCATAAAAATCTGATGAAGTTGAGAGACGAGTTGGGAACCAAGATAAGCGTGGGTGATCCCATGAAAAAAGATGAAGATTATGATGTTGTGGAGAAAAAAAGCAAGAAGAAGTTGAAAAAAGAACAGAAAGAAAAGCCTAGTAAGAACGATAAACAGAGATCATTGATGGATTATGACGAGAAAGAGGAGAAGGAGGAAGGAGGAAAAAGCTCGAAGATCACCGTAGATAACCGGGAGCAGAACAGCAAGGTCGTGGAAAATCTCTCTAAAGAGGATATCAAGATAGAGACCGCACAGCTGTCCATAGGTGATTATATAATCTCTGAAGATACCGCGATTGAAAGAAAGGAAGTCTCCGACTTCCTCAAATCGGTTATCGACGGAAGACTTTTTTCACAAGCACGATCGCTCTCGGAAAACTATCGGCAGCCCGTTTTGATACTTGAAGGAGAAGGACTGTACGAGAAAAGAAACATCGAAGATAACGCTATCTACGGAGCTTTGTCCTCACTCGCGTGTGATTTCCGTATACCGGTTTTGTTCACGAAAGATCAAGACGAAACCACTTCCCTTCTATCAACTATGGTGCAAAGAAAGGAGGAAAAGGGTGGAAGCAAGACAGTAAGGAAAGGCAAAAAAAGCATGTCGGCCCGCGACAGAAAAAGGTACATCTTGGAGGGACTGCCCTCTATTTCTGGAGTTCTAGCCGAAAGACTACTCGAGCATTTCGGATCCGTGAGAGAAGTATTTACAGCTGATGAAGAAGAGCTTCAAGAAGTCGAAGGTATCGGTCCTTCCACGGCAGAAAAGATCCTGTCTACCATCGCGGAATGATCGTTTTATTTGGTTTATTTTTGAAACTCGAGCGTGAACAAAAGTATTTAATCCTTGAATGTTAATGGCAAAGTGATAACTATGGGAAGAAGTTGGAACGGCCCTCTAAAGAAAAGTGCCGATTACGTTTACACCATACCGAAAAGTTATAAAAGAGGCATGAGAGCTGACGGATGGATATTCTCAAATGATGAACTGATCAAATCCATCAGGGAGGACAACGCGCCAGAGCAGATAGCAAATGTAGCTACTCTTCCGGGAATTATCGGAGCTTCTAAAGCTATGCCCGATATCCACTGGGGTTACGGCTTTCCGATCGGTGGAGTCGCAGCGATGGATCCCGAAGACGGAGTTATATCTCCCGGTGGGGTCGGTTACGACATAAACTGCGGCGTTAGGTTACTGAAGACGAATCTTGAAGAACAAAGGGTTAGAGACAATATCAAAGGACTGGTTAACACGGTTTTCGATAACGTTCCCGCTGGAGTCGGAAAGAAAAGTAGATTAAGGCTGGAAACGAACGAATTGGAAGAAGCTTTGGACTACGGTGTCGAATGGGCCGTCGAAAACGGCTACGGCTGGGAAGAAGATCTTAACCGCATAGAAGACAACGGAAGGATGGAAAGTGCCGATTCTAGCAAAGTCAGCAGAAAAGCTAAAGACAGAGGTAAACCCCAATTTGGTACTCTAGGAGGAGGAAACCATTTCATAGAGATACAAAAAATAGGTAAGATATACGATGAAGACGTTGCAGAGTCTTTAGGATTAGAAGAAGGTATGATCACCACGATGATACATACAGGTTCGCGAGGTTGTGGACATCAGATCGCTACGGATTACATCGACAAGATGGAGAAAGCTATACGTAAATACAATATCGATCTTCCCGACAAGCAGTTGGCCTGCGCTCCCTTCGACTCTCCCGAAGGTCAAGACTATTTCTCTGCTATGAGCTGCGGAGCGAATTACGCTTGGACCAACAGGCAGTTGATAATGCACTGGGTGCGTGAGAGTTTTGAGGATGTTTTTGACGAGGAAGCTGAAGACATGGACATGGAGTTGATCTACGACGTATGTCACAATGTGGCCAAAAAAGAAGAGCACGAAGTGGACGGTAAGGACAAGGACGTTATAGTACACCGTAAGGGCGCTACTAGAGCTTTCGCACCCGGTCGAAAGGAAGTGCCCAAAAAGTATCGAGATGTTGGACAGCCAGTTCTTATACCCGGTGATATGGGTACAGCGAGCTATCTGATGGTCGGGACGGAACATGCCATGGAGAGAAGCTGGGGGTCGACCTGCCACGGCGCGGGAAGAACGATGTCTAGGACCGGCGCTAGGAAGAAGTTCAGAGCGAGCCAGATAAAAAAAGATCTATCAAAAGACGGGATTTACGTGAAAGCGGCCAGCGATAAAGTGTTGAAGGAAGAGAGTCCCGGAGCATACAAAGATGTAAATAACGTGGTTGAAGTGACCCACAATGCGGGACTATCGAAAATAGTTGCTAAGTTCGAACCGATAGGCGTGATGAAAGGGTAATTTCTACTATTTCAAAACCGTCCGCCGCGAGAACCAAAAAGTGAACTCAAAAATCCTTCCTTATAATC
>CAZPCW010000078.1:0-7745 GCA_964585175.1 uncultured Thermoplasmata archaeon
TCGCTGGGCGCGCAAGGCACCCTCAACTCGCATGTCTTAATCAAACCCCAATAGCGGTGGCCGCCGGCAGGATCAACCGGAATTGAGTAAAGGAAGTACAATAAATTGACGGAAATCGTCAGTTACGCAAAGTTGGTTGAATCCAATAGTAAATACCCTGCACGGCGGGTAGATAAATTACACCTTTCATTATACGTCTGTCGGACTCAAGAGGTCTCGGAACAATCCGCTCCGGGTTTCTTGAATCCCCATCTGAAGCGTTCTTTCCCACAAAGGGACACCTATTTAACTTTTTCTATTGCCCCTTTCAACTGGGAAATGTTTCCCACTCAACGAGCGGGATTAAGTCCATTGTGAAAGGAGGTATTTAACCCTTTCCACAGAGACTATTATTTCAAAAAATTAATTGAAATGTACTACTCTGGATTCGAAGTTTTGATCTCTTTCAGATCGTCTTTCATCTTATGCAAAATTTCCTCATGAACTTGCAAAAAGGACATCGTAACCGGGTCCTCGATATCTTTTTCTTGCTCTCTAATCTTTTCTATCTTTTCGTCGATAGCTTTATCGATATCTTTCCACCGGACCCATTCTTTTTCTTCCATATACTCCGAACTCCACTTATTAAATAGGGCAATCCGATTTGTATTTTTCCCTTTCTGAACTAACTCTCTATGACACCACCCTATGACCCAAAACTTTTTATCCAGCTATAATCTTCCAATCGCGATGGCTCGAGAACGTTCAAACAAGAGGGTATTTATTTACCTGCTGATATCTGTAATAGTACCATTGATAGGTATTATGATAAACCATCTATACAAGCCCGATCATATACTGCTGTCTGTTTTCTTCATAGTATGGATGGGATTTTTCATGCTGTCCCTGGAACCCTTCGATACTGAAGGGGAAGAAACTATTGAACCGTGATTTCCTAGACTGTCGGTCAGCACTCAAAATCTTCATCATCGCCTGATCACAGGCTCAGTAAGGGTCTAGTCATCACTTGTTCTATACAATAATGAATGGAGATATAAATTTGTTTATGAAAATTTCTTCAGACGAGAGCATCTAAAAATCTTTATAACTATTTTAGAATAATCTTTTGAATATGTTAGGGTTCGACTGCGGCAAACCGATCATCGGGGTCGTACATTTGAGACCTCTGCCTGGAAGTCCCAGATTTAATCGAATGGATACGGTAGTGGAGAAAGCCCTTACAGATGTGAAGAATCTTGAGAAGGGGAGAATCGACGGGATAATGGTCGAAAATTTTGGAGACGTTCCCTTTAAGAAATCAGTAAGTAAAATGACTGTTTCTGCCATGACAAAGGTTGCGAATGAGGTAAAGGAACATACAGAAGTCCCAATCGGAATAAACGTATTGAGAAATGACTGGAAAGCTGCGCTATCTATCGCAGAAGTCTTAGACCTAGATTTTATCAGAGTGAACGTCTACACAGGTGTAGAATATACAGCGGAAGGTATCATAGAAGGTAAAGCGGCAGAGATCCAACGCTTTAAAGAGAAACATGACATAAATTCATTTTTATTGGCGGACATACAAGTTAAGCACGGAGAAAAAATATACCCGAAAGATATCAAAACCGACGCTGTTGAAGCTGTAGAAAGGGGTCTAGCCGACGGTGTGATCGTGAGCGGGAATAGAACGGGAAAGTCTGTAGAAAAAGAGGATTTGATGAGGGTCAAGGAGGTAGTCGATACGCCTGTGATCATCGGTTCAGGTTTAGATATGGAAAATATAACCGAACTCTTACCTCACTCTGACGGTGCGATAGTCGGGACTTATCTAAAAGAGGAGGGGATGATATCTAATACTGTTTCTAAAGAAAGGGTTGAAAAGATGATATCGAGAGCAAGGGATCTAAGATGATCTACTTTTGACCGAAATTAGCATTAATCTCCTTTCAATTTTCATAAATATGTCAGTCGAAGATAAAAGATTCAAGATCAGAACCGAAAGCGACCTAGATATCAAGAATATCACAAAGAAAGGGAAGAAGATCGTAAAAAAAAGCGATATAGAAGAAGGTACTGTCACCTTTTTCGTAGCCGGTTCTACAGCCGCGATAACCACTATAGAATATGAATCCGGATTGGTACATGACATATCCGAAGCGCTGGACCGATTGTTCCCTAAAGATATGCACTATAAGCATCACGAAAAATGGCACGACGGCAACGGCCACTCCCACATCAGAGCCTCTTTCATCGGCCAATCCTTTACGGCTCCAATAACCGACGGAAAACTCGAACTAGGTACTTGGCAGCAGATAATATTCTGTGATATGGACGTTAAATCGAGAGAAAGAGAAGTGATAGTCAAGATGATTGGAGACTGATTTTTTAAGAACTGAGATCATCTCTCACTTGAGATACCGGCCAGGAGAGCCTCCAACTGTATCTTTTCGTTGGAGCCTTCTACCAGCCTGAATTCAGTTTCACCGATCCTATCTACCAATTCCATCTTCTTCTTGGTGTCCATAGGGACTTCATAGATCTGGTCGTGTATTTGTTTGATGACGTCTTCTCCCGAAAGACCGTTTTCTACCATGAGTTCGTCTAGTCTATTTTTAGCTTTCATGAAGTTCCCGTCCGCGGCTGCTTGAAGAAGTTCTCTTATGTCTTCGGGTCTAGCTATATTTGCGCTTTCCCTAACTATTTCTTCGGTTATTTCAGAAGTTGTAGATGCAGAAATTTGAAGTAAATTCGTAATCCGTCTTAGGTCCCCGCCTACCACGTTTATCAAAAGATCCTTCGCTTCTCTAGAAACATCAAGGTTTTCCTGAGAGGCTATATGTTCGATCCATTGCTCGACCTCTTCGTCGATCAGAGTTCTGTACCTGAAAACCGCACATCTAGACTGTATAGGATCGATTATCTTGGAAGAATAATTACAGGAGAGGATGAAGCGGCAGTTGTGAGAGTATTTTTCCATCGTTCTTCTGAGAGCAGCTTGAGCTTCTGGAGTTAGAGAATCGGCCTCGTCCATGAAGATGATCTTGAATCCTATATCGCTAACAGTGGTGGTTTTGGCATATTCTTTTATCTTATTTCGGATAACATTGATACCTCTCTCATCGGAGGCGTTCAATTCGAAAAAGTTTGATTTCCATCCTTCTCCATACATCTCCTTGGAGAGGGCTATCGCCGAAGTGGTCTTACCCGTCCCTGCGGGGCCGGCGAAAAGCAGATGAGGCATGCTTTTCTTTTTGACGTAAGCTTCCAACCTTTCGATCACTTTTTTCTGTCCATAGACCTCATCAAGATTTTCAGGCCTGTACTTCTCGGTCCAAATCTTTCTCATCTTACCAATCTATGGAAGAGAGGCCCTCGTTAAATTTTTTCCCCTGTTAAAGTAGTATACGATTCATAAAAATAAAATAATGTTAAAACAATAGGTAATAACGATAAGATGCCGGAAAGTGAAGAAAAAAGGGTAGAGGAGCTGGTCGAAGAGAAGACCAGAGAAGAATTAAACGAAATCGCTAGAAAAGAGGGGATTAAAAGTCCTGAGAGGTTTCCTCGTAAAAAAGCCGTAGCTAAGGAGATAATACGGGCTAAAAAAGCCAAAGATTATGTTAAAGAACCTACTGGGCTTTATTTTTCCAACTGATAGTTAACCAAAAGGAACTCATAAGTTTTATAAGTCGGACGTAGTTATGAAAGTCAAATGAGATTTAGAAGAGGACCTAGGAAGGCCAGTAAGATACAGAAAAAAAATCTGATAGAGAACTCGAAGAAGCTGGCTAAAGAGCCGACAAAAGTGATCCCTGAGTGTGGGGGCGACTGTCTTTTTTGCAAGTTCAGTAAATCTGAAAAAAAGATAAAGAAGGTCGAGAAATACAAGGATGACAATAAAAGGCTAGAAAAATACGCTAAACGGGGCACTGATCTTTCTAAAGCCGTGGCTGGAACGATCCTTTTTGGAAATCGTGAAGAGGCCGATCAAGTCACGACCGCCAAAACTCCGGAAGGGGAGATTGCTTATGCCAAGATAGGAAAGGCCAGCAAGAAAAGGTTGATGGGAGTACAACATTTTGAAGATCCTAAGAAGCGATTAATCGCATTTAGCAAGGAATCGGAAAAGGGGTATTATTTTTACTCCCTTGATGATAGAGCGATCTGTACCGGAAAAGAAGCTGATCCTCCAAAAGCTTTTGTCGAAGAAGCGATAGAAAGACTTCCTTACGATCTGGAAAAAAACGGAGATGCTTATAGCTGCGGACATAAGGCAAAAGGAGAGGAGATTGGAAGACTCAAACTAAACTGGAAAAGTACAGATAAACATTTCTCGATATGTGAAAGTTGTGCAAAAGATTCTATAAACCTATTCAAACGACTTACGGAAAGGATGTTATCGGAGGACAATTCAAAGTCTTTTTCATTAAAAGCGGAAATCGGTATTAGATGTGAAAGTGATTGTGAAAGCTGTAATTTGAGTAAAGATGTACCCGTATCCGAAGAACTGGCCGAGAAATATTTTGCTGGCTTAAACGATAGGGAATTTATCGATCGGTATTCTGTAGAAGCTAGATCGGTGATCAAAAATAGAAGCGACCAGTTCATCATCGGTGATATATGCTATGGAAGGGACGCGAAAACATTTTTGGAGCATATTGATCACGAACCGTGGGAAAGACCATCCCTGGTCACTTTGATAAAGAAGGCTAGAGGAGCTGTCTTAGACGAGGGAACCGTAAACGAATTTTTAGATCAATACTGGGACAGTTACAAGGGGCCCGTGCTGAAGTCGGTGCTGAACGACAAAGAGGCTATCAGAGAAGTACTAGATAAGGATGTTAGGCCGAGAGAAAAACTTAGAGCGCTTAACGAAATGAAAAAAAAGAAGGAAGAGTTCAATGCGCTTCCTGAATTCAAAAATCTACCCTCTGAGGGTAAATTTGCGGATAAGATAGCTAGGAAATATAAGATAAAGGGTGAAGACGAAGCTATAAATGAGATCGAGGACTACAATATATCCGATACTGGACTTAAGTCGATAGCTTATGGATTCTATGTGGCCTTTGGGAAAGGAGATTCAAAAAAATGGAAGTACGAAGAGACGGTCGTTGAATCCGGTGAGTTCTTATCGGATCACATCGAAAAACTACTGGAGTCTACAGGGAAAGATTATGCGGAGAACCTCCAAAGAGTAGTGAAGATGAGCGGATCGACTGAACCCGTGGTTTTAGAAAACGGGGAAAAGATGAGATGAAATCTTTCTATGGATTATTATCTCTATTTCCTATCTAGGCAAAATGAATAAATAGTTGACTATCTAACTATTATAGTATGTCATCCGGCGCTTTAAATGAAGATCGTTTAGAAATAATAAAAGGAGTTCTAGAGACTGCTAGCAAGAAATCGGCTGAATCCATCTCGATGATGATAGACTCTACTGTTAAAGCTGAAATAAATAATCTAGAAGCCGATGCTTTTGAGCTATATGAAAATGAAATAGAAAAAGAAAAATTGGCGATGATCGTTTACTCTGAACTCGAAAAAGGCGACGAAGGCCTTACTTTGTTCATACTATATGATGAAAGTGCTAGAAAGATGGCAAACATATTGATGGGAAGGGATAAGGAAAATAAATTTGGTGAATTCGGAGAAGCTGAAAAAAGTGCAGTGAAAGAAGTTGGAAACATCGTGATTGGAAACTTCCTTGGCGAAGTGAGCGATTACTTTGATACTTCTATAATGCATTCTCCTCCCGAATTAGTACATGATATGGTAGGGGTCTATTTTAACGATGTTGTGGGCTATACGACTATGCTAGAAGATGCGATAATCGCTGATGTGAAATTTGTCGCTGAGGGGGCAGGAATAGAAGGTAAGTACTTATTGATACCGAGCGATGAACTTACAAATAGTTTTATAGAACATCTTTCTTGAATTGAGGAATAAATCGTAGATAAAAATGGACAGAAAGGATGAAGTAGAAGTTGGTATCGGACAACTTGAAGTAAGTCGCGGCAGCGCGACGATGGTAGCAAGATCTTTAGGATCTTGTGTAGCTTTGGCTCTCTACGATGAAGATAACGAAGTTGGAGGTCTAGCTCACGTCTTGGTAGCTGAAGGAGACAAAGAAAAGAAGGAAAAACCCGCGATGTACGCTGATAGGGCCGTTAAAAGGCTGAAAAGAAAGATCAGTGAACTAGGCGGGCGGAAGAGAAATCTTGAGGCTAAAATAGCGGGAGGTGCTCAGATGTTTTCCTTCAAATCTAAAGGTGCGGTCGGAGAAAAAAACGTAGAGGCAGTGGTAAACGAGCTGAATAAACAGGGCATAAACATTGTTGGACGAGACACCGGGGGGGATAAAGCCAGGACAGTGAGATTTAAAGTCGGCTCGATGTCGATGAAAGTCATAATCAAGATTTAAATTACTGGGATAAATATATCTTAATATTGAATAGATGGATATAATTGACATCTTACCAAAAAAGGTAAATATAATTTAAGTCAGTGGTTATGAATGTAAGTGGACAATATGGAATTCGATCAAACACACAAAGAACAATTGAAGGATATTCTTGAAGAGGCGGGAGAGAGAGTTAGTGATTCTCTATCTATGATGATCGGTCAACCAGTAGATACGGATATAATAGATTTTCATAAAGATTCCGTGGAGTTTCAATCAAAAAATAGTGATAGAGAGATAGACGTGATCGTTTATTCAGAATTAGAGGAGGGAGAAAATGGTTTTGCTCTTTTCACCATGGACGACAACAGCGCACGGAAGTTGGCTAACCTATTATTGATGAGAGATGAAGATCACGAGATCGAGGACTTTACTGAAGATGAGATCGATGCTCTTACCGAGTCGGGCAATATCGTCATCGGGAATTTTCTGAGCCAGGTGGCAGATCACTTCAACACTGAGATCATGTTCGACACGCCCAGAGTAATGCACGGAGATGACGATTGTGGGTACGATGAGTTTATAGGTGAAGATAGAAGTTCCGAACATTCCTTGATCGCTGATATACGCCTTATAGCCGAGGATGTGGGAATCGACGGAAGATATATCCTGATACCTAGCAATACGTTGACTTCCTTTTTCATAGATTTTTTTGAGGATTAAAAATAAAATAGAATGTGGGAGGATGGAGAGAAAGATATACTATCTTGAGATCATCCTATAGACTCTTTTGATCACCGAATTGTTGGGCCCTCTCCAGACCTTCATCGGATAAGTTTTTCACCATGCTTACCAAGTCTGTAAGCAACACTAGCCTATCCTCGTGTTTAACTATTCCTTCCAGATACTTTTCATTTACTGGACTCTCTAGAGCCTCTGAAGGAGGTTCTATTTCGTCCGTTTCGATAGTCGGTATTTCAGTAACTTCTGAAGTCATGACCCCTATATTCTCTACATCGCCGTACAATATCATCAACTGAGACTCATCTACTTTTAGATCTATATCGAGTCCGAGCACTTGAGGTAAGTTTATGACCGTTATGATCTCTCCCCTCCTGTTGATTATGCCTTTTATCGAATCGGGGGTTGAGGGAACCGGTGTGACTTCTTCAAGTTGAATTATCTCCCTCACTTGAGATATAGGACATGAAAGATAATCGTCTCCCAATCTGAATATGACTATTTGGATAGAGTCTTCTGAAGCTATCTTTTCCTTAATACCCATTGAAACACCTCAACTCTCATTCTATCTTAAATTCCTTCACCATATTAGAAAGTTTCTCCGATAGATTATCTAACT
>CAZPCW010000079.1:0-7368 GCA_964585175.1 uncultured Thermoplasmata archaeon
TCGGACCTGAAAGGTTCCTTCGCTTCGTTATCATAGACAACTTTTATTTTCATTTTTAATTAATGTTGATGGTGCTCTCCTTCAGCACAGGCGTTATCCATCGAAGCTTCGTCTAGCTCGTCATTTTCCCATTCCTCTATAGCGTCTTCCACTGTTCCTGTAGCTCCACAGTAAACTTCGATCCCTAGTTCCTCAAATAAATCAACGGCTTTCCTTCCAAGATTCGTACACAACAAAACCTCGACATCTTTTTCGTTCAATATCTCAGGCGGATTGCCTTCTCCACCCATGTGTTTACTGTTGTTGGGTATAAAATTTAATTTATCTTCTTCCTCATCGTACAAAGCGAAGGTTCTGCTCCGTCCGAAATGTGCACTTATCGTTTCATTTAAGCCTGAATCTCCCATCGAAGGTATCGCCACTCTCATCTTCTTCCTCCTCCCTGCTTACCAAAATGACCTTTAACGGTTTCATCGGTTATCTCTTCCAATTCCTCCTTTTCTAACTTTTCAACTGCTTCATTTACTTTTCCAGTTGACTTGTACGCTTCTATCTCTGCAGATTCAAGTGTACGGTAGGCGTTAGGGCCGATATTTCCCGTTATAACCGCATCTATATCCTTATCAGAGAGCATCTGTACGACTTGTGGACCGACTCCGTGAGATTCACTCGTGTGTTCATTATCGATGTATTCGAATTCATCCGTTTCAGGATCGGTGATTATAAAATAAGAGCACCTACCGAATCTTTTATCCACTTGAGCGTCTTTATCCTTACCTTCCGAAGATATCGCGATTTTCATTTTTTATTCCTCCAAACGATCATAAATATTTTCTACTATATTTTGAAAAGCTTTTGAACTTTCAGAATCCTCATCTAGGAAAGTTTTACCCTTTTCACCGCTTTCCATTATCTTAGGGTCTAATGGTATACTTCCAAGGAATGGTTCACCAACATTTTCCGCCATGGATTCGCCACCGCCTTCTCCGAACACATCGATCTCTTCGCCGCAGTTAGGACAAGTTATACCACTCATATTTTCTACTATTCCTAAAATTTTCATATCCAGCTTTTTGGCAAATCCAACAGATCTCTCTACGGCTTGAACCGAAACGTCTTGAGGTGTGGTAACGATGACGGCTCCACTTATATCGGTGATCTGTTGAGCGACACTCAAAGGTTCATCTCCTGTTCCCGGTGGTAGATCTATTATCATAAAATCAAGATCACCCCATTGGATCTTTTCAATGAACTGTTTGATAGCTTTCATCTTCATCGGTCCTCTCCATATGACCGCGGAATCATCCTCTCCAAGTAGAAAATCCATAGAAAATACTTTTAGATTATCAGTAACTTCGACGGGCTCGATAGTATCTTCGTCCTTGGCCCCTAGTAATCCTTCCTTAACTCCGACCATCTTCGGTATCGAGGGACCGTGAAAATCGCTGTCGAATATCCCTACTTTATTTCCTTCGTCGGCCAATTTGAAAGCTAAGTTGGCCGCAACAGTACTTTTTCCTACACCACCTTTACCGCTCATAACGACAATTTTATTCATTAGTTGCACTAATGAGAACATTTATTTAAAAGTTTCTTAGAGTCTTAGTCCTTAGACAGTTTAAAATTAATAGAATTTTAAGAAAAAATGATGGGCCGAGGCGGATTTGAACCGCCGAACTTCGCCTTTCTGACTGCTTTTACCACAGTTGTAAGGGCGACGTCATAACCCCTAGACCACCGGCCCCTGAGTGAGTGTAGCGAATGAAGGTCCGATGGTGAATTAGAATCTTTGATTGTGATGGACCACCGGCCCGTGATAGGAGCTAATCGATTCGCCTTTAAGCTAATTGAGGTACAAGAGCATGTCATATATTTATTTAATCCTTTTCCACCTATATCCTTTGTCAGTAATTGATCTCTTTTTTACCTTACAAAAAGTTCTTTATAGTAGACTATAATAGATTGGTGGTGCTGTGAAATGATAGAAGTGCGCTTCCACGGAAGAGGTGGACAGGGCTCGGTTGTTGCTTCCGAATTATTGGCCCGTGCCGCCTTCGAGGAAGGAAAAGATGTGCAGGCATTCCCTATGTTCGGTGTCGAACGAAGGGGGGCGCCTGTAACGGCTTTTACAAGGATTGATGAACAAACCGTCAGGGATCACTCCAAGATACATACTCCCGATGTAGTGATCGTTCTAGATACCGCTCTTTTAGAGGCTGTAGATGTCACAGAGGGACTTAGTGATGATGGAGATGTTATAATTAACACTAGTAAGGATCCCGAAGAGATGAAATTGGACACAAATGCTGACGTTTATACTGTAGATGCCGCTGATATAGCCGTTCAGCATGGCTTGGGAACCGAAGTCGCTCCGATAGTTAATACCGCCATATTAGGAGCGGTTAGCGGAGCTACAGGGATGGTCGAGAAGGATTCCCTAGTTAATGCTATATTGGATCATGCCCCGGCAAAAAATGAATCTAACGCCGAAGCGGCTAAAGAGGCTTATGAAGAGCTGAAAGGACCCTACCCAGGTGGAAAATTAGAAACTCCCGATCGTACATTGACTTCGGAACAAACGGATATACCCAAGTCGGAAGACCTACTCTGCGAAGACCCTGAAGATCATACCGATCTCCCGCTTACACCGATAGCCGACTGTAATTCTGAATATCTTAATAAAACGGGTAGTTGGAGGACTATACGCCCGATAGTTGACAAAGAAACTTGTATAAACTGCGGTATCTGCTGGGAAGTATGCCCCGATGTTGCTATTTTTGTGGAGGATGACGGTGCTGAGCCCGATTATGATTACTGCAAGGGGTGTGGAATATGTGCCGAGGAATGTCCCGTAGATGCCATCAAGATGGAAAAGGAGGAAAAGTATGTCTGAATATAAGATAGTTACTGGAAATTATTCGTCCGCATATGGAGCTAAACTCGCAAATGCAGAGGTAGTCTCGGCTTATCCCATAACTCCCCAGACTTCGGTAGTCGAAAAGATAGCCGAGTTCGTGGCCGAAGACGAAATGGATACGGAATTCGTCAAAGTGGAGAGCGAGCATTCCGCTATGGCCTCATGTATCGCCGCAAGTAACACTGGTGCTAGGACTTATACGGCTACTTCGGCTCAAGGGTTAGCTCTGATGCACGAGATGCTGATGTGGGCCGCTAGAGCCCGTTTACCGATCGTGATGACCAATGTGAATCGAGCTATGGGCCCTCCTTGGAGTGTTTGGGCCGACCACCAAGATACCATGGCTCAAAAAGGAACCGGTTGGCTGCAGTTCTTCTGCGAGAACAACCAAGAAGTACTCGACAGCATACTGATGGCATACAAGATATGTGAAGATGAAGACGTGATGCTACCCGGCATGATCGTCGAAGACGCTTTCATCTTGAGTCATACTAGAGAACCAGTAGAGATTTATGACCAAGAAAAAGTGGATGAATTCTTACCACCTCATAACCCTGATCACAAGATCGATATCGAAAATCCCGCGGGCTTTGGATCTCTCGTTATGCCCGATTGGTACATGGATTTCGCTAAAAAACTCGAGCTCGCGATGGACGACGCTAAAGAAAAGATTAAAGAAACAAGAAAAGAATTTGAAGAGATCTTTGGTAGAGATCCCGGAGGCCTTATCGAGGAATATAAGACCGACGGCGTTGACGTGTTAATGGTAACTATGGGATCGATTTCAGGCACCTCAAAAGACGTTATCGATGAACTTAGAGATGAAGGTTATAACATAGGACTAGCGAGATTGAAAACGATGCGGCCCTTCCCAGGTGAAGAGTTCCGAGAGTTGACCAAAGACGTCAATGTTGTAGGTATCTTGGACAGAAGCTACACCTTCGGAAGAGCTGGAGACGCTGCTAGAGAGATCAAAGAGGCTCTCTACGGACACAACTCGCCGATAGTGAAGAACTATATCGTCGGTCTAGGTGGTCGAGATCTCGTTCCGGGAGTGATAAAAGAGATCATGCTCGATTCGATAAAACTACAGGATAAAGGATTAGATAAAGAGGTCGAGTGGGTAGATCTTAGAAGTAATAGAAAGAAATGGAGGCGATAATTATGGCAGATATACCTGAAAAAGAATTGATGAATTCCGGTCACAATGCTTGCCCAGGCTGTGGAGCCGCTCACGCTATGCGTTATCTTCTAAAAGCGCTGGGAAAGAAAACTACCGTCAACATCCCGGCATGCTGTTGGGCGGTTATACCTGGTGTCTATCCTTCACGTAACTTGGACGTTCCCCTGCTTTATACTGCATTCGAGACCACCGGAGCTTCATCCTCTGGTATCCGGGCCGCATTAAAGGCTAAAGATGTTGATTCGGCCGATGTAAATGTGGTCGGTTTTGCAGGCGACGGTGGAACTGCGGACATAGGTATTCAGGCCCTTTCCGGAGCGGTAGAAAGAGGAACAGACACCATACAAGTGATGTACGACAATGAGGCTTACATGAACACAGGAATACAGAGAAGTGGAGCAACTCCCGAAGGTGCTTGGACCACGACGACGCCTGTAGGAAGTGAAGAAGAGTGGAAAAAGCAGCCCAAGAAGAACATGATGGAGATAATGGCTGGACACGATATACCGTATGCGGTCACGGTTAACATCTCATATCCTGAACTCATGATAGAGAAAATAAAAAAGGCCAAAGAGATCAGAGGGCCCAAATTCGTGCATATCTACGCTCCGTGTCCGACCGGTTGGAGGTCGAAGCCGAGCGAAACTATAGAGATTGGAAGATTGGCCTTCAAATCAAAAGTATTCCCGCTCTATGAGATAGAAAACGGAGAATACAATATATATAAGAAACCCGACAAAGACGAAGTAATACCGGTCAAAGATTACCTTCAGACTCAAGGCAGGTTCAGACATCTACCTTCCGAGGAAGTCGAAAAGATACAGAAGAACGTGGATAGATTCTGGGAGAGACTAGAAGAGAAAGAAAAATTCACCAAAGAGACACTTGGTGATTAAAAGAAAACTGGTGTCTCCAATGAAGGAATTACTAGAGGACGAAAAAGGTAAAGAAGAATTACTGTTGGGGAACGAAGCTATTGTTAGAGGAGCACTAGAAGCCGGTATAGGTCACGGATCGACCTATCCCGGAACCCCTTCTTCTGAGATAGGTAACACTTTCGAAAAAATCGCTAAAGATTACGGGATGTATTTCGAGTACTCCGCTAACGAAAAAGTGGCTGTTGAGACGGCCGCCGCGGCTGCAGCTTCGGGCGTTCGATCGATGGCATGGATGAAACATGTCGGAGTTAACGTCGCAAGCGACGCTCTGATGACACTGATGTATTCCGGTGTCAGAGCAGGAATGGTTATCGTCGCGGCAGGAGACCCTTCAATGCATTCCAGTCAGAATGAGCAAGATAATAGATATTACTCGCTGCTCGGGAACATACCTATGCTCGAACCTACTACACCTCATGAAGCTAAGGAGATGACCAAAAAGGCTTTCGAGATATCAGAAGAACTCGAATTGCCTGTACTGGTCAGAACAACGACGAGAGTCAACCACGCTAGAGGTGTGGTAACTTTCGACGATCTGGAAGAGCCCGATGGAGAAGGACATTTCGATAAAGACCCCGAAAGGTTCGTCTGTGTTCCTCAGAACGCCGTGAAGAACCATCCTAGACTGCTTGACCATATGGATACAGCGGGAGATATATCGGAGGATTCTGAATTTACAGAGATCATCTCTGAGCAAGATCCAGAACTACACGTTATCTCTTCAGGTGCCGGTTTCAACTATATCAGAGAAATCAAAGAAGAAGAGGATTTACCGATATCTATCCTAAAATTAGGGATGACCAATCCGCTGCCCTTGGGAAAAACTAGAGAGTTTATCGAGGATGCGGATAGAGTTTTGGTGGTTGAAGAGTTAGAACCTTTCCTGGAAGACAAGGTTAAAGCTCTCGCTAAAGAGGTAAATCCTGACCTTGAAATTTACGGTAAAGAGAGCGGTCACTTTTCAAAATTATACGAGTACAATCCCGACCGTATTAAAGAAGCTCTCGATGACCTTATCGATTATGAAGAGGAAGCTGAAGCTTTACGCCCAGAAGAATACGATCTACCTTCTAGACCTCCTTCGCTCTGTCCGGGTTGTCCTCACAGAGGAACTTATTATGCGGTAAAACAAGCTTTGGGTGACGAAGAAGCGGTATATTCGACCGATATCGGATGTTACACGTTAGGTATTCAAGATCCTCTCAATACCGCAGATTTCTTACTATGTATGGGTTCTAGTGTCGGAACCGCGGGTGGATTTTCCAAAAACACCGATCAGCAGGTGTTCGCTTTCCTAGGCGATTCGACGTTCTTCCATTCTGGGTTACCGGGTCTGGTAAGCGGTGTGTACAACGAGCACGATTTCGTTTACGTGATAATGGATAACCGGACCACTGCGATGACAGGACATCAACCTCATCCAGGTACGGGAAAAAGCGGTATGGGTGAATCCGCTCCGGCGATCTCGATCGAAGAATTGGCAAAAGGGGCCGGAGTCGAATTCGTCGAGACAGTCGATCCATATGATATAGAGAAAACAATAGATGTTTTTGAAAGAGCTATGGATCACGATGGTATCTCCGTGGTTGTTCCAAAACATCCTTGTGCCCTGATGGAGCAGGGAGCAGTCGATTGGGAACCGTACCAGGTAAATCAGGAGACCTGCACTCAATGTCACGTTTGTACTAACGAGTTCGGTTGTATCGCTCTGGTGAGAGAAGGTGACAAAGTCAGTATCAATGAAACGTTATGCGTTGGATGCGGTCAGTGTGCCGACGTATGTCCTTTCGACGCGATAGAACAGCAGGAGGGCGAACAATGAAGCGAGTTAACTTAGAGATAGTCGGTGTAGGTGGACAGGGTATTTTGACATCTTCTCAAGTGATCGGTGGAGCCGCTTTGGATAACGATTTAGACGCATATATGAGCGAAGTTCACGGTATGGCTCAGAGAGGCGGTGTGGTCGTGACTACAGTGAAGATAGGTGAAAAAGTATACAGTCCGCTGATAGGAAAAGGAGATGCCGACGTTATTTTAGGCTTTGAACCAGTAGAGACTTACAGGGCTATCGAACAGGCTTCGGAAAAAACATGGATAGTGACCAATACGGAGCCGATAGTTCCGTTCACTGTCAGCGTAGGTACCGATAATTATCCAGATATCGAAGAAGATATACTGCCCTCTTTAGAGAAGTCGACGGACAGGTTGATAGCTCTCAATGCGGAGAAACTCGCTAAAGAGGCCGGAGCTGCTATAGCTCAGAACATAGTGATGATAGGAGCTTTGACAGCTACTGGAGTGCTACCACTGACCAAACAACAGATGACCGA
>CAZPCW010000080.1:0-7357 GCA_964585175.1 uncultured Thermoplasmata archaeon
TCATCATTGTTATCACTACTTAAATCTTGACGAAATTTTTTGCAGACAATACACAAAAAATTACTTTTTTATTCGTCTCTTAAAAGTCGTTTATTTTTCTTTATTATACTTTCCATCTTTTCCATGGTCTCTCGTTGAGATTCGTCTATATCCGATTCGTCTAACATGCCTACATAGGTCTCTAATCTTTCGAAGTCCGCTTCTATCTCGTGGATTAGGGATTTCAATCTATTTCTAGCCTTCTGGAACTCTTTCTTTTCCGTGATATCGATCAGTGAAACTACTAGTTTTTCTCTTCCGGGTATCTTGCTGACAACTAGGTGAATATCTTTTACATCTTCCTGCTTTGTGAGGAGTTGCGCGTTATATTCTCTTGGTATATTTTCAGGATGGTTTAAAATCTCATCATGGTAATTTTTTAGTCTGTCTTCGTCTTCTTCCACGACAAAATCTAAGAAATCTTTATTCACTAAGCTTTCTTCAAATAAACCAAGAAGCCTTTCAGCCTTTTCGTTAGACAGCGTAATATTATCATCCTCGTTGATCATGATCATAGCTGTGCCGGTATTTTCAAATATAGCTCTGTACCTCTTTTCACTCCTTCTGAGTTCTTTTTCGCTTTGAAGCCGCTTAAAGGATTCATAAGTGTGGGAGATCAATGTTTCAGCCATCTCTACGTCAGAATCATCATAATAACCTACTTCTGTAGACATCGTTTGGAAGACGCCGATATCGCCGATCGGTATACTGATGGCTGATCTGTATTCATCGGTAGTAGGTTCGGAAATTTCATCACCGAGGAGATTATCTATCAGATAAGAGGATTTATTTTCATACGTTTTACCTAAATACCCATGATCGATAGGTACTCGATAGTTTTCTTCGTATTCCCCTCTCAAAGCCCTCTTGATAATGAGTTCATCGTTTTCCTCGTCTGCAATAGCTATAGTACAGTCGTAAAAACCAAGGACTTCCTCCGCTGCTTCGATAGTCAAATCATATACTTCGTCTATTTCCGTACATCTCTCCATCTCAACCGCGGTTCTATGTAGACTCTTAATCTTTTTGCTTTTTTCAAGCAGTGCTTCTTCAAACCTCAATCTGTTAATCGCTTCAGTGGCATGATTTACAAGTATCTCAGCTATCTTTTTATCATCTTCATCGAAAGCTCCAACTTCCACTGATAAGGCTTGGAATATACCAAAATCGCCCAAAGGTATGGTTATAGATGCTCTATAATCGCTGACTACGGGTTTCGAATAATCCACTTCTCGGCGATCTTCGATCAAAAGGCTTTTATTTTCTTGGTAAGCTTTTTTGCTTATCCCTGATTCTTCCACTTTTCTTTCTTTAAAACCACCTTCAATTTCACTTGAAACAGCGATCGGTATGAATCTCCCCTCTCTCACGAAGTCCACGCCGCAAACCTCGAAATCAAGTATCTCCTCCGCTGTCTCGACCACTAGTTCACAAACTTCTTTCTCATCCTTACATTTCTCAAGTTTAGTTGCTCTTTTATGCAATTCTGTTATCTTTTTATTTCTATCTTCAAGTCGTTTTTTCATTTTCCTTATCTCGGAAATATCTCGAACGACGGCCATCACTGATGTTTCCCCATTGACTACATATTTGTTGAGCATAACTTCCGTGTGAAAGTTCGTCCCGTCCGCCTTCTGGTGGATCCATTCAAAGGATTGAGGTTCATCCTCTAAAGCCTCTTCTATTTTTTCATCAGCTTTTTCATCTGAATCTCTACCATCAAACTGTTTTTCTGGAGCAAAATCACTTGGATGTTTACCAATAAATTCTTTTTCTGGATACCCAAACATTTCTATAGCCTTTTCATTACAATCGCTGACTTCATGATCTTTTAAGATGAACATGGCGTCATTTGCCGATTTGAAGATGGTCCTGTACTTCTTTTCGTTCCTTTTGAGAGTTTCTTCCCTCCTTTTTCTCTCTGTTATATCTCTATATATGGCGAAAACACCGATAAGTTCACCCTTTAACTCGATTGGATACCCGAGCAGTGAAACGTGGACTTTGCTTCCATCTTTTCTCTCCCGTACTGTCTCCATCTCGACTTCATTGCCTGAAAGGACAACTTCAGACACGGATTCAGATTCAGAATCTTTACCGCTCGGTACGATAACTTCATTTATTCGCTTTCCGATCACCTCTTCTTTGTTGTACTGGAAGATTTTCTCGAATCCTTCATTTACTTCGATTATTTTATCGTCGGAATCCACTAATACTATACCTTCGGGCGACTTTTCGAAGAGTTCCTGAAAATAAGTTTCTTGAAGTTCTTTCTCTTTTGTGGTAGAATAATGTTGGTATTCCTGCTTAACGGCATTGGCTAAAAACTCGTACCGTACTTCAGCTTCTCCTCCTTTTCTTATATATCTGTCGGCCCCGAGATTCAGGGCTTTCATCGCCACTTCTTCTCTACCTTTCCCTGTGAAGATTATAAAAGGTATATCTTGGCCCGATGCCCGGACCTCTTCTAAAAAATCTATACCACTTTTAGGCGACATTTTGTAATCGGAAATAATAACGTCATAATCATTCTCTTCCAGCTCTTGGAGCCCGTCTTCTGTAGATGGAGCTGTAGAGACTTCGAAGTCATCGTCTAGTCTTTCTAAATAGATTTTCGCCTGTTTTCTCATCCCTTCCTCATCATCTACATAAAGTATCTCCAATAGGACACCTCTCATTCGATCCAAGAATTATTTTTCAAAATATATGATGGAATATTTACTTAAAAAACTTTTTCAAGCGTTTTTACTTATGTAAATCTATCATCCTAATCTTTTTTAATTATCAAATCTATGAACGCTCGGATAAAATGATAGACGTGGCAGTTATGGCGTCCGGAGGAGGGACGGATTTTCAATCGATAATAGATGCAAGTGAATCCGGAGAGATCGATGCGGACGTAAAATTACTCATCACGAATAACCCCGACGCTTATTGTGTCGAAAGAGCAAAAGAACATGATATCGATAACCGGATCATAGCTCATCGTGGAAAAGAAAGAGAGGAACATGAAAAAGAGATCATCGAAGTCCTCGACGAGTACGATCCGGATCTTATAGTCCTAGCGGGATATATGAGAATCCTAACGGATGAATTTGTAGATAGATATCATGGCAAATTGATAAATATTCATCCCGCTCTTCTACCACTTTTTGGAGGCGAAGGCATGTACGGAGAAAAAGTCCATCAAGCAGTGTTAGATGCGGGCATGAAAAGGACGGGATGTTCCGTTCATTTCGTGACGAGTGAGGTAGACGGAGGACCTATAATCGATCAGAGATGCGTGCCGGTAAAGAAAGACGATGATGCTCACTCTCTAGCCGAGCGGGTGAAAAAGAAAGAGCACGAATTGTTACCTTCGGTCGTTGGTGCCTTCGCCGATGATAGAATAAAGATAAAAGACGGGAAAGCGGTATTACTTCCCGAAAAAGATAATAAGTCTTAACTTATTCACCAATTAACTTTCAAGAAGCATTTTGGAGGATAATAACAGATGCCAGCATTAGATGAATCGAGGATAAAAGAGTTGGAAGAGATCGCTAGAAAAGTGAGAGTTCACATCGTAAAAAGCACCCACGAAGCCGGATCCGGCCATCCCGGAGGTTCTCTCTCCGCCACGGATGTCTTGACGGCGCTTTACTTTGAGATAATGGACCATCGCCCGGACGAACCGGACTGGCCAAAAAGAGATAGATTCGTTCTGAGTAAAGGCCATGCGGCTCCCGCTCTCTACGGAGTACTTGCCGAATCAGGCTATTTTCCAGTCGATGAATTGATGACGCTGAGAAAATTAGGTTCGAGACTCCAGGGTCATCCCCATAAGAAAACTACTCCTGGTGTTGACGCATCTACTGGCTCCTTGGGCCAGGGATTGTCTATAGCTTCAGGAATGGCTTTGGCGGGAAAGTTGGATAGAGACCCATACAGAGTATTCGCTATATGTGGAGATGGTGAAATCCAGTCCGGTCAGATATGGGAATCTGCGATGTTCGCTAGTAACAATAAATTGGACAATCTCATAGCTTTCCTTGATAGGAACCAACTTCAAATAGACGGATCCACAGAAGAAGTGATCTCGATAGAGCCGATAGTTTCTAAGTGGGAATCTTTCGGATGGCACGTGATGGAAATCGACGGGCATGATTTTAACGAGATAATTGAAGCCGTAGAAAGGGCAGAGGAAGTTCACGACCAGCCCACGATGATAGTTTCTCACACCGTGAAGGGTAAAGGTGTGCCTTTCATGGAAGGCTCACTCGCATTCCACGGTAAGGCCGCTAACGACGAGCAGCTCGAAACTGCCTTAGAAGCTCTAGGAGAAAAAGAAGGAGGTGATGAGTGATGTGGGAAATGGAAAAACAGAGAGACGCTTACGGTGAAGCTCTCGTAGAACTCGGAAGGAAAAGAGATGACATAGTCGTGGTAGGAGCTGATCTCTGCGGTTCATGCAGACTGACTGATTTTGGAGACGAATTCCCGGAGAGAATGTTCAATGCGGGTATCGCTGAACAAAATATGACCGGAGTTTCAGCAGGATTAGCTCTTAACGGCAAAACGGTTTTCTCCAGCACTTTCGCCGTTTTTGCGACTGGTCGAGCTTATGATCAGATAAGACAAAGCATAGCTTATCCTGAGGTAGACGTTAAGATAGTTTCTACTCACGCGGGCATTACGGTCGGCGGAGACGGCGCCTCTCACCAGATGTTGGAGGACATAGCTTTGATGAGAGTACTTCCCAATATGAAAGTTGTAGCTCCCGCCGACTATCACGAAAGCCGGAAAGCTACCTTTGCTATAGCTGAAGAAGAAGGGCCTTTCTATATGCGTATGGGTCGATCGAGCGTTCCAGTTATCACGGAAAAAAATGAACCATTCGAGATCGGAGAGGCTACGATACTGAAAGAAGGATCCGACGTTACGTTGATCGGAACGGGAATAATGGTATCGGAATGTTTGAAGGCCGCTGAGATCCTAGATAAACAGGATGACATAGAAGCGAGAGTTCTGAACATGAGCACGATAAAGCCGCTCGACGAAAAGAAGATCGTTAACTCGGCGAAGGAAACTGGAGGTATAGTTACCGCAGAAGAACATGTGGTGAGTCAGGGAATGGGAAGCGGTATCGCCCAAGTACTTTCAGAGAGTGATTATCACGTTCCTATGAAACGTGTCGGAGTTCCGAATGTGTTCGGAGAGTCCGGTGGAAGCGACGAGTTGATGGAAAAATACGGCCTCACCGCAGAAAATATAGTCGAGAGCGCACATGACGTGTTAGAAAGAAGAGGAGTCAAATAGGATTTATTTGAGGTGTTATGATGGATATATTTGTAGATACTGCGAACTTGGACGAGATAAAGGAAGCCGAATCATGGGGTATTTTAGACGGCGTTACTACCAACCCTTCTTTGATCAAAAGTGCGGTTGATTCCGCGGACGGGGATATAGAATTGGAGGACCATATCGAAGAGATACTGAAAACGGTCGATGGACCGGTCAGTCTAGAAGTTACGGAAACCGACCACGAAGGAATGGTAAAGGAAGCCAAAACGCTGTACGATAAGTTCAATCCTATCAACGACAACGTGGTCATAAAGATCCCTATAAATACGGCGATGGAAGAAGGCGACGACAACTTTGAAGGCGTTAAAGCGATTAAATCTTTGAGCGAAAAAGGTATACCAGTAAACTGTACGTTGGTCATGAAACCCAACCAGGCGTTGATGGCCGCGAAAGCCGGAGCCGAGTACGTCAGCCCCTTCCTCGGAAGGATAGACGACTATATAAGAAAACAGATAGGACTAGAGAGAGGCGAAGACTACCCTAAAGGAACCTATTATCCGGAAGAACTGACCGAAAGGATAAGAGATATGGAACTTCGAAAGAGAATAAGGAATTTGGATAAGGAAAAAGTCGTTTATCGTGATCAAGAAGCGGTTGAACTTTACGATTGGGGTAACGACGAAGGAGTTCTCTCGGGAGTCGACCTGTTATGGTCGATCGATGAAATACTAAGTAATTACTCCTATGATACGGAGATCATCGCAGCCAGCATCAGAACGGAAAGACAGGTGAGACAGGTCGCGGAAATAGGTGCAGAAATAGCGACTATACCTTTCGACATAATCGAGGATATGATGGTTCATCAGAAGACGAGCGAAGGTATGAAATCCTTCGACGAAGACGTTATACCTGAATACAAGGAAATACTCGAAGATAGGTGAATTCAGAGTTATATCGGGTCCCGATCAGGGGAAAAATATGAGCGAAGAACTGCTAGATCAGCTTGAAGAATACGAGATCGAAGTCGAACATCAAATAGAGGATTTCATCGAAAAGATCGCGGGAAGGATCGATAATGAATTTTCAAGCTTTGATCCTTACCATCCCGCGATATTGGGAAAGGAGAGTGGGAAAAAACTCTACAATTTCATCAGAGAGGTTGAACCGGAGATAATGGTAGAGACCGGTGTATGCAACGGATTTTCTTCTTCCGTAATTTTGAAAGCTATGGAAGACAACGAACAAGGGGAGCTTTATTCCGTCGATTTTCCCGTGAATATAGATGATTTAGAAAGTGACGATGAAAAGAGCGGTGCGGTCATACCACCCGGTAAGAATTCCGGATGGTCAGTTCCCGACAAATTAAGAGACAGATGGACTTTGATAGAGGGCGATACCTATGACGAAACCCCTAAGCTTTTAACGGAACTCTCCAGCGAGGTAGACATATTTCTGCATGACAGCGGGCATTCTTATGAAACGATGATGTTCGAATTCTCACTAGCCTGGAGAAATCTAAAGGACGGCGGTTTTCTCCTAGCCGACAATATCGATTTTAGCGATGCTTTCGTGGATTTTTCCAAGGCCAAAGACCTGAGAAAACGCCGTTTGGGAGATATGGGTTTATTAGTAAAAAGAAACGAAGAATGAAAGGACTTTCTGTTTATCCAGTTCGGTCCTTGTGACTTCCTCACCTCCCTGACCAGCCGATCAGGAAGGTGCTTCTGACCAAAGCTAATGAGGTTGCATTCCGCTCGCCGACTTCATGAAGGAGTAGAACTCCGTCAGAGCGGTCAGGTCACTGCTTCCAGCTCCGGGACTAGCCACAAAGCCCCCTGCATCAGAAAGCGGCTTCAAAAGCTTACTGAGGAATTCGAGTTGAATTCCTCATATCGTAGGAATTTACTTAAAATTCCTACTAAATTAGAATTTTTCTGCGAAAATTCTGATACTCGATGGAATTTGTAAAGAAATTCCAGTAGATTCCTAATGCCCGTCGTCCGATATTGTGTGCTCCGTTCTTGTCCGAATGTATCTC
>CAZPCW010000081.1:0-7299 GCA_964585175.1 uncultured Thermoplasmata archaeon
AGTGGCATTCCTCTCCTCCCTGAAGGAAGGAGCCTCCTGCCTGTTTTTAGGTGAATATACCGATATACTCCTTTGAAAGGTATCAGAAAGTTCGTGTTCCCCGATCAGGATTTCTTACCGATCTTCTTTATCCTCAAGTTGAGTACAGGAACATGAAAAGCACTGTAGCGATAAATTTAGGCGGGGCAATAATTCCTCTCCTCGTGACCGCTTATCTCGTTATGCAGTATCTCCATTTGGCCTGGCAGTTCACCGTAGGAACGCTCGTGATAGCGGTTATCTGCTACAAGGTAGCGAGGCCTGTCAAGGGCGTAGGGATCAGTATGCCTCTTTTGATACCTCCGTTATCGGCCGCGGTTGTGGCTTTTCTGTTACCGGGAAATCCTCAGCAGGCGATAGCTTACGTTTCTGGAGTTACTGGTGTTCTTATCGGTGCAGATCTGATGAATCTTAAAGAGACGATGAAGTTAGGAGGACAAACGCTGAGCATAGGAGGGGCCGGCACTTTCGACGGTATATTTTTGACTGGGATAGTCGCGGTTCTTTTGACAGGGTGAAAAGTAAAACTGTAAAAGTTATAAACCTTTCAATCAATTTATAGATCAACCATGTCGAAGATAAAGATAGGCACCTGCGGATACGGTTACTACGATCCGGGAGAAGGGTGGAAAGAAGAATACAAAAGTAAGCTTCAAGCCTACACCGATGAATTCGAGACTGGGGAGATAAACAAGACATTTTATAAGCTTCCGATGGAAAAGACAGCGAAAAAATGAAAAAATAACGCTCTCGAAGATTTTACTTTCAATTTCAAAGCTTGGCAGGCGCTGACACATCCGACCTCTAGTCCGACCTGGCGCAATAAAAAAGACAAACTTTCCGAAGCTCAAAAAGAAAATTTTGGTTATCTGCAGCCAAATGAAGAAGTCATCAATGCGTGGGAGGAAAGCAAAAAGATAGGAAAGGCGATGGAAGCTGACGTTTGCGTGATTCAGACCCCCGGCAGTTTCGACTGCAGTGAGAAGAACGAGGAGAACATGAGAGAACTATTCCGAAATATAAGTAGAGGAGATCTGAATATAGCCTGGGAACCTAGAGGCGACTGGAAAGAGAATGAGGAGACTGTCGAGAGGATCTGTAATGATCTCAAACTGATACACGTGGTAGATCTTATGCGTGAAGACCCCGTCTCCGATCATGAGATAGCCTACACCAGACTTCACGGACTGAACGAAAACGAGTACGATTACAACTACGACTATACGGAAAAAGAACTCAAGAAATTGGCGGACAAGCTGAAAGCTCTCTCGGCTAACAAATCCAAAGTTTACTGCATGTTCAACAACTACGAGATGTTCGACAACGCGGACAAGCTGAAAGGTATATTGTCTGATTGAAGTCTAAGTCTCTATGCCGGCATCACTTTATCAGAGCTAGTTTCTACCAGCTCTTCCTGTCTTAGCTTCTCTCTTATACACTCTTTGAATTCTTCTTTTTCTAGGAGAGGATACCAGATCACTTCTCCATTTATAACTACAGATGTCGGCATAGAAAAGATCTCTGTCAACTTTTTAGTATCTTCAAAGGGCACTATTATCTTTACAGGGACCTCAGTATTTAATTCCCTCAAGTCCTCTAAAACTTCCATAGTCTCCTCTACACAATAAGGACATGAAGAGTTGCATAAAATCAGTGCTTTGTTCTCATCTGTTCTCTTCACAACCGGTATCTCTAGTGGTTCTATGGTTGACACCTGTTCTTCCCTCAAAGGATAGTGTAAAAGACCATCACTGTTTTGTACCCCTTTAAAACCGTTTTTTTCATAGAATTTTTTATTTTCGATCGATCTAGGAAACAGATCCGGAAAAGTAACGAGGGCTTTCGGCTTTTCGCCCTTGAAATACGGCTTTGATTCTTCAAAGTGATCTATCGCGGCTTTCAGCAAAGCTTGTTTGATAGAATCATCATCTTCTTTCACGGAGAGGCACTTTATCTCAGCGACCGCTTGGCCCGGCTTAGGTACATACTGTATCGAACCCAATATTTCACCGTCTAAAAAGGCTATTTTACCTACCGAACCATATCTTTTCAAATTGCCTCTAATCCATTTTTTCCATAGTTGAACCCCTTCTACCATGAGTGGATCGTCCAGTTTTTCTTCCGGAACGCAAAAACCTTCTAGTTCCTCTAAGTTTTCTAAATCTATATCCTTTATTTCGATTTCATCTGTGACGATAATATTAAACCCCCCTTAACCTACTTGAGAGGTATCAGCCTATTACTAAATAAACTTATCTATTTAGACGAATATAGTTTAAGGGGTTTCTCTATATTTGGAGACCGGGCAAAAATATGGCCAAACTAAAGATCAAATAACAAATATATAAAAAAGAAAAAGGTTTTGATTTGTTTCTTTGTTTCATTCACTCGAACTTCGAGTAGGTTGCTTCAATTGAATTTTCACTATGGAATCCCTCGCTGTGTTCGAATTCGACCTGTTCGCCCATCCTCAACTGAACAAGCACTTCCTGACCATCTTCTAGTACAACAAGGTAGTATCCCGGTTCTAGTTGTTCGGAGATGTACCATCCGTGATCACCAGTTTCGCCCGATTCGAGTAGGTCGCCTTCTACACCGTTTTCATCTGATTCGTATATCTCGACTCCTACACCGACTGTACCGCCAATCTCATACACATCTATGCTGGACAGCTTGTATTCACCGAAGTTCACTTCTTTCTCTTCGAGACAACCCATCCTTACATGTACTTCTCGTCCCGTGGTATGTATCCAATCACAGCACGGTTTGGGTTGATACACTACATAGTCACCAGGTCCAACGTCTTCGAATACGTAGTATCCATGTTCATCGGTTTCAGTGGAATCTATCGCCTCGTCACCGATCATGTTTCCTTCTACATCTGCTTCCCAGAGTTCAACGGTTCTTCCTCTCAATGGAATGTCTCCTTCTTCGGGTTCAAATGTGCCGTTCATGTTGAAGTCATAGTACTTGAGTCCCGTTATGTCTCCGTATCTGTAGTTACCGAAGTGATACTCCAATTCGCCTTCCGGTTTAACTTCTATCACGTAGTAATCCGGAGTACTGTTGTGCCATCCATGCTGCATCTCTTCTTCAAGGATATACATTCCAGGCTTGACACACATGAATTCATAGTATCCGTCTCCATCAGTTGTGGTTGAACGCATATGCATATCTTTCAAATGATAATCATTGTCGTTCTCCTCGTACTCGTAGAGATTGATCGTCCATCCTTCTAGACCTTCTTCGATCCCATCGAATTCCTGATTCATGTTGTAATCGCAGAACTTGTAACCTTCGATGTATCCACCGGGAACATTCCCGAACCAGACTTGTTCTTCTTCTCCGGCTTCAACAGTTACTTCCTGTTCTATCAGTGTAGTATTGAACCAACATTTTTGAAGATCTTCTATAACAGTGTAGTTTCCAGGTACTATTTCTTCAAATACGACCATTCCTTCTGCATCTGTCGTTCCAGAGTTCACTTTAACGCCAGTGGAGTTAAAGAGAGTCATATCCCAACCTTCTAGCATCTTTTCTCCTTCATCCCATTGTTCATTCATGTTCAAATCGTAGAACTTGTAGACAGTTATGTTACCGTACTGGA
The DNA here is from genome assembly GCA_964585175.1 of uncultured Thermoplasmata archaeon. Taxonomy (GTDB): domain Archaea; phylum Thermoplasmatota; class Thermoplasmata; order Halarchaeoplasmatales; family Halarchaeoplasmataceae; genus Natronoplasma. The sequence continues at coordinate 3,647 of CAZPCW010000081.1, forward strand.
CGTTACCGAATTCCACTAACCAGTGGTCACCAGGTCCCAAACTATTCATCTGTTCTAGAGGTGTGGTATTCAACCAACCCTGTGGCAACTGTTCGGTAATCGTGTAGTCTCCAATATCCACATAGAAACTCCACTCTCCGGTTACACCTAACGTCTCAGAGTATAGACCATCTATTTCTATATCGAACAAAACTTGACTGTCGACTAGATATTCGTTTTCCATATCATATTCAGCGTCCATGTTAGTGTCGTTATATTTCACTATGGTTATCTCAGGCAACTCGTAGTTGCCGAAATTCACTATCTTACATGAGTTACAGCAAGTCAATTCAACTCTAACGTTCGTGGGTGTGGTATTGTTCCATCCTTCGCGTTCTTCTTCCTCCACATAGTAAGTTCCCACTTTTAGATCGTCAAAGAAATAGTATCCACACTCTTGAGTGGTTGTGGTCTTTATGACTTCACGTTCTTCGTTTAAGAGTTTTATCTCCCAACCGGGTATGACTTCATCTCCTTCATCGAATTCACCGTTGGTGTTCCAGTCATAGTACTTTATACCGTAGATATCTTTGTACATGCAGTTTGCAAAATCAACATCTTCAGTGGTTTCGCACGGTTCAACAGAGACTTCAACTATTTCAGAATCTACCGCATACCATCCTTCCTGCATAACTTCCTGTACAAAATAATCGCCAGGTGTTACACACTCGAATGTATATTCTCCGCATCTATTCGTTTCTGTGGTCATTATCGGTTCTTCACCGGGTTCTCCATCGATATTCTCCCATAGGTTGATCGTCCAGCCAATCAGAGGCTTATCTGTTCCAACATCGAAATATCCGTCGGCCATGATATCTAGGAACTTCAATCCCTCGATACTACCCCCGCGAACGTTTCCGAACCAAGCTTCTATCGTCTCATCGTTCTCAACGACCACATGATTCAAGAGCTCAGTCGTTGTTGTCCAACAGCACTCTTCTTCTCCAGTCTCAGGTATTATCTCTTGGACCACGTAGTTACCTGGAACTAGATCTTCGAAGGTGTACATCCCATCTTCAGTTTCTACTGGTTTTCCTATCGTATCTATCGGATTTCCTTCTTCATCTGCCGTCCACAGCTGGAATGTGAATCCATCTATCAGATCTTCTCTCTCTTCATCGTAGTTAGAATCGTAGTTCGCATCGTGGAATTTGTATACATCGATATTTCCTTCCATCCTAGCGTTCCCGAACTCAGCAGTCATCGGGTTCTCTCTTAACCAGAATGAATTCTCGACGTATCTCTCATCCCCATCACCGTTTTCATCGGTTAATTCTATCTCGCTCTCGCTGTTCATCAAATTGTGTATTTCTTCTTCAGTCTCATAAACAGCAGATCCGGTGTTGTACCATCCATCGGGTAAGTATTCTCTTACCTTGTAATGGCCTATCGGTCCGGGCGGATTACCGCATTCCCAGTCTTCAAAGACATAGTAGCCATCAGGACCGGTCGTCCCATTTGCTAAATAAGTCCAATCGCCGGGAGCACCACCATTATGACCCTTACCATAAAGTTCAAAGTCCCAATCCGGTATAGGGTAATCTAGACCTTCGTCGTAAACTCCATCTCCGTTCTCATCGAAATACTTGAATACTGTTATATCAGAATAACAACATGCATCCCCGTTTTGATACTCTTCCCCTTCAGTAGTTCCCTCATTTACTATGACGGCATTTTTGCCATCATCATTTTTGATCGCACTGGCTTTCACTATATTGTTTCCACTGTCAATCACTATCATTCCTATTCCTAGGCTACTAATTACAAGTAAACTTGCTATTAATAGCACTAACGTGTGTTGTTTCAAGGTTTTCACCTGTTTCTATATAATGCTCATCTAGTATATAAACTTATAGTTTACTATATACTTAATTAAAAAATACATAGTTAATTCATAGATTAAATGTTAATATATATGGGGGCGTTGGTTGGAAAGCACAGGATATATTATAATCCATTTCGGGGATGATAAGAGTGTTTGAGGCTAAGTATTGAATTTGAGATCTATACACAGATTTTTAAACTATAGTAAAAGACACGACATTTTATACTGTTTAGTGTCTTTTACTAGTTGTGGAGCTCGTAACTTAGTTCAAAAAGTTACGAGTTCCACTATAATACTCGTTCCATATACGCCAATATGCGTGCGTGTACGTGATTGATATAATCTTATTTTAAGATAGAGAGACTATACTATTAATCGAACTATGCTATTTATGGGTAAATTATAAATATGTCTTTTTGCAAGGTTGCTATAAGCTAAAGACTAAAGATTAGGGAGCGGCAAAATACTTTTATTTTTAAAAAGTTTGATTTGATCTTTAAAAAGGGTTTATGATATTTACCCATAGCTTTTATATATTACTTTTTGAACAGTATATTTTAACAGAGTGGGAAAATGTACCTAAAGAAGAAAATACAAGGTGATCTCTTATTAAGCCTTGTAAGTTTGGCCATAGTGACCCTCCTCATATTCGGCACGTTTGCAGTAAATGGAACTATAGAAGATAAGAAAACAAAAGACGAAAGGCTAGATATGAAAAACATAGAATACAAACTTATTGATAAATCTGAAAAAACTTCTATTTCCAGATCAGACTCTGGAGTTATAGAGGAATACGACTCATTTCTCCTTGTCGGTTTTGAAAAAGATAATGATAAATCAAAGATCAACTCACTATCTTCAGAGGGGATCAAAACAATAGATGGAGATCTTAACAAAATCCATCTTAGGAAAAAAACCATCGATGTGAGTGAAAAATTAAAAGAAGTAAACAAGCAGAATCTCGAAGACGGTCATCACTTGGTTAAAACCATAGGCCCTATCAAACAAGAATGGAAGGCTGATTTAGAGAAAAAAGGTGATATCTTGGAGTATATCCCTCAGAACACCTATCTGATGGACATTTCATCTGCTAGTATTGAAGAAATTAAAAGTAGTGATTTTGTCCAATGGGTGGGGGAATATAGACCTAAATATAAGATATCTGCTGGACTAAAAGATGTCCAAGGAACACAGATGATCGATATCCAAACACATACACGAGCAAAAAAGTCTCTTTCCAAGCTTATCCCGCACGGTCAACTTATTGATTACGGGCATAACGGAGTTCGATTAGCTGTCCAATCTTCCGAAATTCAAGATATAGCTGAAATCAAAGAAGTTGCATGGATAGATAAATATGATGAGATGAAATTATTGAACGACGACGCGCAATGGACTGTACAATCGGGAGAATCTGATTCCCGCCCGATATGGGATCATAATCTAACCGGAGAAGATCAAGTGATAGGTGTAGCCGATACAGGTATAGATCACGATCACGCAGCATTTAGAGATCCTGAAGGTGATCCGATAGGGCCTGACCATAGAAAGATTAAAAGTTACGTGGAGTACGCAGACGATTATGACGGTCACGGTCACGGAACTCATGTAGCTGGCAGTATCGCCGGCAACGACAAGGTATCCGACGATCCAAAACCTTACGATGGCATCGCCAAAAACGCTAAATTATCTAAATTCGATGTTGGTACGGAAACTGGAGAGCTCGTACTTCCCCCTGACTTTTCAGAGATTTTCGATCCAGCTTATGACGACGGAGCAAGAATATTTT
>CAZPCW010000082.1:0-7234 GCA_964585175.1 uncultured Thermoplasmata archaeon
AAATATGAATATCAGTTTATACTCATATTTTAGAACTCAATTTAAAAATTCAAATTATTTAATAAATCAAATTAGATCGCTAAGAGAGTCTTCTGCTTCCTTAAGCTTTACTTCCATACTCATCTCTTCGAAAAGCTGTTTCGCATCCTCAAGATACTCTCTAGCCCTCTCTTCATCATTCATGGACATTTTGAGCTTGCCTAGTTCATACTTTACCTCAGCGATCCTATATTTTTTTGACAGTTCTTCGCTCAATTCGAGCGACGTTTTCAATGATTTTTTAGATTCTTTTAGTTCATTTTTCTCCCGCAGAACTATTCCCTCAAGCATTTCTAGCTTCGAATCGGTCTCCTTCGTTTCAATATTTTCTTCCTTAGCCTTCTCTAAATGTTCTTCAGCTCTATCTAATTCATCTTTTGCAATATAATCCTTTATCAGTCCAGATCTATTTCTAAAGAGACTTATATTTTCTGAAGTTCTTTTACTTTTTTCCACCGCTTCGTTATGGTGCCGAATACTCTTCTCAATATCGCCCTCTAACCTTTCAACAATTCCTTTCAAATGAAGTGAGATACTCATCAACCTATTGTTTTCCATATCTTTACCGATTTCATAGGATTTTTTCAGATGATCTTTAGCTTCATCAAGATTTCCTTTATATATATGTATTCTAGAGATATGATTGAATGCTTCTCCAATTCTATACTTATAACCCATCTCGTCGCTTATTTTTAATGCTTTCTCAAATTTTACTAAAGCTCGATCGAATTCACCTCTTTCAAGAGAAATCAGGCCCCCAAAATTTTGGACCAATACATGGCCCGGAGTATAGTCGATCTTTTTCAAGATATCAATTGATTCTTTCAAAAGCTCTTCACTTTTGTTTAATTCACCCATTCTTCTAAAAAGATTAGCTAAGTTATTCGATGTTGTGACTTCTAATGTCTTATTATTGATATCTCTCTGTATCTCAAGAGCCTTTTCAAAATAAGTTTGAGCTTTGTCTAGTTCGCCCAATTGGAGGTAATTAGTTGCTAGATTGTTGTACGATCTAGATAGCTCGTACTTTTCCTCATATGATTCTTCATCTTCGATTAAATTTTTTCTGATCTCTATTGACTTCTGCAGATAATCTATACAATCCTCAGATTTCACTTTTCCACGTTCGAGTGAACCCAGATCATGATACGCTTTTGCTAAGCTCGTTTTGTCTTCAAGGTCCTCTGCTCTTTCTAGTTCTTCAAAAAAGGTCTCTTTCATATCTTCGTATTCGCCTATTCTTTTCAAGGCCCATCCTTTTATACTCAATAAATTACAGACCTCAACAGTATTATCAATTTCAGATGTAGGGGTCTCTTTAGATTCGGCTTGTTCGAGCATTGTTTGATCCCTCTCTACCAGATGCAAAGCTTCTTCAGTCAAATCTATCGTTTTTTCAAATTCCCCTTGATTGAACCAACTTTCCGCTATTTTCCTATATATTCTCCTTTTACTTTCAACATCCGTTTCTTTCGTCAGTGCCTGATCTAGATACTTTCGACTTTCCTCATAGTTTCCCACCATATTATTGATCTCGCCCAATCTTTCTAAAAGAGACACCACTTCTTTTTCTTCTATCTCATCTGTCTTATTAGCGATATAGAGCGCTTCCTCATATCGTTCTATAGCGTCTTCATGAGCGTATACTCTTTCAGCCTTATCTCCAGCTTTTTGAAAATAGCTAAACGCCTTCTCATGTTTTTCAGCTTTCTTCAGATGTCGAGCTAGCTCGGTGTATCTCTCTTCAAGATCATCCTGATAAACCGATTCTATCGAATCAGCAATCTTTTCATGAAGATATTTCTTTTCAAGCCATTTTCCTATCCCGTCGTAGATAATATCCACAAAAAGGTCATGGGTGAATAAAAAGGACTCCTCTGTAGGATGATTTTTCCAGATATTATTCTCTTTAAGCTTTTCTACCTTATCCAGCAGATCAAGTTCGTTCCATTCCGAAGCCTCGGCTAGTAATTCTAGAGGAATCTTTTTTCCTATCACACTTCCCAGCTGGAGAACCTTCCTTGTATCATCATTTAACTCAAAAACCCTTTTTTCGATGACTTCCTTACCTACATCCGGTATCTGAATTATTTCCTCTTCAGTTGGAAACTTATTCGTTTCCACGTCTATTATGCCCTCTTTTACCATCTGATTGATAGTTTCCTTCACGAATAGCGGATTCCCATTATTCTTCTCTACGACCCGATTGACAAAATCTTCAGGAATACTTTCAACAGATATTATATCAGATATTATACTTTTTAAATTGTCTTTTTCTAAGGGTTTCAATTTTATCTCTTCGTAAAGCTTTTTTCGAGACATTCTTCTCAAAGTCTCCGTTAGTGGACTAGAACTACTCACATCGCCTTCTCTATACACTCCGATTATCATCACTTTCTCATTTTTCAACATGTCCGCTAAATACTCTAAAATATGCAACGTACCGGAATCCGCCCATTGGAGATCGTCAAAAAATAAGATCAAAGGCTTTTCTTTCGAAAGATGTCTCAGATATTTCTTAGTTTCATAAAATAAAGATTTTCTCTGAGCAGTGAACATTTCCTGACTCTGAACTTTTCTAGATGTGGATAGAGGGGGATCAATGACTCCTTTGATCCCTTCGCTTTTTTCTTCAATATTGAGAAATTTTTCGAGGATGTTCTTTAAGGGGGCATACGGTAAATTGTTCTCTAAAAAACATTTTCCGGTCAGAAAAGTGAATTTTTCTTTAGAGGCTTTATTTTTCAATTTATTGACTAAACTCGTTTTCCCAATTCCTGCATCACCCGAAATAAAAACGGTCTTTACGTTTCTCTCTTCGATATTGTAGAGGATATCTGTCAGTTCTTCCAACTCATACTCTCTTCCTACAAATTCGTGTTCCTCTTCACCACTCTCTCTCAATTCCAGGGTTTTATTTTCATCTACTAACTTTAATATTTCAATTATAGACTTGTCTGTCAGTATGTGTGGAACATATTCTAAATTTAGTTGGATAGAGTCTTTTTCATCTATGAGATAAATAGATTTTTCTTTTATTTCATCCCATATCTTCTTGCTTCGTTTTTCCCCCTTTTCTGTGAGAAAATAGTCTGAACTGTTTTCATCCTCTTTCTTCTCTCTTTCTGAAAGGAAATCTTTTTGTTTTAAGTTATCTATTATTCCTAAAACTTCGTCCTCACCAATATCTAACAAATCTGATATGTGTTTAGGAGAAATGATATCCTCGGTACTCTCTGACGTTTCATCTCCGAGATGAAGGGTTATCAGTTCTTCTTTATCCAATTCTTTACTAAAAATATCTATCATTATAACACCTTATCAAGTTGTTCCCTGGTCCTTTTTTCCCAAAGACTCATATCCATATCTTCAAAGGACTTTAGCGCCCCTTGAATATAATCTTTTGCATCTTTTTTTTCTTCTTTTTCCAATTTAAGATTTCCTAACTCATATAAGGTTTTAGCCTCCTTTATTTTATCCTCTGCTCCTCTACATCTCTTTAGCGATTTCTTTAGATATTGTTCCGCTTCATTTATATTTCCTCTTTTTATTTTTAATTTGCCTTTCAACATCAAATGACGAATGATGATACCCGGTTCCTCTCTATCTTGGATTTTTTCGGACACTTTAGTTAAGCATTCTTCCACCTTTTCTAATTCTTCAGCCTCTAAGTGTATTTCACCAAGACCTATCTTATTGATTATCTTAGCCTTTTCTTCTTTTGCCCTTTCAGCCAATTTTAAACCTTCTTTTCGTATCTTTTTAGCTTTTTCTATATTTCCTTTCGAGCGATGAATCTTACCCAAAATGTCTTTAGACTCTGCTATTTTTTCTTTTATACCGATCTTATCAGCAAATTCTATCGATTTATCCAAATGTTCTTTGGCTTTTTCGAACTCTCCTTTCAAAGTATAAATCTTACCAATTTCGTAATTAGTAATAGCTAATTGTCTCTGACTCCCTATCTCTTTAGCTATCTTCATACTATCTCGAATTTTTTCTTCAGCCTCGTCGAGATTGCTTTCTTTAATTTTTAGATTGGCTAGGACGATTAGATTAGCTGAAGTCCAATATTTATCACCAGTCTTTTCCTTTATCTCAATACTCTCCTCTAGATTTTTTCTACTACTCCCTAGGTCACCTTTCATCAAATATAGTTCAGCTAAATCTGTGTGGGTATTGGCCTCCCCGTGGATATCACCGATTTTATGGGAAATGTCTAGGCTTTTTCTGTAAGTCTCTATAGATTTAGTAAGATCTCCTCTTCTCCGGTGAATATCTCCCAGATTGTGAAAGGAAGAAGAAATTCCATTTTTATGGCCTATTTCTTCGCAGACTTGAAGACTTTTCTTGAAGAATTTTTCACCTTCTTCTAAATTCCCTTTGTAAACATAAGCACCTCCGATGTTATTATAAGATTTCTGAAGTTCGATCTTATCATCTATTTTTTCTCTAATCTCGATAGCTCTCTTCAACTTTTCAATGCCTTCATCAAGATCACCTTTTCTTAGAGCGGTCGTCCCTAGATCATGATAGACTTGACCTCTCTGCTTTTCGCTTTCGATTTTCTCGGCTATTTTCTTTTCCTCTTTGAATATCTCCTCTGCTCTATCAAAATTTCCTTTATGGAGATATGTCCATCCTTTTAAACTCAAAAGCTTACATTTCTCCGAATTTTCTTTATCATATGCAGATAAACCTTCCTCGATATGTTCAAGAGCTTTTTCTCTATTACCCTGTTCGTGGTGGGTTTCAGTTATTTTCCTATGTATGCATTGTGTCTCTTTACCTTTCTCCGTTAGACCTAAAGCTTGTTCGAGATGCTCTCTAGCTTTCTCGTATTCACCCATCAGAGAATAAGCGCCGGCTATCTTTTCGATTATCCCAAGTTTATCAATATCTAGATCTACCTTTCCATCAAATAGTTCAAGCGCTCTTTCATACATCTCTATTGCATCATCGTTAGCATATACTTTCTCAGCATGTTTCCCAGCCTTAACGAAGTATTCTAAGGCTTCAGAATTTTCTCCTCCCGCTTCATAGTGGCGAGCTAGATCAGAATACCAATCTTCGAGCTCGTCTTTGTATAGTTCCTCAAGATTTTGTGCTATCTTTTTGTGGAGCAATTTTCTTTTAAGTCTATCTAGATTCTCATAAACGGTATCCTCGATCATAGTATGGCAGAAATGAAAGGCGTCATCTTTTGGATGGGGTTCCCAAAGATCATTGGTTTTCAGTATATCAATATAATCTAGAAGATCTATTTCATCCATATCAGCTGTTCCTGAAAGCAGATCAAAAGGAATCTTTCCTCCTATCACAGAGCCGATCTGGATTATCTTTCTAGTATCTTCATCTAAACGATCGATCCTTCTTTCGATAACATCATGCACCAATCTTGAGATAGAGATTTCGTCAGATTCTTCAGGATAGCGATGATTTTCTGGATCGATTATATCCTCTTGTATCATCTGTTTAAGGCTCTCTTTTATAAAAAGTGGATTTCCTTCTGTCTTATCATGTATTCTCTCTATTAAATATTGAGGGATCTCCTCGCTTCCTAGAACATTTTTTATAGTCTCTTCGGTATCCTGATAGTCTAGCGGTTGCAATTCAATCCTCTTTATCCTGTCCTCTAAGTCCATTCTGTGTATCATTTCAACGAGATGATGTTTTTCCGAAACATCTTCTGGTCTGTAAGTTCCAATAAATAGAACAGAGGCATCTTCCAATTTCTCGTCCATATATGCTAATATATCTAATGTGGCTCTATCAACCCATTGTAGATCATCGAGAAAGACGACTAGTGGATCATTTCCAGCAATCTGTTTCACGGTTTTAGTGGTCTGATAGAACGTTTCTTTCTTTTTCGCATCGAACATGCTCTCGTCATCTATTTTTTCTTCCTGCTGGATAGTCCCGATAAAGGACATCCCTTTTTCTCCAGTTTGTTCATTACTCTCCATATATTCATTGAAAGCCTCCTTGAAAGGAAGATAAGGATCAGAAGTCTCTCCTTGACAAGTACCTGAAAGAAATTCAAAACCTAACTCCTCAGCGAAAGGTACAAGCTTGGACACAAGAGAAGTTTTTCCAACACCCGCTTCACCTTCAACCATCACTGTCCTAGCACCGCTCTTTTTAGCTTTATTGAGTTCTGTTTTAAGTCTATCAAGTTCCTCCTTTCTTCCCACGAAAACTTCAGTATCCTCCTCTAGACAAGTAAGGTCTATTACCCCGTTCTCATCGATCGTTTTGAGTCCTTTGATCGTCGGATTTCTTCCACTTATATGATTCTCGATATTTTTTAAACTGAGGATCTTTTCTTTGTTTTCAGTTTTAATCGTCACCTGTTGATCTTTGATCCGATTCCATACTTCCTCTTCCTTTCTTTTTCCTTCATCTGTAAGGAAATAAACATTTCTCTTTCTATCAAGATTAGAGATGAATCGTTCATCTTCCATCAAAAGGCCTTCGCTTTCCATCTCTTCGAGTGTATGGTAAGGTCTATCTTCTTCCAGTTCGATTGAATCAGTAATACCTTTTGGGGTGACATCGTAAGGGACTTCTTCTTCTTCCCTGAACTCTTCAAGACCTTCAAGATACATTAAAATCATGTCTTTCTTCTCGATATCTATCATAAATAATCATCTACTCCTCCAGAGGGGGTAAAGGTGTTATGATTTTCACCGAATGTTTTATTCTATTATCTAATTAATAAAATTTTGGATGATTTTTGAATTAAGATTGCCAGCTAAAATAGATTATAATTGAAAATAATACCTATTTGTTTGTTGACCACATATATTTAGACAATTTAACACTATATCATCTAAAGCTCTTTCAATCACCGTTCTCTTCCTCTGGACTCCAAAATCTGAGAAGGGCTCTAGTCCAAACCAGGTAAAGAACCAGGACTACAGCAGCCCCATACAATGAGAAAAAATAATATCCCACTGCAGTACCGATCACCCAAACTACAAATACTTTCCTATCCAGAGGTTTACTTTTCACGTCGTAATTGACCACTACTAGAGCAGCGAACAGAACGATCAATTCGAGGATCAATGTGATGTCCAACTTTCACACCTCTACAAAAAATAATCCTCTAATAAGCAAGTGACATCCTCCCCGCCATAGAGGACGGGGCTTCCAGCCGTTTGGTAAAGGTTACCACCTGCTTCGTCAACTTGCT
>CAZPCW010000083.1:0-7047 GCA_964585175.1 uncultured Thermoplasmata archaeon
GAGTACGAAGTGACTTTGACGGTGGAAGATGAAGAAGGGAACATGGATACGGATACCTTGACTATAACAGTTATTGATACAGAGAGTCCAGAAGCCGAGGCAGGTTCGAACATTTCAGTTGAGATGGGTGAGGAGTTTGTTCTAGATGCTACGGGATCTACAGATAATATGAGAATAGGTTCCTACACATGGTCTATCGGAAATGAAGAGTTGACAGGTGCTAAGCCTACACATTTGTTTGAAGATGCCGGTGAGTACGAAGTGACTTTGACGGTGGAAGATGAAGAAGGGAACATGGATACGGATAAATTGACTATAACAGTTATTGATACAGAGGGTCCAGAAGCCGAGGCAGGTTCGAACATTACGGTTGAGATGAGTGAAGAGTTCGTGCTAAATGCTTCAGAGTCTACAGATAATATAGGTGTAGCTTCGTACACATGGAACATAGATGGAGCGTATAAAAAAGGCAAAGTAGTCAGTCACAAATTCGATGAAGCCGGAACTTATGTTGTCATTTTGACTGTGAAAGATTATTCTAGAAATACTGCTACTGACGATGTTTTTGTTGAAGTAAAAGACACTGTCCAACCAGAGGCTAATATTGAAGACATAGACGACATAAAAGAAGGGGATAAGATAGTACTTAGTGCAGATAAATCGACAGATAACTCAGATATCAAGGAATACAAGTGGAGTATTAATGGCGGTGAAATAGAATACGGAGGTAAAATGGTAGAACACGCGTTTGAAACTGCTGGAGAACATGAAGTTACGCTTACTGTAATAGATGAAGCCGGAAACGAAGATACGAAGACATTTACTGTGAATGTAGGAGAAGAAGAAGAAGAAGAAGAAGAAGAAAAAGAGAGTAATAATTGGATCTTTGCTCCTATACTGCTTTTAGCTGGTGGAATATTCTACCTCATATGGCGGTTGAACAGAACAAAATCGGAACTCTCTGAAAAGGAGTCTAAAGAGACCGAGAAAACCTTAGATGAACAAAATAACATGGATGAACAAATTGATGAAGATACTGAAGAACCGTTAGAAAATGGGGGAAATGAAGAGTTAATAGATGATCTCCAAAGATGAGAAAAACGTTTAATCTCCAAAACTAATTTTTTCTATTTTTAATTCAATGGTAAATAATTTTTTCTAAACATCACACTAGAAAATTTAAGAAAATATTAACCTATCTCTCAGGGCAGAAAGGGATTTAGAGCCGTTTTTGGACAATTCCTCCATATCTTTGTCTTCGGGGGAGAGTAAGGCTGTAGATGTTGAAGTGCAGGTATCTACTGATCTCGTTAAATGTGACCGTAATGAGATATCGTTAGAAGCGGAAAATGAAGATTATTCAATAGTCGATTCTTCTTCAATGACCGTTGAATATAGAGAGGGAGATGATGGCGGAGGAGGATTTCTCCCTACTATAGATATACCGATAGTGATTGCTATAATTGTGGTATTAGCGATATTTTTATCGAGGAAATCCAAGGGAGGTAAAGTAGATCAAGAAAAATTTTAGGGAAGGACTTTTGAAAAGAGAGTCAGGGTAACTAGTGGTATTTGATTTTTTACTGATAGAATTAATAAACAAGTTATTAAAAAAATCACTAAGTTCGATTAAGATTAAAAAAGATAATTAAAAAATAAAGGATTTTGAAAATTTTTTTATTCCTTATAAACCACCGAATGAAGTAACTGTGCTGAGAACCATGTTGAACGAAAGGAACAGTCCGAGCAGTATCGCCATAGCTATAAGCATCCATGCTCTTATCTTCTTATCGAGACTGTCGGCTGTAACTGCTCCATACACTAAACCTAATCCGATCAGTAGTACTCCTGTATAGGAAAACATAGTGAACATTCCGATCAATAGGTTAACAGTATCTGGGTCTAAATCGAACCCCATCATGGTCACTGACATCAGTATATATCCCACTATCATCACTATGAAACCAATAGTCGTTAGGTAAAGGAAGCCCTTGGAAAGCTTGGATTTCTTTTTACTTTTTGAGTTAATATTACTTTTTCTACTGGTAGAACGACTCTGAGATGATGATTTGGGAGATTTACCTGATGAAGATCGACTAGAAGTCGGTTGTTGCCTAGGAGTTTGTGATTTTTTTGCAGATTGTTTTTGCTGTGGTTTGTTCGATGGTTGTTGAGTTCTTGATGATGTTTGAGATTTTTGAGTGGGTGAAGGAGCCTGTCTTTTAGGCTGTTGTTGAGCACTCTGAGATCTCTCTGGTTTACTCTGCTGAGGTTGTGGTTCTTGCTCCTGATCTTTCCATTGGAAGGTTCTCCCACAGTCGAGACAGCGTCCGAATCCATCATCATAAAATATTATATTCTCTGATCCACATTTTGCACATTTGCCTTTTTCGGGTTTTTCTGCCATCAACTCACCGTCCGTGTCAAATTTTAGACATTATATATCTTTTTCGATTTATAAGATCATATTTTTCTTTCAAGAGATAACGCCATGATATTCAGAAAAATTGTAAATTGAAGATATTCATTCTATTTTGAATTTACAGTGATCAGCTCCAGTACCATGGCATTCTACTTCGCTTAAAGTTACCTTTTCCCCTACGGTTTCTTCTATTATTCCCTCGATCATACCTTCATCCAGTGAACATAAAGTTTCTCCGACATCGGGCATCTCACCGCAGTCAAAACAATTATTGATCAATAGATATCCGTTTTCATTTAGCTCGATTGACCCTAAACCAGTATTTTTCCAAAAATCATCGATCTCACTGAACAGTTCTTCTCTATCATTCACGTCAAAATTTTTACCGATGCTTTTTCCTGCATCGCGCCCGATCTCTTTTAACGCGGGATGTATATCAAGACCGAAAGAGATAAGACCGTACCTGATCAGATGAAATAGGCTCTTCAAAAATTCGTATTTTTCTCCCTTAGAATCACCTATATTTTCTAAAATATCTTTGTAATGTTTATCGAAAGGATTTTCTGACTTTCCTATGATCTGTGAGGAAAGATAGAACAGTTTCTTCCTCTCATCTTCAGGATGTTGTTTTTCCTCGATTATACCTAGATCTTTCAGGTCTGAAAGATGGACCGAGATTGTCGATTTGGCCTTATCCAATTCCTCTCTGATCTGTGAACTGTTCATCTCCTTATCTTTCAATAGGTCTATGATCTCGTTCTTTGCGGCACTTTTGATTATCACTACGCCCTTGTCGGTCGAGAATATCCTAGGTCTTTTTTCCATCTGGAACACTACATTATGTTACTTCGGAAAGATATATATTTCTTTCCCATGAGAACGAACGTTCGCATAACAACGAAATATTTTTAAACCTCCTTGAGATTGTCTTTTCAGGTGAAAGAAATATGGAAAAGCATAGCGCTCACGATTCTGTAGAAGATATGTATGAAAAGGTAGAGGAAGACGGTCTCACCAATGTTCACGATCGGTACGAAGCGATGGAGAACGTCAGGTGTGATTTCTGTAAGAAGGGAACCAGATGTAACATCTGCTCTCAAGGACCCTGCAGGATAGTGGACGGAGTAACGGAAAGGGGTGTTTGTGGTATAGATAAAGACGGTATGGTTATGAGAAATCTAACTAGAGTCAATAGTATGGGAACTTCCGCTTATACTTATCACGCAAACACTACCGCGAAAACGTTGAAGGCTACAGCCGAAGGAAAAACGATGTTCGGTATAGAGGACGAGGAGAAACTGAAAGATGTAGCAGAAAGAGTAGGACTAGACGCTTCAAAAGAGAAGAATGAACTGGCTAAAGACCTGGCGGATTTCATGATAGAAGAGATAAACCGTGATAGCGAGGAAACTTCTGAAGTTGTCAAGAACTTCGCTCCAGAGTCCAGACAGGATGTCTGGGAAGAGTTGAATATACTTCCTGGAGGACCACTCCATGAACTGATGGACGTAAAGACAAGCGTTATGACCAATGTGGACGGTGATTACCAAAGCATGGCTTTAAAGACTCTAAGGATGGGATTAGCTACATCTTACGGCTCGCTGACCCTGTTAGAGGAAGTTCAAGATATATTGTTCGGTACTGCTGAACCTCACGAAGCAGAAGTCGATATGGGTGTTTTGGATCCAGATTTTGTAAATATCTTACCGAACGGACACGAGCCTTTCATGGGCGCTGCGCTGATAGAAGTAGCTCATAGGGAGGATGTCCAAAAGAAAGCCAAGGAAGCCGGCGCCGAAGGCCTACATATTGTAGGTTCTATCGAAACCGGTCAGGAACTGATGCAGAGGTTCGAGAAAGATGACGTATTCGTTGGGCTTACGGGTAACTGGTTGAACGAAGAGTACGTTTTAGCTACCGGAGCCGTAGACGCTTTCGTGGCGGACATGAACTGTACGGTTCCGACCGCGGGAAAATACGCGGAGAAGTACAATTCCAGGATAATACCGGTCACGAAGTTAGTGAATATACCTGGAGTAGATCACGACATAAATTACAAGCCAGAAAAAGCAGAAGAACAGGCATTGGAGATAATCGACAGAGCTATAGAGAACTTCGAGGAGAGAAAAGATAAAGAAACGACCGTACCCCAAAACAAAGAGGAGATAGTAACCGGATTCTCACCCAAAGCCGTGGTGGAGGCCTTAGGAGGTTCTTTAGATCCTCTTTTAGAACACATACAGAACGGAAATATCAAAGGTATAGTAGCTCTGGTAAGCTGTACAACTCTAGATAACGGACCTCAAGACGAGACGACCATCAAGGTCGCAGAAGAACTCATAAAGAGAGACATTTTAGTGCTTAGTGCAGGATGCGGAAACGCCGGTCTTCAAGTTGGCGGCTTGACTTCTCTAGACGCTGTCGAAAAAGCCGGAGAAGGTTTGACCGCAGTCTGTGAGGCATTGGAGATACCGCCGGTCTTGAGTTTCGGAACTTGTACCGATACCGGTAGACTTCTCAATCTGGTTTCGACTGTAGCCGGAGCACTTGATGTCGATCCAACTCAATTACCTGTTGCGGTCACCGCACCAGAGTACATGGAACAGAAAGCTACAATCGCCGCGATAGCGTCGATAGGATATGGATTGTATACCCACGTTTCGCCGACACCACCTGTCACCGGAAGCGAAAACGTAGTGAAATTACTCACCGAAGACGTAGAAGATCTGACCGGCGGTAAACTGGCGGTCGGAGACGATCCTGAAGGCATAGTGGACGGTATAGAAACCCACATCGAGAAGAAGAGACAAGAACTGGGACTCTAAAATCTTTTTACCCAACTCTTTTTTCTTTTAATAGAGGTAAAAATATGGCAGAAAAAGATGAAGATCAACTCGATAAGATAATGGAAGAAGTATTCGAATTAAGGGAACTTGTCGATTATCAACCCAGTTCGATAGTCAGCAGAACGCTGGTGGATAAGGATACGGTTACTTTAACGCTCTTCGCTTTCGACGATAACCAAACTTTAAGCGAACATACTTCGCCGCATGACGCGATACTTCAGGTGTTGGAAGGTAAAGCTAAGATAATCATCAACGGTGAAGAGTACGAGTTACAGGGAGGAGAGACGATAGTGATGCCGGCTAACGAACCTCACGCTGTAGAGGCTGTAGAAAAATTCAAGATGTTCCTTACGATGGTTAAATAGGCGACAAATCTATTTTTTTGTTTCTGTTTTGATCGGAAAAAAAAGAAAGAGGTTTTATTTGGCTGTCCATCCGCCGTCGACCAAGATATCTTCACCATTGATAAAATTGGATTCGTCCATGGCTAAGAAAACAGCAGCATGTCCGATATCTTCAGGTTCACCCAATCTCTTGTATGGAGTGTTCTGCTCCATGAATGCTTTCATATCTGGATCGCTCCTGAACTGTTCGGTCATCTCGGTCTTTATCACACCTGGGGAGATCGAATTTATATTGATACCTTCCCCGGCGTAATCTACTGCAAGTTCTCTTGTCAGATTGGTTACTGCACCTTTCGAGGCGCAGTATGCAGGCGATTCAGCGTATCCAACCGTTCCAGCGATCGATGAAATGTTGATAATATTTCCTTCGATGTCGTTCTCCAGCATGTAGTTGATCACTTTTTTAGTGCAGAGATATACTCCGTTCAGATTTACGTCCATCAGATCGTTCCAATCCTCAAAGTCGGATTCATGTAATTTGTCCTGGAAAAATATCCCTGCATTATTCACAAGGATATCGATTTTACCGAACTCGTCTATAGTTCGCTTTACTAGTTCGTCTACATTTTCTTCTGATGAAACGTCCGTTTTAACGAAGATGGCCTCTCCACCTTTTTCTTTGATCATCTCGTGGGTCGGTTTTCCTCCTTCTCTGGGCTCTTCTTGTATATCTGCAACAGCGACTTTAACTCCCTCTTCCGCGTAAACTTTGGCTATTCCCCTTCCTATACCGGAAGCTGCTCCGGTCACTATCGCTACTTTATCTTCCAATATCATATTATCACTTAAACCACCATAAAGTGTGTATAATATAAAAAGTTTTCCTTTTAACATTTTATGTGTATTATTCGCAAAAAATTTCGTCAAGATTTAAGTAGTGATGATACTAATCATTCAATGACTCTAGAAGACGATGATGTCAGGAAAATAGTGACATGGGTGGTTGATGAAGGATTATCGACTGAACAAGTAACGAAAGACTTTGATGTGAGTCAACGTCGCATTCAACAGTTGGTTAAGAAGTATAGAGAAACTGGCAAAATTCCGATGCTGAAAAAACCTGGTAGAAAACCATACGCTGATTATCCTAAAGATATTGAAGAGCGGATAATCCAGACGAGTAAAGAATTTCAGATGGGAGCAACTTTGATAGCAAAATATCTTAGAAAAAAAGACGATGTAAAAATTGCTGATAGTAAAGTCCATGAAGTATTGTTGGAGAATAATATGGCTAGAGAAAATGACAACAAAAAGGGAAGAAAGAAACCCTGGGTCAGATTACTCGGAACTCGTTCCGAGAATCGATGGAAAATTCTCTGAATTTTCCAGCGTGCTATTAGTAAGTTTCGCTTAGCATTTAGAGCCAGTTTAGAAA
>CAZPCW010000084.1:0-7023 GCA_964585175.1 uncultured Thermoplasmata archaeon
CACACCAGCTGTCTCTGCTGCTTTTCGAAAGGTGGTTTTATGCTCTTTCAGCATGCCTAGAGCTTTCTCTTTCCTCCATTCTTTCAAACCTTTCTCTATCAATCTTCGGAGGACCTCAGAACGCTGGGCTCCGGACTCCTCTTCCAATTCTTCGAGCCATTTTTGATCGGTTTTCGGGATCCGAGTAGTTACGGTTTTCATCTTATCAGTTACAATCAATAGCGTTACGATACTATTAAAATGTAATGGCGATCAAACTCAAGAATGAAAACATTCCAATCTCTTCAATATCCTAGATATATTTTGCATCATAAATAAACACCAATACCGAAGAAAAGATTTAGATAATTCATGCCGATTAGAGAACGTGAACCTGAAAATCATAGAAAAAATATCGAAGAGAAAAAAGTTCCATCTACTTATCTTGACCAGCAGCGTATTCTTTCTTTTACTGACCGCTCTAAGATCCAACCTTGGAGCCCCAAAGGCTTCGGTTTACTGGTACGCTTCAAATCTTTACTGGATCTTCTGGGCAGGCCTCTCTCTAGCATTTTTCGCAATCGTACTCTCCATAAAAAACAGAAGAAAATACTTAGGCCTCGTCAGCGTTCTCTTACCCGTATTTTTCCTCTACTCTCTTCCATTCCTCATCCACGATATGCTGCCGGTTTTCGACGTTTATCACGTGATCCCTCAGGTTCTATCTATCATAGAAAAGGGAAGCTGGAACATGCAAATAACACCTTTCCCGGCTTCCCACATCTACCAGGCTTCTAGCGTGATGATCCTAGATTTAGAAGTGATGACTTACGCAAAATTCTTCCCGACTTTACTAGCATTCTCAATAGTGCTTTTCATCTACACTATCGCAAGAAAGTTTTCCAACAGGTGGGCACCGGTCGCCCCACTCACTTTCTTAGCGCTCAACTGGTATATGGAATATCACATGGCAAGACAGGGTTTTGGGATCATGATATGGACCGCCTTTTGGCTCGCTCTCTTTTTATACATCGACAAAAGAAATTATCGCCTAGGTATTTTAGCCGGAATTATACTTGTAGCTATAGTTCCATCACATCCAGGCACTATGATAATAGTTTCCTTCAATATACTCGTTTTAACCGTAGTCACTTACATCTCCTTCCTAGATGAAGAAAAGTCGAACTACTTTTTCCCCTTCGTCCCTATACTCCTCGTTTTCGGCGTGGCGGCGGCTCTTTTCTACGCTTTGATCCCTCCCATCAACGGATACATGAATTCTGTTTACCAAAAATCCATGGAAGGCATAGAAACTAGCGGATTTGAGTTATCTCTAGGAGGACCCTCAAAAACTAGCTTCCAGTACGAGTTCGTCAATAAGATGAGGATGGTGACTGCAGTTATCCACTCGGTGCTCGGTCTTTTAGGTTTCATCACACTTTACAGAAAATCTTCGAAAAGAGCTCTACTGATGGGCGCCTGGTTCTTTTCTATATACCTCTGGCTCATTTATCCTCTCACTCACGAAGGTCTATACATGGAGAGAGCTTTCATAGCTTCTCTCATCCCCGCGTCTATCCTTGCGGTCGCCTTTCTCGAGCACTGCTGGCCGAACAACTTCGATCTAAGGAACTTCTTCCAGGTCTCGGTGATCGTAGTTCTAGCGGCTTTACTAATCACGGTTCCGATAACCAAAAACAGCATCGATGCGATAGAGACTCCCTCACGCTCTTCTTACAACGCTGGAACTTTTGCCCATGAAAACTTCGAGGGATCTGTTTACACAACAGACACACACGAGGGAATGTTCAGATACATAGAATCGACCGAAGATGAAGACCCCACACCAAGCTATCAGTTCCGAAGCCGTGGAAAGATGCCTTCCGACCAACCTTATGGCTATCCTGTACCCAGAACGGACAAACATCTTTCACCTATCCTCTTCACGGATTACTTCAACAATTACATCGAGATTCGCTACGGGAACGACACCGCTGTTGAAGAGATCGAAAGATATGAATCTAGAACCTCTCTAGAATCCAATCGGATATATGATTCGGGAGGAAGTCGGATCTACTATTGATGAATTTTCTCAAAGGAAACTAAGTAAGATATAGTGGAAGACATTATTCACGGAACAAAATAATGTCATCCGCAGTGCTAACGAGGATGAAGCGCGGCTTGTCCCACGTCATCCACAGCTATCCGCAACGCTAGTGAGGATCAAGTGGACGTCAGTCCGCGCTAGTGAAGGACCCAAAAAATACGAACTTCTGTGTGCTTCACTATATAAGAAAGTGACTTCACATTAACCGATCCAGCCGCACCCATAAAAAACAATAAATAACAACTTTGATATCCGACCATATAAGAGGCAAAATATGGAGTGCAACGAGGAGGAAAAT
Organism: uncultured Thermoplasmata archaeon; assembly: GCA_964585175.1. Taxonomy (GTDB): domain Archaea; phylum Thermoplasmatota; class Thermoplasmata; order Halarchaeoplasmatales; family Halarchaeoplasmataceae; genus Natronoplasma. Next base: position 2,385 of record CAZPCW010000084.1, read on the forward strand.
TTAGACTACTGCAACTGTAGCTACCCTGGATGTCCGAGAAAAGGGGCATGCTGTGAATGTATTCAGTATCATCTGGGCAGGAACGAACTACCCGCCTGTGCGTTCCCCGACGATGTAGAAGAAACTTTCGATCGGTCCTTCGATAAATTCATAGAAGTCTACGGTTGATGAAAGATATGGAAGTGCAGGAGATAATAGGAAGAGGGCATTCGTGCAACGTATTTATAGTCCAAGCAGATGAAAATTTTTTGGTAGATGCCGGCATGGGTATGTCGAAAAGAATACTTAAAAAAGCTAGCGACCTACATATAGACAGGATCATACTAACCCACAGGCATATCGACCATATAGGTGATGCGAAAGAGTTGTCGGAAAAACTCGAAGCTCCACTCTACGCATCAGAAAAGGAAGCCGAGGCGTTGAGAGAGGGAAACGACCCTACGGTACTCGGAAGAAGCTTCGGAAAGAATCCACCTCCCTTAGATGTGAACACTTTAGAAAAAGACAAATACTCAGGATTTGAAATATTGTCCACACCTGGCCACACCGAGGACAGCATTTGTCTCTACCATCCAGAAGAAAAGATCCTGTTATCAGGAGATACCGTCTTTTCCAACGGAAGCGTGGGTAGATCCGACCTTCCCACAGGAGATAAGGATGAACTCGTGGGATCGGTGGAAAAACTATCTGAACTCGAAATAGATTCTCTCTACCCGGGCCACATGTCTGTAGTTGAAGAGAACGCCTCTGAGCATATCGAACGTTCTCTAAAAAATATCAAGATGATCTAGGTGAAAATATGGAATTCAAATGTGAGGAAGAAGATTCTGAAAGTTATTCCCCTTACCTCATCTCCACGATAAACGAAGTCCTAAAAAATGGAGAATTGATCGTTTATCCGACGGAAACTCTATATGGTTTGGGAGGAGATGTGCTCAAAGAGGGGATGATGGATAAGATCAGGAGAGTCAAAGAAGCTCCTCCCGACAAAAAAATCTCGATAGCTTATTCGGATCTTGAACACGCCTCTGAATACGTCGATCTGCCCGATCTCGCGTGGGATATCGGCGAAGAATTCTTACCCGGACCGCTCACCCTGGTAGTTGAGACTCCCCAAGGTACTGAAGGCATAAGGATACCGGACCATCCCTTGGCACAAGAGATAATAGATGATTTCGGACCGATCACCTCGACCAGCGCCAACGTTCACGGTCGACCGGACCCGTTAGAAGTCCAGACCTCGAAGATACAGCTCGACGACAAGGTAAAACTTTACGTGAACTGCGGTCGATGTAAGCTCGGGCAGGGTAGTACCGTCGTCAAAGTGGGAGAAAATATAGAAGTCCAAAGAGAAGGTGTGATCAGTAAAGAAAAGATTGGTGATAAGATTGGATTCTGAAACGGTTAAGAAATATATTAAAGCTGGAAAGATAGCTAGAAAAGCTCTCGAAAAAGGTAAAAAAGAATGCGAGGTAGGCGTTCGCTATCTCGATATCGCCGAGGCCGCAGAAAAAGTTATCTATGACCACGGAGCGAAACCCGCTTTCCCGACAAATATCAGCGTGAACTCGGTAGGCGCCCATTACACCCCCACGGCAAACGATAAAAGCGAAGTGGAAGAAGGAGACTTGGTGAAGATAGACGTCGGGTGCCACGTGGACGGCTATATAGCGGATAACGCAGCAACGATCGAAGCCGGAACCAACAAAAAGAAATCTTTGATCAAAGCCTCTGAAGAAGCTCTCGATATCGCGGTCAAATCTATAAGGCCGGGAGTGAGAACTCGCGATATAGGAAAGAATATCGAAAATACGATACAGGACAGGGGCTTCAACCCCATCTCGAATCTGACCGGTCACGAGTTAAAACAAAACGTATTGCACGCCGGGACTTCCATACCAAACGTGCCGAAGGGTTGGACAAAGTTGAAAAGAGGTATGGTACTGGCGATAGAACCTTTCGCCACTGACGGAAAAGGTAAAGTCGAAAATGGTAAAGCCGGAGATATATACAAGCTTAAGAAGAAGAGAAATCTCGATGGGGAGGACCTAGAGTTCTACGAATGGATCAAAGATCACTTCGGTAAACTGCCTTTCGCGGCCAGATGGTGCAAGAAATATGATAACGAATACAAAAAAATGATCCAGAGATTGAAAAGATTAGGAACGGTCACAAACTATCCGATCTTGGTGGAAAAAAAGAAAGGACTGGTCTCTCAAAGAGAGCACACCGTGGTGGTTACATCCAACGGATGTAGGGTAACCACCAAGCTTTAAAACTAAAATTCCCAGTAATCATTCAAGATACTTTTGAGTTCTTTCGTCGTTTCCTCTGTTTTCGTTTTGGGATCGTAACTGAGATCTCCTATTTTCTGGTCGGTAGGTACAGACATGTCTAGACCGAGTGTTCCGATCGTCATCGCTTTCCATCCTTCTACAACTCTCTGCCCGTAACCGGACAACATGAGATCGATATATCCCGCACCGACATCTTCAGCCAACTCTCTCGAAGTTTCTCCCAAGTACTTCAAACCTCTCATATCAAGAGCTAGATCGGTCAAAGAATCAGCGTGATGGGGATCCGAACCTCCGTTCCTTATCAGAACGTCTGGGGAGAATTGATCAACCACAGGCCTAACGATCTCTTCGATCGCATGATGATAATCTGCGATATTCGAGTCTCTAGTCATCGGGATATTGACCTTGTAACCTTTCCCCTCGTCCTCACCTATCTCGTTGGTGAATCCACGTCCCGGATAGAGTGTTGCGGGGTCCTGGTGTATCGAGATGAAAAGGACATTAGGATCTTTTTTGAATATATCCATGGTACCGTTGCCCTGATGAGCATCGGTGTCAAAGACGACCACATCTTTTCCTTCCTCTACAAGATATTCCGCAGCAACCGCCACGTCGTTGAAAATACAGAAGCCTTCACCGAAGTCAGGTCCGGCATGGTGCAGACCGCCTAAATTTATGGCGAAATCTTGTTCATCCATCATCTTCGCTGCCTCGAGACTCCCTCCAACGATACGTTTACCGGCGGCGGGTGTTCCAGTTTTGACCGGAGTATCCATGGTGAGAGATCCACCGGTCTTTTCCTTTTCCTCAACCTCTTTTATATATTCGGATTTATGGACCGATTCTAAAATCTCGTTATCGACAGAGGGCGAGTCGGTGATCTCAACTTCTGAAAGCATCTCTTCTTCTTTCTTTATCTCTTCGATAAACTTGGGGAATCTTTTCGGATTGAAAGGATGAAATTTTCCAAAGCTGTATTCCCCGTACTTTTCGTGATAGAACAACGGTATCTTATCCATCTTTTTTCCTCCTTTTTTTGGCTGCGATATGTGCTTTTCTGATCGGTTGCGGAACTTTATATCTACAATATCTTCTTACGAGTTCTACGGCGCTGTCGTGTGAGACATTATGACCAGGGGAGACATATATAGGGTTTTTTGCTCTGTTACCCTCTAAAACGGCGTGACCTATCAATTCTCCTTCATCTCTAACCTCGGATACCCTGTTATTTTCATCAACTTCTTCCATGACATCCCCACACAATTGACTCTTAGCCACTCCTATGGTGGGCAGTCCGGTTTCGACCCCGAGATGAGAAGCCAATCCTGACCTTTCCGGATGCATTATCCCATTTCCGTCTACCATCACTATATCCGGTTCCGGACTCGCTTTTTCCAAAATGTCCAGCATGCAGGGCAGTTCTCTAAAAGCTAGAAAAGTCGGTATGTATGGAAATCTAACTTCGAGTTCATCAGTGATAGTGTCGATCCCTTTTCCATCCTTCCACAGTGAAAGAGCGACGAACGCTTCAGGATAAGAATAAGACACATCCACCCCGGCCACTATATCAACTGATGTTCCACCGTCCTTGATAGAGACCTGATCTTTGATACCGTCTTGTATCCTTCTAAGCCTCTTTAATGGAGTATCCGAGTCAAAGTCAGAGTACAATTTCTCTTGAAAATCCACGACCTTATCGTTTCTTATCGCTACCCCATCTCCCTCCAAAAGCTCTTTCTTTTTTTCCTCCCCTTTTGCATAGCCGCCTATACTGCCGTCGGATCTCACTACCCGATGACACGGTACTTCCGGAGCGTTCGGGTTCTGGTTGAGCATCTTACCCACGGCTCTAGCCGCAATATCGTTTCCTAAAGCCCGAGCTAAATCCCCATAGGTCGAGACCCGCCCTTCCGGAATTTGAGATACTAGGGAATAAAAGTCAGCTCTGAACGATCTCACCGTGTCCAAGCCACGCATATGTAGGTGGTCAACACGGAGGACTAATAAAAATTTAGCGGCCGCCTAAATATTTTAGATCGAAGTAGGGACAAAATATGTTCCCTGCCTCGTTTGGAATATGTTATGTATGACCGATCAAAGATCATGCAGATAGGCAAAACTGAACGTCAACAGAACTGTCAAAACAACGAACAACCAGACGTTCAGGAACCAGCTCAATCCAATTATACCGTAGAGCATGCTCCTCCTGCCCAATATGTACAGACGGTTCCCGGTGATGAACAGTTTTTTCAAGTACTTTACCGCCGGAATTCCTTCTATATTTTCTAATTTTCTAGGATCGCTCTTTACCAGATATGTCAACTGAGTCAAGTATCTCAACG
>CAZPCW010000085.1:0-6794 GCA_964585175.1 uncultured Thermoplasmata archaeon
ATTCTCCTTTCTTCGCCGCTTTTATCTCGCCGCGGTTCTCTCTCAATTCGGGCGGTATCCAGTCAAGACCTAGAGTCTCGTATATTTCCTCTTCCTCCTTCCCGGCGACTTTTTCATCGTCCTCTTTCCGGAACAGACCGTATTCGTTGAGCTTATAACCTTGATCTATAGCGATCTGCCTTAGAGGAACATTATGTTCTTTCGCTCCTGTGAAGTACTGAAGAGCGGCTCCGAAACTGCCTTCGTCTACCACTCTCAGATCGGCCTGTATTCCTCCCCTGAACCTTACGCTCGTTTTGGTTTCTCCTTTGACGAGCACTTCTTCCACATCTTCGTATTCGGCGAAGCTGTCCATCAACTCCTCAGAATCTCCAGTAGCAAGTATGTCGACATCACCGATCGTCTCTTTCCATCTCCTTAGACTTCCGGCTGTTTCGATTTTATCGGCCTTGGGTTCAAGATGATCGATAACTTCTTCCGCTATCGGGATCACTTCGTCCATCAGGTGCCTACCAGAAATTTCCTCCAACATCTCGATGCCTTTGATTATCTTCTGCTCGGTCTTTTTACCGAAGCCCTTGATGTCCTTGATATTCCCCTCCTCGGCTTCATTTTTCAATGATTCTAGACCTTCGATGCCAAGTTCTTCATGTAGCTTTTTCGCGCTTTTAGGTCCGATATCGGGAACTCCTAGAACATCTACTAAGCCGGAGGGGAGTTCCTCTCTAAGCTCCTCTAGATATTCTAGGGAATCAGTTTCTATTATCTCTTTTATCTTCCCCTGCATGGCATCCCCGACGCCATCTATATCTTTCAGGTTGTCGTCTTCGTAGTAAGAGTTGATGTCCTCTTTCATGGATTCTATATTTCTCGCCGCCTTGCGATAAGCTCTCGGTTTGAAATCCACTCCCTTCAATTCTAAAAGATCGGCTATCTCGTTGAACATCTGGGCGATCTTTTTATTCATCATAATGATGAAAGTTGGGTAGGTGATTATAATATTTTTTGAGGGGTTCAAGACATATCAAATTGATGATGATCAGTATTTTTATAATTGGAAATCACCCCACAGCTTTAATATATCCGAAAACTGTCTTAAAAGAAATAAAGAAGAGGCTATGCTCATGCTTGATATGACTAACAAAGTACTTACCCTGTTGTGCATCTCTTTATTGGTAGGTTCTATCTTTTTCGCTGTCGGTGATGTCAGCTCAACCGAAAATGACGTTCTGAATAAAGAAAAAATAGTTTTGCTAGAAACTGAAGACCATATAAACAAAGATAGATTGAAAAGTTTCGATCTTCAGATCCTTGATTCGTATGGAACTCACACTTTGGCTAAGATCGAGCCCGAAGAGATGGATTCTCTGAAAAGATCTAGGTTTGATGTCAACGAATTGCCTTCCCGCACTGAGATATCGGTTAATGGACACACTTTCGATATATTCGATTCCGAACCTGACATCTCTACAGAGTTGAAGAGAGACGGTTACGAAAAAGGAAATGAAGGACCGTATCTCGTTCATATGCTTGGGCCGATAAACCCAGAATGGAGGAACTCTTTGGAAGAGGAAGGAGTAAATATACTGAATTACGTTCCAAATTACGCCTATGCAGTTACGATGACTCCAGAGACAGCTCAAAAAGTGAAATCACTTGATTTTGTCGACTGGGTCGATTTTTATCATCCAGGGTATAAGATGGATGAAGGAGTGAATGAAGGCAAGTTAACTATCGACTTTGTTTCGACCCCTTCTAAAAAAGGTATGAGGTCTCTGAAAGAGATGGATCCAAGCTTCGATCTTTTTGATAAAAAAGAAGGGGGCCGAGCTGTCATGGAAGTGAGGTCTCAAGATCAAATAGAAGAGTTAGCCAAGATGAAAGACGTGTATCATATTTCGAATATCGACGAACGAGAGTTAAAGATGGAAGTGGATTCCCAGATAATCGGTGGTGGAGCCTGGATAATGGACGATGATGATGACCCAACTACGGCATATCGGAAACATGGTGATAACGGTGCCTATATAAATCAACTCGGCTATACTGGAAAAGACGTCACGGTAGCGATCGCCGACTCAGGACTTGGGGATGGGACGAAAGGCAGTGCCGGACATCCTGACTTTGAAGGAAGGGTAGTAGGAGGTTATACCTGGGACACCAACGGATGGGAGGATGGACATGGTCATGGAACTCACGCTGCGGGATCTATCGCAGGAGATAGTTATTCCGGGACCGGTGTCCAGTACAAAGGTCTAGATGGAAATTACTCAGCTTCACAAGGATTGGCTTATGATTCTGAATTATATTCATTGAGAGTATTCGATAGCGGCGGTAACTGGGCCGGTCCGAGCAACGATTACGAGATAGTCGAAGCGGCGGCTCAGAACTCTGATTCTTACGTGCATTCTAATTCATGGGGTGAAGATACAGGTGATGGGAAGTATGAAGCTTCAGATGAGGATTACGATAAAGCAGTGAGAGATGCGGATAGTTCCAAGTCAGGAAACCAACCTATGGTGATAACGGTCGCTGCTGGCAACGCCGGTTCCTCTCAAACTATAGCTAGTCCCGGAAACGCAAAAAATGTGATTACGGTAGGTTCTACAGAAAGTTATGTGCCAAATGGAAGCTCTTACGGCTACGGAAACTTCGACAATCCTGATTATATATCGGACTTCAGTTCGAGAGGGTGGACTGAAGATAATAGAGTTAAACCAGACGTTGCCGCACCTGGATCGGGCATACTCTCGACGAGTACACCATTAAACGATCCTGAATATCCATACTCTGAAGATGACCAATATGAATGGATGAAGGGAACCTCGATGGCGAATCCGAGTGTTGCTGGAGCTGCATCAACTGTGGTAGAATGGTACGAGACAAATCATGGGGAAAAGCCTAGTCCAGCGATGGTCAAGTCCCTCTTGATAAACACAGCTCACGATCTTAATGATAGTAATGGAAATACGGACCCGATACCGAATCCAGAGGAAGGGTGGGGTATGGTCGATCTGTCCAAGCTTGAATATCCTAAAAGTGATCCGGTTCCTTTTATGTTGAAAGATCAAAATACCACTCTTCAAACCGGAGAAGAAAAGACTTACAAATTATTGAGAGAGAAAAAAGGAGAGCCTCTCAAATTGACCCTTCACTGGAGTGATGAAGAGGGAAGCGGCTTGATAAACGATCTCAGACTGAAAGTAACATCTCCCAGTGGAAAAGTATACAAGGGCAACGCATTCACAAACGGATGGAGCCAAGCTGGTCAGGATGCAATCAAAGTGTTTGACGATAGTGGTGATGGATGGGACGACACCAATAACGTTAGGAACGTGTACATAGCTCCGGAAGAAGTCGAAACCGGAGTTTATACGGTAGAAGTGGAAGGAGCTAATGTTCCGGCGGATGCAAATAATGACGGAGAAGCAAATCAGGATTTTGCACTTGTAGGTTACAACGCAGCTAAGGGTTTCATAGATTCGCCTGTTGGAGATGAATCCTTCAATTCTTCCAACGTCACCGTTGAGTGGAGTACTAAACCTACCTATTCTTACAATATCAGCCTAGATGGTGGAGACTGGATAGACGTCGGCACAAACGAGTCTTATACTTTCCATGACCTATCTAACGGTGAGCACATCGTGAAAGTAAAGCGCAAGAATTCTACAAATGAAAAGATAGATAGTGTAGAATTCTTAGTCGACAGGGAAACTCCCGATGTTGAAATAACTTTTCCTGAAGAAGGAAGTATATTCAATCTTACTGATATCACTGTAAGATGGAACGGAAGCGATGGTATCAGTGGAATGGATCATTATGAAATACGATTGGCTTCAGGTGAGTGGATGAATGTAAGTAATGAAACAAAATACACTTTTGAGGGATTAGACCAGGGAGAACATACCGTTTTTGTCAGAGCTGTAGATGTTGCAGGAAATTCTTTCAACGAGTCTGTTAACTTCATCCTTGACACAGATCCTCCTGACTTGGAGATAAACTCTCCAATGTATGGTGAAATATTCGGCACAGAAACAGTAAATCTTGAATGGAGTAGTTCTTCAGAAGATATAGACCATTATGAGGTAGAACTAGATGGGAATTCTAAATATACTGGAATGGGACAGACAATCACACTTGAGGGATTAACAGATGGGGAACACCAGGTAAATATAAAAGCTGTCGATATAGCTGGAAATATCAATAATGAGTCTACAAATTTTATTGTGGATACAGAAAATCCAGAAGTTGAGATCGTTTCGATTGACGAAGGTCAAATTTTTGGTGATGAGAATATAACGATCTCCTGGCAGGGATCAGATCAAACGAGCGGGATTAACTATTATGAGATCAGAAAGGATGAAAACTATTGGGAATACGTAGGTATGAAAACGGAAATAACCTATTCAGAATTATCGGAAGGTTCTCATACTGTCGAGGTAAGGACTGCTGACGGAGCGGGCAATAACGCTACCGATATGACAAGCTTTGAGGTGGATAAAACATCCCCAGAAGTAGAGATCACAAATATAAATGATACACAAATATTCGATACCGATGAAGTAACTCTAAAATGGAGCGGAGACGACGAGACTAGCGGAATAGATAATTATAAAATACGACTTAACGGGAACGAGTGGGTTGAGCCGAATGAAGAAAGAAAAACTTTTGAAAATTTATCCGATGGGGTACAGCTTGCAGAACTCAGGGCAGAGGATAAGGTGGGAAATACCAAGATCACTTCTGTGAACTTTACCGTGGATACGACTTCTCCGACGATACAAATAATCAAGCCAGAACGAGATTCTCTTATAGGGGAACATATCGTAGAGTTGGATTGGACTGGTCAAGACTCTCTATCAGGTATAAATCATTATGAGATACGTTTAGGAGAGCAAAATTGGAAGGAAGTTCCTAATCTTACCAGCTATGAATTTACTGATCTCGAAGATGGAGACTGGAAAGTCAGCGTCAGAGCCGTTGATAGAGCAGGAAACAAAGTGATCGAAAATATAACTTTTGAGATAGATCATACCCCACCAGTCATACAGATCACGAATCCCAAAGAAAGTGCAACTCTTGAAAAAAAATCTGTTAATGTAACTTGGCAAGGATATGATGAGGCTACAAATATAAAGCATTACGAGATCAGGGTAGATGGCGGTGAATGGATAAACATCGGTTCTAGAACATATTATAAGTTTGAAGACCTATCGTACGAGGAACACGATATAGAAGTTAAAGGGATAGATCATGCGGGTAACAGTGAGACCAACAGGATCACGATCGAACTCAAGGAAAGTGACAATTCTACACCTGGATACAGTCTGCCGGTTATAGTGATCGGTAGTTTGACCTCGTTAGTGATTTATCTTGGAAAGCCGTGGCTTTTTGACATCGAAAAAGAAAATAAAGATTAGATTTGGACCCAGGATAATCAATCCAGCCAATCCGCTTCGACTTTCTTTAACTGTTCAAGAACTCTATCTCTTATCTCGGCCGGTTCGGGATAATCGATCAGTATCTCTCCATCTTCCATCACTTTTTCCAACATAGGTTCCATCTTATTCCCACATTCGCACTTCAGTGGTTCATTATCATTCCAGGGTCTCATCTCGTACGTCAAACACTCAGGACATCGATAAGCCTGTTTTTTCCCGCTATATTTCCCTCTTTTGGCGACCATTTCTCCTTCTTTTTCAACTATATCCATGGCAAAGTTGGCTGTTCTAGCGTTGGATATCGATGTTCCGACTCCAAAATAGTCTACTCCAGATTTTTTCAGTTCCGGGATGCTGTATTCGTCCATGCCGCCTGAACAAATGATTTTGGTCTCGACACCTCTTCTCTCGAGCTCCCACCTCACTTCTTCAGCTATCTTTTTTAGATCTCCTCTTCTAGAAGATGGCGTATCGAGTCTAACTCCGAATAGATCTTCTCCCATTTCCTCTGCGGCCATCATGGATTCTTTAGTTTCGTCATAGTATGTGTCTACAAGAGCTATTCTGCTTATGTCGTCGGGTAAAGCTTCGTCGAAGGCTTTAAAGGCCTTTTCAGGTTCATCGAATATTATCGTAAGGGCGTGAGGCATAGTACCTTGAGGTTCGATCCCTACTTCCTCCGCACCCACAATGCAGGATATTCCGTCACATCCTCCAATGTAAGCCGATCTGTCTATTACTGGTGCAATACCCGGGTGCATCCTCCTGATACCGAATGACATCACTTTGCTGTCACCCGCTACTTTGTTAACTCTAGCCGACTTGGTGGCAACCCCGGTAGGGTGACAGATAAAGCCTAAGATGGGAGTTTCATAGATACAGAATTCCCTATAAGGTCCTTCTATGAAGAATATTGGCGTGTAAATACCATTTTTTCCTTCAGTTCTGAATATCGTTCCTTCAGGCATAGAATATATATCGATGTCCTTGCCTTGTAAGAGATATAATACCTCGTCTAAGCCGCTGAATACGGCCCAATTCCAGTCAGATGGTAAAGAAGAAACGGTGAATTCCGCGACGACGTTCTCGTCCCCTACACCTTCCTTTTCAAAAATATCCATGGTGTGATCGAAATAAATATCGGTGGTCCTGCCTTCCTTGATATCTTGCTCATCGATCAAATGAAAACCATCTATTTCGCCCATATTTTTACCTACAAAAATTTCTATTTATTATTGTTTCGGTTTTTTGGTGTAGATTCGCTTAAAAAACCTTAACCTCACCTAAAAACAGGCAGTAGGCTCCTTCCTTCAGGGAGGAGAGGAATGCCACTTTCACTTACCCCTCCACTGG
>CAZPCW010000086.1:0-6733 GCA_964585175.1 uncultured Thermoplasmata archaeon
TGGCATTCCTCTCCTCCCTGAAGGAAGGAGCCTCCTGCCTGTTTTTAGGTGAACCTCACAGGTCGAAATAGAAAATCTAATCTGAAGTGTATTCGTTCAATTCTTCACAATATACATCTTTGATCAATTTTATACCTTTATCGTCTGAAAGCCCAACGGCTTTTTCAAAGTATTCTTCGGCTTTCTTATCTTCTCCTTTTCTTTTCATCAGTTTTCCCAATTCACAATTCAATCTCGCGACTCTGTATATTTTAGATGCTTCTTTAGCTTCTTTCAAGCTCTCCTCCAACTTACTTTCTGCTCTCTCGAGATCGCCTTTTTTCCTAAGTAATATCCCTTCGAGCATTCGTAGCCATGTATTAAAGCGGGGTGTATCCAGTCCTATCTCTTTCGCTTTATTCAGTTCTTCTTTGGCTTTATTCAGATCTCCTTTTAGTAGATAATCCTCTGCCAGTTCGCATCTGTTATTTAGTAGATCTACCCTTTCGTCGGTTTCACTAGAAATTTCAATACCACGGTGGTGTTTCTTGATACTTTCCTCTACATCACCTGCCAATCTATCCAATCTACCTTTCATGTAAAGTGACATGCCCTGAGCTCTATTATTCTGTACCTCCTCTGCCAATTCGTACGCTCTCTGTATATGATTCCGAGCCTCTTCTATATCACCTTTCCACATATGAGTCTCTGAGATGTTCGTAAGAACCTCTACTATCCTAAATTTAATATCAGATTCCTCTGCGATCTCTAAAGAATCCTCTAGATATCCGAGGGCATGTTCAAGATTACCTCTTTCTAAAGCTATCTTACCTATCGTATTTTTAGCTAAGAGAAGGCCATGACGATCCTCAACGATCTCGTATATCTCAAACAATTTTTCAATTATATTTTCGCTTTTCTCTAATTCCCCTTTGTACCGGTATATTAAAGATAGATTTTGTAAGCTTAATTCTTTTAATTGTTTATTGTTCGTCTTCTTATTTAAATCTAACACTCTTTTAAAATTTGGAATCGCCTTTTCGAGTTCTCTCAGATCTAGATATATGACTCCTAAGTTATTGTAAGATCTCGAAAGATCAAATCTTTCCTCAGCCGAGTCCTGCTCTTCCAACATCTCCTCTCTGATCTTTATAGCACTCTCTAGATAATGAATACAATCTTCTGGATTTACTTCACCGCGTTCCATCAAGCCGAGATCATGGTAGGCTTGCGCCAACAGCGACTTTTCATCTAACTCTTCAGCTCTTTCCAACTCCTCAAAAAATATCTCCTTCGCCTCGTCATATTTTCCCAGTCTTGTCAGGGCCGCTCCTCTATGACTCAAAAGTCTACATATCTCAGCAGAATTCGAGAGTCCCATAGACTCTCTTTCCTTCTCTTCCTCAGGAAGGTCCCGCTCAATTTTTCTCATACTCAAACCCTCTTTAGTTGCTCCTATAACCTTCTCAGGCTTTCCTTGGCTCGACCACGTATCGGCTATCTTCCTATACGCTCTTCTCTGCTTCTCTATATCGTCGGTCTTTTTGAGAGCTCGACTCAGGTATTTTCTAGCCTCTTCAAAATTCCCGAGTACGGTGTTAGCTTCGCCCAATTTTTCCAAAAGAGAGAATACCTCCTCATCATCTAATGCTTCAGTCTCTTCAAAGGACCTTAGACTTTGTTTGTATCTCTCTATCGCGTCTTCATAAGCATACACTTTTTCTGCTTTTTCTCCTGCCTTTTTAAAGTACTCAAACGATTTTTGATACCTTTCTCCTTTATAGTAATGTCTTCCAATGACAGAATAATTTTCTTCTAACTGGTCTTCATAAACTTTTTGCATGGCCTTAGCTACTTTTTCATGGAGTGATTTTTTCTCTACCCATTTTCCCACACCATCATATATTGTATCTATGAAAAGTTCGTGGGTAAAAAGAAAAGCTTCTTCTCTTGGGTGTTCTATCCATATCTTGTTTTCGAGTAAATCGTCGATCTTTTCTAGTACCTCTAACTCGTCCATATCAGAGGCCTCACCGAGCAGCTCAAACGGTACCTTTCTTCCTATTACTGATCCGAGTTGTAATATACCTCTTGTCTCGTCATCTAGCTTGTAAACTCTCTTCTCGATGACTTCATGGACAACATCTGGGATTAGGATGATATCAGACTGGTCTGGAAAAGTCCCCTCGACCGGATCGATCAATTTTTCTTCGATCATCTGGTTTACATTTTCCTTGATGAATAAAGTGTTCCCATTCGTTTTTTCTTCGATGCTCTCAACGAAGCTCCGGGGCACATCTTCGATATTAGTCAAAGTCTTAATCAACTCTTCTATTTCTGAAGTGTCTAGAGGTGATAGCTCCATCTTTTCGTATAATTTTTTTCTAGACATCCTTCTCATCGTTTCTTTCAGTGGATCATCTTCGGATACGTCCCCTGGCCTATAAGTGCCGAAGATCAAAATAGGCTTCTCTTGAAGTCTGTCAGTCATATAATCGAGAAGATTCAATGTACCCTTATCGGCCCACTGGAGGTCGTCAAGAAATAATACTAGAGGTCTGATTTCACATAAACTCTCAAAAAACTTAGTGGTACCATAAAAAACCGATTTTCTCTGAGCGTCGAACATCTGTTTAGTATGTACTTTTTCTTCAGAGGAATGAGAAGGGGTTATCATATTTTCGAACTCGCCTATTTCCTTATCCATCTTCAAGAACTTATCTAAAGCATCCTTGAAAGGATGGTAGGGTTCATGCTCTTCCAGATCACATTTTCCTTTCAAAAAGTCAATATTTTCTTCCACAGCCAATCTTTTAACTTCCTCTACCAATCTGGTCTTGCCTATTCCCGTATCTCCAGCAATAAATATCGCCTTGCTAGATTCTTCTTTCATCTTCTCAACAGAGGTCATTAACTCTTCGATTTCCTGTTCCCTTCCCACCAATCCGTGATATATCTGGCTTTCATCTCTTACGTCTAGGATCTTGTCTTCATCTATATTTTTCAATATGTCGATCAAACTCTTATCTGAATGTAGGTTGTCAATGTTCCTCATTGTCAACCGAACCGTATCTTTATCGTCGATCAGTATAACCTTTTCATCTTTGATCTCATCCCAGATATTCTTTTTCTCTTTTTCACCATCCTCAGTAAGACGATAACACTTATTTTCTTCTTCCTGAATCTCGGAAATCATCCCCTTATCCTTCAAATTACCTAATTGTTCGTCCAAATTATTTTCATCTAGATTTTTAAATATTTCTTCATTAGATGTCAATTTTTCTATAGATTCCGACTCACTAGAGGTTGTTTCATTTAGATGCAGAAGAATCATATCTTCCTTTTCTAAATCGATGAGGGAGTTATCGCTCATCCTTCCACCCCCGATAATTTTTCCTGTGCTTTATCCCGCCACCATTCCATCTCTAGATCACTGAACATTTCGAGTGCCTCATTAAAATACTTTCTTGCTTCTTTTTCTTCACCCATTGTCGTGTTCTGAACTCCTAATTCATACAGTACTTTACTTTCCCATATTTCGTCTTTGATGTTCCTGCTTCTAGAGAGCTCTCTTTGCAGATTTTCTTTCGCCTTATCCAATTCTCCTTTTTCTCTCTGTATCCGGGACTTAAGCAATTGATTTCGAATAATTAAATCCATCCACTCCGTCTTTTCGGTCCTTTTTCTAGCTTTGGAAAAATGTTTTTCTGCTTTTTCTACATCATCCTTTTCGAGATAATCTTCACCTATTCCTATCTCGAGGGTTATGGCGACTTCCTCATCATTTATTTCTTCAGATATATCCAATCCTTCTTTATGTAATTCAAGGGCTTTGTCTACATCACCTTTCTTAAACATTATATCGGCTAACCTATCTTTTACAAGGGCTTCGGCATCTTTAGAACCAATCTCCTGGCTCACTTCTTCCGATTCGCTGTAAAACTTCTTTCCTTTTTCGAAATCTCCTTTTATCCTATAGAGATCGCCTAATAGTCTGAGCAATGTAGACTCTCTTCTTCGACTCCCGATTTCCCTAGCCAAATCCAAACTCTCCTCGTAAGCTCTTTCGGCTTCTTCAATCTTTCCTTCCTTTTTGTTCAATGAACCCAGATATTGAAAACCCACCAGTTCACCATATTTATACCCGATATCTTTCATCGTCTCTATTGATCTTTCTAAATTGTCACGAGCTTTCTCCATCTCTCCTTTCATGATATAGACGTTTGCCAGATTTCCCCTAGACAAAGCCTCCGTCTCCTTGATCCCTATTTTCTGGCTCACATCGATGCTCTCCTCATATCTTTCTACAGCTTTTTCTAATTCACCCATCTCAGAGTAGATGAAAGCGGTATTATTCAAAGAAGTAGGAATCAAATTCTTAAAATTATTCTTATCAGCTTCCTGGTAGCTCTTTTCGAAATACTCTCTACATTTATCGTAATCTCCTTCATCTTTATATGCTATCGCTATATTATTCAAAGATTTATGTAATTCCAAAATATCCCCTTCTTCCTCTCTCATCTCTATAGCTTTCTTCAATCTGTCGATACTTTCCTCTAATTTTCCTTTCCGTTGGTAGGTTGTTCCCAAGTCATGATGAGCTTTCGCTATCTTCTCTTTTTCACCGATAGACTTCGCCACGTACTCTTCTTCCTCAAATATTTTTTCAGACTTATCGAAGTTACCCTTTTTCATATATGCAGATCCTTTAAGACTTAGGAGTTCAGCTTTTTCTGAATTCTTCTCATCACTGATAGATAATCCTTCGTTTATGTGTTCAAGAGACTTATCCCACTCTCCTTTATCGTAATAGGTTTTGGCTAATCTTCGGTGAATAGTTTGCTTTTCTTTTTCATCGCTTGCTATCTCAAGACCTTTCTCCAGATATTCGACAGTTTCTTCGAACCGTCCAAGGAGAGTTAGAGCCCTAGCGATATTTTTGATGATCTCGAGCCTATCGATGACCTCTTCATCGATTTTCTCCGACAATTTTAACGCCTTATCGTAAAGTTCTACAGCGTCTTCGCTTGCATATATCTCTTCAGCCTTTTCTCCCGCCTTGATATAGTATTCAAGGCATTGATTTAATTCCTCTGCGGCCTCATAATGTTTAGCTAAATCAGAATACCAGTTTTCTATCTCGTTCTTGTAGACTTCTTTTATATTTTTTGCCGCCTTTTTGTGAAGTAATTTTCTTTTCAATCTCTTGATCCCATCATAGACCGCGTCCCTGATCAGGTCGTGAGAGAAATAAAATCTTTCGCCGTCCGGATCTTCCTCCCACAATTGATTCCCGATCAACATATCGATATGGTCTAGAAGGTCTATCTCGTCTATTTCGGCGGTCCTTGACAGAACATCAAAAGGAACAGAGCTCCCAATAACACTTCCTATCTCTATCACCTTTATTGTCTGATCATTAAGCCTTTTTACCCTTCTTTCGATAACGTTGTAAACCATTTCAGATACCGATATATCATCACTCTCTTCCGGATAGCGATTTTCATCAGGATCTATAACATTTTCATCCTGCATTTGTCTCAAACTTTCTTTTATAAAAAGGGGATTACCTTCGGTCTTATCATGTATTTTATCGACGAAAGATTTCGGGGTTTCATCTACACCTAAGACACTATTCACGGTCTCTTCAGTATCTTCATAAGTGAGAGGATCGAGCTTTATAGTTTTGAGACTAGCTTTTCTTCTAGTCCTACGCATTATTTCATTTAGATGATGATCTTCGGATATATCTTCAGGCCGATACGCACCGATGAAAAGGACAGATGACTTCTCCAATTTTTCATCCATATAGGACATAATATCCAACGTAGCTTTATCCACCCATTGAAGATCATCTAAAAATACGACTAGAGGAGTTTTTTCAGCTATCTCTTTAACTTGTTTGGTGCTTTCATAAAATGTTTCTTTTTTCTTAGCGTCGAACAACTTTTTATCTTCTATCTTTTCCTCAGGACCGGCACCCATGAAAGCCATACCCGCTTTTTGATCCTTTTGCGCCCCGTTTTCGATATACTCTCTAAAAGCTTCTTTAAGGGGTAAATACGGGTCAGAAGTTTGACTCTGACAAGTCCCGGACAAAATTTTAAAACCAAGCTCAACCGCAAAGGGCTTCAACCTTGATACAAGAGATGTCTTTCCGATACCCGCCTCGCCTTCGATCAACACTGTTCTAGAACCGCCTTTTTTAGCTTGTTTGAGTTTTTCTTTTAGAGTTTTCAGTTCATCTTTTCTCCCTACAAAAACTTCGGTCTCTTCCTCTAAATCCGTTAGATCGATTATTTCGTTCTCATCCAACGCCTTTAAACCTTTTACAATAGGATTTCTTCCAGGAATATATCTTTCTAGATTTTCTAGATTTGTCTTTTTATCTCCGTCTTCAGTTTTTATCTTGACTTTTTGATCTTTTATATCATTCCATAATCTTTCCTCTCTCTCTTTACCTTTCTTATCAAGAAAATATACATTTCTCTTTCTATCTAAGCCCAAAACATGTCTAGTATCCTCTTCTATCAGTTCTTTCTCAACCATCCTATTCAATATGTCATAAGGATTTTTTTGACCGACTCCGACCGATTTGACGATCTCTTTAGGACACAAAGCGTAGGGCACTTCGTCATCAGCCTTAAATTCCTCAAAACCCTCAAGATAAATTAAAATTAAATCCTCGATATTCACCGATAACATAGGTTACGCCAGAGGCAGCATAATTAATAAAACTTTTGTGGAAATATGA
>CAZPCW010000087.1:0-6410 GCA_964585175.1 uncultured Thermoplasmata archaeon
TACAATGCTCATCGACAAGCGATGAGCATGTGTAGCTAAGGTTTTCTACTGAGCCTTGAAAACGTAAAACTGATATATTTCTTGGTGTGAACTGTGTTATTTTCTATTCCCTTGACAAAACTCACACTCACGATAAACTATATATGGGAAAATAAATCATTATTCGGCAAATGGCCAAAAAAATCATCGAAGTGAATGATCTTACCAAAAAATACGATGAATTGGTAGCGGTTAATTCGATTTCATTCGACGTAAAAGAGGGGGAAATCTTTTCTTTAGTGGGTCCTAACGGCGCTGGAAAGACAACAACGGTCGAGATCCTGGAATGTTTGAAAAAACCTACTTCAGGGAGCGCGAAGGTTTTGGGGCACGATGTGAGGAAAGGAGACGATAAGATAAAGGAAAAGATAGGCGTTATGCCTCAAGATTTCAACACGTTCGAAAGATTGACCGCAGAAGAAAACATCAAATTGATGGGGGATATGTACGGTTCTGACAACGTGGACAAAATAATCCAAAAAGTCGGTATCGATGAATTTAGGAACAAAAAGTTCGCCGATCTCTCCGGAGGTATGAAGACCAAGGTCGGTATAGGGATGACTCTAATTTCTAACGCTGACCTTTTATTCCTAGATGAACCCACCACAGGTTTGGATCCACACGCCCGTAGAGAGACCTGGAACCTGATAAAAGATCTGAAAAGGACCGATAAGACCGTTTTCTTAACTACTCATTACATGGAAGAGGTAGAATATCTAAGCGATAGAGCCGGCATATTGATCGACGGGAAAATAGAAGTGATCGATTCTATCGAAAATCTGATAGAACAGCACGGCGGCGGGATGAAGGTAAAGGTGCTCGAAGACGGTGAAGCCGAAGAAATTATTCAGGATAGAGCGGACGATGTTTTGAGAGGAGAAGACGGTATTTTGACCGGTATATTCGATAATAAGAAAGAAGCTAGAGAAGCGTTGATAAAACTGTTCCAGATCGACTCTAAAGTCGAAGTTCAAGAAGCGGGAATGGACGAAGTGTTCCTCAGACTGACCGGAGGAAAGATAGACGAAGGAGGTGAACTGGTATGAACCGTGCCTTTTCTTTGTTCATCTCTCTGATAAAGAATTGGATGCGTAGCAAATCTGGTGTTTTCTTCTCTATACTTTTCCCGATAATGCTTTTACTTATATTCAGCACCGTTTTCGGAGGTCAGGAAGCTACTGAGTACACGCTTTACGTGCAGAACGACGATATGGTCGAAGGAAACGAGACCGAGTTGTCCAATGCGTTCATCGAGGCTCTAGATTCTTCAGAATCTTTGAACGTTAAAGAGGTCCAGAATATCACCGAACACAAAGAGGAAAGTGCCTTCGGCAGTTACCGGGCTTTAAGGATAAGGAAAGGTTTCCAGAAAAGAGCTATGAACAAAAGCATGGAACTCAGAATGGGAGTCATGCAGGACACCATGACCCGTATCGGCAAGAGATACGGTGAAGATATGAATGACAGTGAGATGGAGAATTATACAAGTGGTTTAGAATCTATGGACACATGGGCGGAAAATGTCGGAACTCAGGAAAGCGCTGAAATCCTTCTGTTAACGAGTCCAGACGACCAAGGAGCACCGATGGTCAGAGGTACGGTTTATGGTATTGTGAATTCGTTCAACTCCCGCATGATCGGTTTGAACGAGGGCGATACCACGGTTAACGTTACCGAAGAATCTCAGGAAGGAAACGGTCTACAGCCAGTCGATTATTACCTCCCCGGATTCATAGCCGCGTTCATAATGAGTAACGGCATCATCGGTGTGACTTCGAATATTTCGGAATTCAAGAGAAACGGCACATTGAAAAGACTAACTGCTACACCCTTGAAGAAAAGAGATTGGATTCTTGCCAACGTTGGACAGCAGACGGTCCTTGCGTTCGGTTTGACCGCTGTCATGCTTTTGGTCGCAGTACTTGTTTTCGAGGCACAAGCATATCCTGGACTTTATGCGATAGGTCTTATATTTTTAGGAGCTGTTGCCTTCTGTTCTGTAGGTATAGTTTTGGGTGGTCTGATAAAAGACGTTGAGGCCGCTAGTGGTGCCGGAAACGCCATCGCTTTTCCTTTGATGTTCTTATCCGGAGCTTTCATACCTGTAGAGACTTTTCCAGATTATCTGCAGACTGTCGCAAAATTACTCCCACTCTATTACTTCCACCAAGGGCTCAGAGAGATAATGATCCTACAAAATCCTGAAGGAGCTTTTATGGCATACATTGTCGTAGGTGTATTCGCAGCCTTGTTCGTGGTATTGGCCGTGAAGACTACTAGGTGGAAAGACATATGAAGCGATAGAAGGTGAGATATAATGGTAAAACTTAGACCGGATAAGATGAATCTAGAAGAAGGCTATACCGCATCTCCAGTTGTTTTTAAGAACATGGGGATTTATCCCGGGGATGTATTTGAAAACAGGGAAGGAGAAAGATTAATAGTTAAGGAAAACAAAAAGAACTGGTTTATTGAAAAAACGGAAGATTAGAATAATGATGAAAACGATCGAACAGTGTCATTAGAGGAATGTTTGAAACTTTAATGCTGCTTCAGATACTCTATAGCCAGTTTAGTGTACAAAGCAGTTCCTTTGTACAGTTCATCTTCATCGACATCGAACTTAGGATGGTGATGAGGATAATCGGTTCCTTTTTCTTCGTTTCCTGTCCCCATAAACATAAAACATCCGGGTTTCTGCTGTAGATAGAAAGCGAAGTCTTCAGCACCCATCTGTTTCTCCAATTCTTCTTCTTTGAAATATTCCTCAGCGACATCTTTAGCGAATCCTGTCATATCCTCCTGATTTATAGTAGGCGGATAATAGTCCCTCTCTAACTCGAACTCAGCTTCACAGTCCCACGCCTTAGAGTAGTGTTCTGCAATCTGTTTTATCCTATCGACGATCTTCTCTCTGACATCAAGATCGAACGTCCTTATTGTGCCGTTGATGACGACTTCGTCGGGTATCACATTATATGCATCTGAAGTCTTTATTTTTGGTGTTTTTATGACTGCTGGGGATAAGGGATCGATATTACTCGTGACTATCTTCTGCATAGCATCATAGACCGCATTTGCAGGTATCGTAGGATCATGGGCTTGATGGGGATAGGCTGCATGGCCACCATCTCCCTTTATGGTGATCAAGAAACTGTCGGAGGAGGCCATAACCGGCCCCGTTGATATGGCTATTGAACCCGAAGGTAAGTTCGACCATACATGGATGCCGAAGATAGCATCTATATCCTTCAACCTGCCTTCGTCCAGGATCTTTTTAGCCCCAGCACCTCCTTCCTCTCCCGGTTGGAATATTAACTTTACAGTTCCTTCAAGTTCGTCTTTCATCCTGGGCAAAATCTTGGCCGCGCCTAAGAGCATAGCTGTATGGGCATCATGTCCGCACGCGTGCATCTTCCCATCAATCTGAGATTTGTAGGATACTTCGTTCTCTTCTTGCAGAGAAAGGGCGTCCATATCAGCTCTTAAAGCGACGGTTTTTCCTTCCTCCGCACCTTTTACGGTCGCCATCACTCCAGTTCCCGCAGTTTTCTCTATAGAATAGCCCAAGTCTTTCAATTCCTCTTTCACGATCTGAGAAGTCCGCTCTTCTTCGAATCGAACTTCTGGATTTTTGTGAAAATCTCTCCTCATCTCAATTATGTATGACTCCAACTCTTTCGCTTTGTTGAGTAAGGGATCGTCCATAAAAAAAAGAACTGCTTTCGTTTTATTTAATCATTGTTTACGAAACGGTAAAGTGGATCATGATCATTCTGCTGAAATCATTCATACTTGTCTTTGGACATCGGTTCCCCGCAGCTGAATTCTGAACTTTCCGGACACGGACCTCTTATACACGGCGCCCCTGCGTCTTCGAATATGATCGGAGCTACATCTTTTACCTTTCTAAGCATCCGGTCGGCCATCTCTCTTATCTCCCATTGAGCTCTCCTACAGCATCTCAGCGAGAAGAAATGCCAGAGTTCTCGGGCATTCATAGAAACGATTATGTTACTTCTTGTAGCGTTTGGTAGAACATATCTAGCATCCTCCGCGGGTATGTCTTTATCCATCAGTTTCTGATAGGTGTCTTGGATCGTCTCGATACAGTTCTCGAACAACTCCTCGGCCTCCTCGTCCTCTTTTATCGTCTCGGGTTTGACGGGATCGAAATCCTCTATCTTTACGTACCTCTGGGACTGCTGTGAATAAGAAGCTAGTCTATGCCTGACGAGCTGATGGGTGAGCGAGCGAGAAACTTCGCCGATCTCGAATGTGAACGAAGCGTGCTCTATCACGCTGTGGTGACCGCTCTCTTTTATCCGCTCCAAGATGTCACGGATTTTCTCTTCGCTCATCTCTTCCTTATCGGGAATATCTTCGCTGTAGCATGTCAAAGCTGCGTGTGCCGCGGTCCTATCCGGTTTTGGGGTATAGTTCGCTAATTTTACTTTCATATGATCGCCTCAGAACAGACCTGAGATAGTTCCATCCTCATCTATATCTATGTCTTTAGCCGCGGGGTGTGATGGCAATCCGGGCATCGTGGTTATATCGCCGGCCATCGGTATCAAGAATCCGGCTCCGGCACTGATTCTGACACGCCTGATCTTGACTTTAAAATCTTTAGGTCTGCCTCTCAGTTTTCTATCGTCAGAAAGCGAATAGTGAGTTTTTGACATACAAATCGGTAAATCGGAAAGGCCTATCCTTTCGATCCTCTTCAGATCTTTTTTAGCCTGCGGGGTGTAGACCACGTTGCTGGCTCCGTATATCTTTTTAGCGATATCTTCTATCTTCTCTTTCGGGCCTTCTCTTAGGGAGTAAAGCGGTCGGAAATCGCTGCTCTCCTCGTCGCACATCCTCTTGACTTCTTTTGCGAGTTCGGTGCCTCCTTCTCCGCCTTCCTGATATACATCTACGACCGAATAGGGTACCTCTATCTTCTCGCAAAGTTCTTTTAAATAATCTATCTCTTCTTGAGTGTCGGACGGGAATCTGTTTATCGCCACGACAACGGGAACGCCGAACATCTGGATGTTCTTGAGATGTTTATCCAAGTTGGGCAGACCTTCTTTCATGGCTTCTAGATTCTTTTCATCCAAGTTCTTTCGAGAAACGCCTCCCTGCCTTTTGAGCGCTTTGACGGTGGCGACCATGACCGCAACGTCGGGCTCGAGGTCGCCTTCTCTGCACACGATATTGAAGAATTTCTCCGCTCCGAGATCGGAGCCAAAACCAGCTTCAGTGACGAAGTAATCGGAAAGGCTCATACCTATTTTAGTGGAGATAAGACTGCTCGTACCGTGGGCTATGTTAGCGAACGGGCCTCCGTGGATGAAAGCCGGGTCGCCCTCGATGGTCTGTACCAGGTTAGGCTTGATAGCGTGTTTCAACAAAGCGGCCATAGCTCCCACGCCTCCGAAATCGCCCGCTGTTATCGGTTCCCTGTCATAAGTGTATCCTACTATTATGTTGGACATCCTTTCTTTCAAATCTTCTATACCGTCCGCTAAACATAAGATCGCCATGACTTCTGATGAGGCAGTAATACCGAAGGAACTCTCATTGGGCATACCGTCGGAGGTGCCGCCCAAACCTACGACAGTGTTCCTGAGGGCTCTATCGTTCATGTCCACGACCCTCGGCCATACTATCTTTCTAGTGTCCAAGTTCTTCTCGTTGCCGCGGTGCATGTGGTTGTTGATCATGGCCGACATCATGTTGTGAGCTATACCTATAGCGTGTAAGTCTCCAGTGAAATGAAGGTTGATGTCTTCCATCGGTAAAACTTGAGAATAACCTCCTCCCGCTGCACCACCTTTGATACCCATGGTGGGACCGATCGAAGGTTCTCTTATCCCCAAAGTCGCGTTTATCCCCTCTCTTCTCATCGCCTGGGTGAGACCGATGGTTACGGTCGTTTTTCCCTCTCCGCTTCTAGTGGGCGTCATCGTAGTGACCAGGATCAAGTTGCCGTCGTCATCGTCACTGTGTTCTTTGATCGTATCTAAAGTCAATTTAGCTTTATGATCGCCTCTGAGCTCGATGTCTTCTTCAGTCAACCCGATCTTCTCGGCGACATCTTCCATCGGTTCTAACTCTGCTTCTTGAGCGATTTTAACATCAGATTTCATATTGACCGCAATAAACACTATGATTTAAAATGATTGTGATTGTGCAAAATCGGCGTTTCTATTAAAAAAGCCCGATATACTATCAAAATCTATTTATGAGCGAAAAGAAATGAAATCATGAGGCCCCGGAGAAAACAAAATGGAGGTTAACTCTTTCATTCTGCTTTTCACCTCACCCGGGGCCTCACCTTGCTCTTTGATCTCTAGCTGTTCTCTCTTTCCTCGACAAAT
>CAZPCW010000088.1:0-6110 GCA_964585175.1 uncultured Thermoplasmata archaeon
CTTTCTTTGGTCTTCTCAAATGCCTCCTTGGCTAAAGAGAGGCCCTCATCGACTTCATCTGATCTCAACTTATCCTGGGCCAAACTGAGAAGAGAGTTGATGATCATCTTTTGATTTTTTATTTCCTCCGCAATTTCTAGGCTTTTTTCATGGCTCTCTACAGCGTCAGAAATCCTGACTTTTTCTCTATAGACTTCACCGATATAATTATGGCAAAAGGCCATGCCTTCTTTGTCATCTATCTTTTCTTTTGCAGAGAGACTCTCGTCGTATTTTTCAAGGGCTTTATCAAGTTCTCCCTTATTATAATACTCTTCCCCTATATTTAAAAGATTCAAAGAAACAGAGCGGATATCTCCGATCTCCTTGACTATATCAAGACTCTTTTTCAGGTAATTTAACGATTCATCTAGATCGCCTTCATTAGAATATACGACTCCAAGGTTATTGTAGGATGAAGATAACCCCTCCTTGTCTTCTATCTCTTTTCGGAGCTCAATGGTTTTTTCGAATTTCTTTTTTGCATTACTATATTCACCTTTTTTCAGGTAAAAAACGCCCTGGTTATGGACAGCCTGTGCTCTTTCTTTTTTATTATCTATATTTTCCGCGACTGTTCTCTCTTCCTGAAAAATATTTTCGGCTTTTTGAAGGTCACCCTTTCTCATGAGGGCCCAGCCTTTTCTATTGAGTAATCGACATTTTTTCTCGTTTTCTTTATCTAGAGTATCCAATCCTTTTTCCAAGACTTCTAGTGCCAAATTATAATTCCCTTGGTCCAGATGAGTACCTCCAACTTTACAATATAACTTCGCTCTGACTTCTTTATCATCAGTTTTTTCAATAGCTTGGTTAAAATTATCCCGGCTCTTCTCGTATTTTCCTATAACCTCATATACATCCCCTAACCTTTCCAATATATCAGCTTCTTCAAAATTCGGTTTTTTTACTTTATTAATGAGTTCAAGACCTTTCTCGTACATCTGAATTGCGTTTTCGTGCGCGTAAACGCCTTCGGCTCTATCTCCCGCTTTAAAATAATAATCTACACTCTCTTCAACTCTATCTCCTCTTTCGAAATGGAAAGCTAATTCGGAGAAGTAATTTTCTATTTCATCCTCATATAAATTTTCAATAGTTTCTCCTATCTTTTGATGGTATCTTTTTCTGATAGTCGAAGGGATGTTCTCATAAACCGACAACTGGATCAATCCGTGAGAAAAGTAAAATATATCTTCGTTTGGTTCGTCCTCCCATAAATCCGATCCAACCAATATGTCAAGATGATTCATCAACTCGAGTTCGTCCATATTAAATATGTTTGAAAGTAGATCGAAAGGAACTTTTTCCCCTACCACGCTGCTTATTTCGAGAATTCTTTTTGTATCCTTGTTTAGCTTTTTTATCCATTTATCTATTATGTCATTTATTATCCTAGGTATCTCGACCTCGTTCCGACTTTTCGGGTATACATCATTCTTAACATCTATGGTCCCCTCATCTAACATCTGGGTGATGCTCTCTTTTATGAATAAAGGATTACCGTCGGTTATATCCTGGATCAGTGTTACGAAATCTTCAGGAACTTTCTCATCCTTGACTAAATTCTTGATTATCTTCTCAGTCTCCGCAGAACTGAAAGGTTCTAGATCTATCTCTTCATAGATGTGGTCTCTAGAAACTCTCTGAATTATTTCCATCAAAGGATCGTCTTCAGAAACTTCCTCCGGTCTATAGGTTCCCAAGAAAAACACGGGAGATTCCTCAGTATTATCCAATATATAGTAAAACAGTTGAAGAGTGGTGCTGTCCGCCCATTGGATATCGTCTAAAAATATGACCAATGGCTTTTTAGAGGCAATGGATTTGACGCTCTCTACCGTATCATAAAATATCGATTGTCTTTCGAGCTCTCCATTCTGGGTGTTTCCATTTAGGAAATCGTAAAAAGGAAAATTTACTCCTGGGTCATCTCGGTACTCACTAAAAGCCTCAGTAAATGGTAGGTAGGGGTCGGCTTTATCGAAATAGGCTCGACCTGCAACGAAATTGTAGTTTTTGGTCAGGAAATCGTCTTTGAATTTGGAAACAAGACTCGTTTTTCCGACACCGGCCTCTCCCTTTATAAAGAGGACTTTATTGCCCTCCTTTTTTAAAGATTTAGCTAGTTCTTTTAACTTATCCAATTCCTCTTCCCGGTCCACAAAAACCTCTTCGGTTTCTTCTTCCGGTTCTCTCAAGTCCACTTTTCCCTTTTCATCTATCCGGTTCAGAGCCGTAAGGAGCGGATCTTCAGAGTCTACGTATTTATCTATCGAGTCCAAACTGATATCCTCTTCAGTATGATCAGTCCTAACCGTGACTTCCATATCTTTTAATTCGTCTTTTAACTCTTCTCCCTTTTGAAAACCTTTTGAGGTTAAAAAATAGGCTTTCCTTTGTCTTTGTAGACCGACAATATGTTTTTTCTTCTCTTTTAACAGGTCTTTTTCCTTCAGTTCTTTGACCAGTTGTGCAACCCTCGCCTGAGAGACATCTAGCGATTCACTTAAACCCTGCTGGCAGGTACTGTATGGGACGAGACGTTCATCTTCATAAGTTCCCTTCCCGAGAAGAGCTAACAGTATCTTCTCTCTCCCTTTCGGTAAATGCATCAAAAGACTATTGATAATGTGATATAAAACACTTACACCTATTTGAGTGTTATATATAAGACCTAGACTTATAACTTTTCTTTTCCCTCTCTTTAGACGAGGTAAAAACATGGTATTGAAGATAGAGAGTATAGTAAGTAAAAGAAAAAGAAAAAAAAGATTGTTTACTTTAATTCTGGCAGGACTACTAGTGATGACCTCTATAGCCGGGATTTTCCCTAACAGCACAAAAGGAGCCAATCAAAGTAGACAGCAAGATGATGTAAAGCTAGAAAATGCAGTAGATAATAATATCTCAAAGGTACAGGAATCCAAAAAATCGATGAGCTCGAGCTCTTCTGAATGGCTTCTAGAAACCATAGAATCGTCGGAATCCACAGGATGGGTCCCCTCTCTTGCGGTAGATAGTAACGGATATCCTCATATCGCCTATTGGGACCAGAGTGATGAGGATCTGAGATATGCAAGATGGAATGGCTCTACCTGGATAAAGAGAACAGTGAATATCGATACGTATTATAATCCAACGCCTTCGCTGGTCCTTGACAGTGACGACAATCCCCATATCGCTTATCAAAGGGGGCTCCAGCTAAGATATGGATGGTATGACAGCGATTATAACTGGCATGGGACGACCGTTGTCGACAACATCAATTATACAGTCGATCACGATACTTCGCTGGGCCTCGATAATGAGAAAGACCCCCACATAGCCTATTACACGTCTAACGATGAAGCAATAAGATATGCTTACCGGGACGACGGCGGCAGTTGGCATAAGTTTCAAGTGCTTTGGGGTAATTCATATTCCGGTGACTTTTCGCTAGCTATGGGCACCGATGACTTTCCAAAAATAAGTTTTTACGATACCGAAAACAATGAATTGATATATCTCAACGGCTATTCTTATGAAGGAGATCTACTAGAATATACACTTGATACAATCGATTCGAGTGGAAACGTTGGAAAATATAATTCCATAGAAACCGACAGCGATGGATACGCAACTATATCTTACTATGACTTAACCAACGGAAATCTGAAAATGGCCTATGAAGGCCCGAACGATTGGTCGACCGTTCACGCAGATTGGGATGGGGACGTAGGTTCCCAAACTTCCGTTGCTTTAGATGATGCAGGAAATCCTCATGTGAGTTATCAGAACAATGATAACCACAGTCTAAAGTACGGAAGAAAAGAGACTGGGTTTCTAAAAGAAACGGTGGACGATAGCATATCAGTTGGAGCCTCTTCTTTAGCTCTAGGCAAAAACGGCCACCCCCGGATCGCTTATTATGATCAAACAAATGAAGACTTAAAGTACGCTGTAGAAGGCGCCCCGTCTGAGCCCCCGTTCCTCATAGCCGGCGGTGGAGATAATGAAGTGGACCTCTGGTGGGGAAGTCCAGATGACGAAGGTGGAAGGAACCTCACCGGATACAACATCTACAGGGGAACGACGTCGGGCGGCGAGAGTTATCTCACTAGTGTAGATGATTCGACAACCACTTACACTGATACCGGAGTTACCAACGGGAACAAGTACTATTATTACGTCACTGCAGAGAATATGATAGGAGAATCACCTCAAAGTATGGAGGCGAACGCTACAGCTTCGACTGATAACCATGCTCCCTCTAAACCTCACGATCCCTATCCAGACGACGGAGCGTTCTTGACATCGGGGCAGACATCAACCACCTTGATGGTGGATGTTAGAGATCCAGATGGCGACTCGATGGATGTTACCTTTTATAGCTTCTTTGGGGAGATAGGTACTGATACTGGTGTTCCCAGCGGAGACATCGCAAGTGTGACTTATGACAACCTCCTTTACAACGCGACTTACTCGTGGTATGCGGTCGCTGACGACGGCGTCAATAAGACCTACTCGGATTGGTTCCAATTCAACACTGATGATCCTTACGAGGACAATGAGGGTCACCTAGCTGCTTACAATATAAGCGGTAATGAAACAACGTGGCTTAGCAACATGGAGAGCAAGGGTAGACAGGCTGATCAGGATTGGTACGAGATTTCCATTACTTCAGGTTACCAGTATATCCACGCCAGGACAACATTCACACATGGCGACGGTGATATAGAACTTAGATTGTACAACAGCACTGGTTTTCCGCTGGCTTCCAGCGACTCCTGGACTGACAATGAAACCATACACTATAAGGTCGAATCCAGCGGGACCTACTATCTGAGAGTCTCTGGCCAACACGAGGGCAACCTATACGATCTATGGTGGGATGATAAAAACACTCCTCTACCCCCTGAAAACCCAAAACCAGCTGATGGAAGTAAAGCCAAAACCGATCCGAGCTTGAACGTTACCGTTTATGACGGTAGCGGTGACGACATGGAGGTGACCTTCTATGACGCTGCCGATGATACACAGATAGGGAGTGTGAGCAACGTAGCGAGTGGAGATACGGCGGAGGTCCAGTGGACCGGTCTTCAAGAAAGGAAGACCTATGAGTGGTACGTAACCGCTTCCGGCGATACAGATACCGTGGAATCACCTACCTGGTCCTTTACGACCAATTCCGTACCAAACAAACCGGATAATCTTTCTCCTGATGACGGAGCCATCGGAGTAAGTTTGAATCCCACCTTGAGCGCAAATGTTTCGGATCCTGACGGAGATTCAATGGATGTCCAATTCGTCGACACAGATACGAGTACCGTTATAGGGTACGACTGGGATGTACAGAACGATACTACAACATCCGTCACATGGAATGATCTCTCGCCCGGCACTACCTACAACTGGTATGTTCATGCAGATGATGGCTACGATTGGAACATGACCTCTACATATTCATTTACCACAGACGATACTTACGAAGAAAACGATAATAGGTCAAGTGCTTACAACATAATGTTCAACGAAACAGAATGGCTGAGCACCATCAACGGTTCCGGGGCACAGGCCGACGATGACTGGTATCAGATATACGTAAGTGACAATTATGAACATGTCATCGCTAACTGTGTCTTCAATCACAGCGAGGGCGATATCAACCTATCTTTGTATAATTCAACAGGGACTTTAATCACCAGCAGTTACTCAACAGATGATAATGAGACTATCGACCATTACGTGAACTCAGGAGGTATTTATTATCTAAAGGTCTATTGGGGTGATCAGGGAAACAGCTATGACCTCTGGTGGGACGATATGGCAGGAACTCCGGATGCACCCTACAATCCATCGCCTTCTGATGGAGCAACAGGAGTGACAACAAGTCCAACTCTTAGTGTTGATGTCTCCGATCCTGACGGGGATTCTATGAACGTGTCGTTCTACGATGCTTCAGACGACAGCCAGATAGGATCAACTCAAACGGAGGTACCGGACGGCGGAACAGCTTCTGTAACCTGGTCTGGATTATCATATGACACCACCTATGATTGGTATGCTGTAGCCGATGATGGAAGCCACAC
>CAZPCW010000089.1:0-5950 GCA_964585175.1 uncultured Thermoplasmata archaeon
GCATCCCAGCGGGATCCTGCGTCGTGAACCTGCACTGCTCTGCAGAATACATCCTAGCCCTGTAGTAGTACTGTCCGGTTTCCTCGTCTAATCGCCTTCCAGTGTACTGGTACGGGTTGTACACGCTCTCGACCTTCAGTCTAGGACTACCGAACGGCGTGTACCTGTACTGGTTCACCACTTCTTCATCAGCATTGATCAATTCGGTGACACTGCCCTGTCCATTATACAGGTAATAATACTTCGTCCCGTTCAATTCCATGCTTATCGGATGGTCGGTGAACACTCCGCCTTTGCTTCCACATCCGCCGCAGCTCGAACAGCTACTTCCGCCTTCGACGGGATGCGTGTATCTTACCGTTCTGCCGCCGCTCCACTGCTCGTACTGGACGTTCCTGCCGTTGTAGTGATAGCTGATCTCTGATTCTCCATCATGCAGATATTTGCCCGTTCGGTGACCTTCGAGCGTGTATGAGTAAGATGCAACGTGTTCGCCGCTCTCGGACACGCTCTTCAGCCGCTTCACGTTCTTGCCGTTGACGAATGAACTCATGTAGTCGAAGCTGGTCTCTCCGGCTTGGACCTGATTGCCGTCCTTGTCGTAGCTGTAGGTCTTGTCGTTAGAGCTTATCAGGCGATTCTCTTCATCATATTCGTTCTGCACGGTATTCACGACTTCACCATCCACTACACGTTTCTTTTCCAGCAAATTATCCTTCTTATCATATTTATATTTCATCATCGATCCGCTCGGATATTTTACCGAGGTCAGCCTGTCCTCTTTATCGTAGTCGTAGTGCGTCGTGTTGCCGTTCTTGTCCGTAACGCTCACGATGTTGCCGTTCCAGTTGTAGCCGTACTCGAAGCTGGAGATGACTTCGCCATCGGCTTTCACGTTCCTCAGTTCGGTCAGCTTGTCGGCTTTGTTGTAATCTCTGTAAACTCGGGTGCCCGTCGGTAACGTGGTCTCCTCCAGGTGTCCTTTGGCGTCGTACTCGTACGTCGTGACGTCGCCGTCGTAGTCCACAACAGCGTCGAGCCGGTTCAAAGCGTCGTAATAATACTCGGTAGTCCTGCCGAACTGGTCGTTCATCTCGATCACGTTGCCCGCGCTATCATACTCGTAGCTTATCGACCGTTCTTCGCCGGACGCCCATTCCGTACTCTTTACAGAAGTCCTTCCGAGCGGATCCTTCTTCTCTACCACTTTTTTAACCCTAGGCGCCTCGCTTTCAGCCGAATCTTCAGGATACTCGTACTCCTTTGTCTTCAAGTCAATCAAAATCCGAGTCTCAAACTTTAAGTAACCTCAACAGTTTCATATCATCACTCACGATGATATTCGATTGGTTCAAGGATAAATTGGCGATAATACCCGTTGAAGGTCCCATTATGGAAGGGCAGGGTGGATTGATGGGGTCGTTCAGCCCTTCCTCGGTAGGACAGTCCGAAAAGTATCTGGACAAGATAAAAGATAACGACAAGTACAAAGCGTTGATCCTCAAGATAAATTCTCCCGGAGGATCGCCCTACAAGAGCAAACAGCTGGCGAATAAGGTTTCAAAGCTCGACATGTACAAAGTCGCTCTTATAGGAGAACAGGGCGCTTCGGGCGCTTACTGGCTGGCGTCCAGCTGTGACAAGATCATCGCGGACGAATTATCCAGTGTTGGAGGCGTTGGCACGATCTCCGTACAACCCGATCTATCTGATTTCCTAGACAACTTGGGGATCAAGATGGACATCGAGTCCGAAGGGAAGTTCAAAGACGAAGGTATGCCATTCACAAAGACCAGCAAGGAAGGTAAGGAACATCGAAAGAAGATGGTTAGAGAAATAAACGAGCTTTTCAAAGACCAGATCAAACACCAGCGGAACATATCTGAGGATTCCGAAGTATTCGAAGGCAAGGTGTTTTTAGGCAAAGATGCGAAAAGGATCGGTCTGGTCGATCATCTAGGCGATGAGGAAAAAGCGGTCAGGATCATAGAAAAAGAGACGGGTCTAAAAGACCTGAAAAAGAAGGATTTCGGTAAAAAGATGAAGCAGGGACCGTCTCTCCTCGATTTCATCCGATGAAAGCTTAACTCTTCACCTGAATAAAATATTGACCGTTGATTTTATATACAAAAATGGATGATGATAACTTAAATGACGGACTTAGAAGCTTTGATAGTCGAAACGAGTCCCGTAAGATCAGGGGGTAGGGCGAGAGTAAATACCGAAACGGTTCAAAATATGGATGTGGAGGACGGCGAACTCATCGTCGTCAGCTCCGATAGAAAGGATATTTTGGTATCTATTTCCGGGGACGATTTGATAAATGAAGGTAAAATCAAGTTAAGAAGATTGGATTTGGAAAAGTTGGGAGTGGCAGAGGGACAAACGGTAAATATTAAAAGACATAAAAAACTGCTGAACAAATTGCTCTAGATCATTTTTGAACAGGTGTAAAGATGAAAGTGATAATAGTAGGGGCTGGTGAGGTCGGGAGAGAACTTGCCGAGTCCATCCGTAGAAAGGGCCACGACGTCATAATAATAGACAAATCGAAGAAGGCATGTGACAAAGCTAGGAACCTAGACGTCATGGTGGTGCAGGGTAACGGAGCTAATCCCGAACTCTTAAAATCTCTTGATATACAAGAAGCGGATTTTTTCTTTACCGTCACGGACGAAAACGAATCCAATCTGGTAGCTTGTTCTATTGCCAAGTCGGCAAAATGCAAAACTTTCGCTAGAATAAATGGACTAGAGTATATTTCTCGACCCGTTTCCCGTAAATTCAGCGGAATCGGAGTCGACTACGCCGTGTCTCCTGAATTACTAATAGCTAAGAAGATAGCTAATATCATCACGGTGCCCTCAGCTATAGACAAAAACATATCGCTGGGCGGTAAAATTGACGTGATCGAGTTCAAAGTTTTGTCCAGCTCAAAAATAAAAGATAAAAAGATAAAAAAGATAAAGTTTCCTTCTCAGGTCAATCTGGGAGCGATCATCAGAGAGAATGAGGTACTGGTGCCACACGGAGACGACGTTGTCAAAGAAGACGATACTTTGATCGTGATGGTGGAGGGTAAAGAGGCCGAAAAGAAGATGCTGAAACTTCTCGGGAAGAAAAAGAGTTCTGTCGAGAACGTTATTATCGTCGGGGCGACTCCGATCGGTATTAACGTAGGTAAAAAGTTAAAGGAAAGAGGCGTGAAAGTTAAGATCATCGATGAATCGGAGAAAAGGGGCAGAACAGCAGCTGAAAAACTGAAGAATATCGAAGTTTTGACCGCCGATGCAAGGAATAAGAATGTACTGATCGAAGAAGGTATTTTAAGAACCGATGCGCTGGCCGCTGCAACATCCTCTGAAGAATATAACGTTCTCGTATCTCTGCTCGCCAAAGTTTATGGGGTGGATAAAACGATAGCGGTGGTCCGCGAACTCGGAGTGAAATCGTTGATCGAAACGGTTGGAATTGATCTAGCGGCTTCCCCCGAACTCCAGACAGCGAATACAATGCTCAAACTAGCCCGAGAACTTGATCCACTTAAAGCGGTTCCCATCCATGGAGGCGATCTTTACATATTAGAGATGAGAGTTGAAGAGAATTCTCCAGTATCCGGAAAAACCCTTTCGGGCAGTAAATTGCCACCCGAATCTATCGTGGGGGCGATAAAAAGAGATGATAAAACGATAATTCCCCATGGAG
The DNA here is from genome assembly GCA_964585175.1 of uncultured Thermoplasmata archaeon. Classification (GTDB taxonomy): domain Archaea; phylum Thermoplasmatota; class Thermoplasmata; order Halarchaeoplasmatales; family Halarchaeoplasmataceae; genus Natronoplasma. The sequence goes on from CAZPCW010000089.1 coordinate 3,706, forward strand.
ATGAAAAATTCAAAAAGGGAGATCATGTCCTGCTTTTCGTGATGAAAGAAGAGATCAACGCAGTGGAGGATCAATTTTAGATGAGATGGAAAGTGATCGTTGGAAATCTAGGTTCGATTTTGAAAATTTTTGGTCTGGTTTTTTTCGTACCTATCATCCCATCAATCTGGTATCAGGAAGCTCCACTGGTTTTTGGATTTTTACCTTTTAATGCGTTGATATATTTATTCGTAGCCTCTTTCACAATAACTTTAGGGTATCCTGCTGAGAACTTTGGTAGGCCGGAAGATTTCTATCATAACGAAGCTATCGTTATTGTCAGTTTTACTTGGATCGTACTCGCCCTAGTTTCTTCCCTTCCATTTTTGATGACCGGATCTCTTTCTTCACCGATAGACGCATTCTTCGAAGCGATGTCCGGCATGACCACCACAGGAGCTACGGTTTTACCTTATCCATTGGAACAGCACGCTAAGAGTTTACTGCTGTGGCGCGGATTCCTTCAATGGTTGGGAGGTATGGGTGTCATAGTACTCTCCGTTGCGATATTGACCAAGCTGAGCAGTGGAGGCCTCAGCCTTCTCAAAGCCGAGTCTCCGGGTCCTACGATGACGAGACTGAAACCTAAGATAAAGGAAACCGCTAAGATACTGTGGTATATATATGCGGTACTCACTCTTATGCAGGTAATACTTTTACTCGGAGCAGGAGTCAGCGTCTATGATTCGTTTTATCACGCTTTCACAACAATGGCTACGGGAGGATTTTCACCCCATACCGATAGTGTTGCCTTTTTTTCTCCCCTGGTCCAATGGATAATCATATTCTTCATGATAATGGCGGGAATAAATTTCTCTCTTCATTATCAATTCTTTAAAGGAAATATTAAAAAAATTTTCAAGAACACCGAATTCAAAACCTATTTAGCTATAATCTTTGGAGCTACCTTATTCGTCACCTTCATCAATATGCCGGGTTCTGTACCGGCGATAGGTGGGATAAGGGACGCTCTTTTTCAAGTTCTTGCTATACTGACCACCACCGGATTCGCTACCGTGAACTTTGACGCCTGGCCGGAAATACTGCGACTGCTGCTTTTGTTCTTGATGTTCGTTGGCGGTTCGGCTGGATCTACCGCGGGCGGTATGAAGATATTGAGGATCTTGTTAGTCTTCAAGATGGTGAAGAGAAAATTCAAAAAATTCATCAATCCAAGAAGAGTGGTTGTCATCCGCTTAGGAGACTCGGTAATAGACGAAAAAGTTCTGAACACTGTAGGTATGTTCTTCATCGCGTATCTTCTCATCTTTGCCATAGGTTCTTTCATAATGGTCGCGATCGGTTTAGATATGGTGTCCGCCCTTTCAGCTTCCGCCACGACCTTAGGTAACGTAGGGCCAGGCTTGGGGATGGTCGGGCCCGCCAATAACTTCCGAACTGTTCCTATCCATGGAAGATTCATCCTTTCTATAATGATGTGGATAGGCAGGTTAGAGGTATTCACGGCGGTAGCGCTGTTCAGTCCTCAGTTATACAAAAAGAGAAAGCTCAGATCCCTATTGACTTTCAGATGATCTTCAGTAATCTTCTTTTTTCTTTCTAGCTTTTTTCCAATATTCTAGAGCTTCCTGAGATCTTCCTTTTTCATAGAGCGCAACACCTTTTTCATAAAGCGCGTCTTTGAAATCAGGTTCTAAACTTATAGATTTTTCAAAATTTTGTATAGCGGCGTCGTGGTCGCCGAGAAGTAGATTGACGAGACCTTTCCCATGCCATACTTTAGGTCTTCGTCTATCCTCTTCAAGCACTTCATCGAATATTTCAAGTGCTTCTTCTATCTCGCCGTCCAGCAGGTGTTGGTATCCTTCGATGATTCTTGGACCCAATTCGTCAGAGTCCTTCATAGCCTCTAACTTTTCCTCAGAAATTCGAAGATCGTGGAGCTGGAGATCTAACTCATCGAACTGAACTTCTGATGATCCCACCTCTATTTTATCCGACGCCATCTATATCACGCTGGAAAATAAGCGCGGGGAACGGGATTTGAACCCGCGTGTCCCGATGGGACAAAGGATTAGCAATCCTTCGCCGTTGACCACTTAGCTATCCCCGCATTTTTGGTTTTAACAGATTTCAATAGCAATTAGTTGAAAAAGAAGAGATTAAAAAGCTTTTTCCAAAAAATTACTTTTTGTGTTATCTTCGAATTATTTCGTTTCATATTTTATCACCTTCTTCGTTCATT
>CAZPCW010000090.1:0-5414 GCA_964585175.1 uncultured Thermoplasmata archaeon
CTTCTTTAGTAATGTTTTTTTTCTATTTAAATATCCAGTGGAGGGGTAAGTGAAAATGGCATTCCTCTCCTCCCTGAAGGAAGGAGCCTCCTGCCTGTTTTTAGGTGAAGAAAAAGAGTAACATTTTCAAATCGTAATTTGATTTTTCTACCACGACGCGATATGTCCGTCGGTTCTAGGCTCTGTACCTCCGCAGTAGACACCTTCATCATTTTTCCATATGATCTGTCCTCTTCCATAACTGCCGGAGTGGAGCGAGTAGTTGATATCGTGTCCTTTTCTTGAGAGAGACTTGCCGATATGATGCGGGAATTTTTTCTCTAAATGGACCTTTTTACTCTCTTCCCAGCGCCATCTCGGCGCGTCTAGAGCGGCCTGAGGATTGTGCTCGAAATCGATAGAGTTCATTATCACCTGTAAATGTCCCTGAGGCTGCATGTATCCCCCCATCACTCCGAAGGGTCCAACAGCTTCATTGTTTTTCGTAAGGAATCCCGGGATTATGGTGTGATATGTTCTCTTCTGAGGTTTTAAACAGTTCGCATGAGAAGGATCGAGAGAGAAAGTATTTCCCCTGTTTTGCAGAGCTATACCGGTCCCTGGAACGACCAGTCCGGAGCCGAAGCCCATATAGTTGCTCTGGATGAATGAAACCATATTTCCTTCCTTATCGGCGGTGGAGAGGTAGACCGTTCCGCCTTTTGCCAGTCTACCTGGTTCGGGTTCGATCGCATCTTCTCCGATCAACTCTCTTCGCTCAGCCGCATAATCTTCTGAAAGTAGGTCCTCAGGATCCACATCCATATGATCCGGGTCCGTTATCGCTTTCTTTCCGTCTGAGAACGCCAATTTAAGCGCTTCGATCTGCTTATGATAAGTTTCTATAGAATTTTTGGCGGGAAAATCGAAACCCTTCAGTATGTTCAAAGCTTGTAGGGCGATCATCCCCTGCCCGTTTGGTGGAAGTTCCCAAACATCGTAACCGCGGTAATCTATACTCAAAGGATCTACCCACTCGGGAGAAAAACTACTCAGATCTTCCTTGGATAGGTAACCGCCAGTCTCTTTGGAGAACTCGTCGATCTTTTCGGCTAACTCACCTTTATAGAATGAATCAGCCTGAGTCTCTGCGATCTTCTTTAAAGTTTTTCCGTGATCTTCCGACTTCCACATCTCACCTATTTTGGGAGCTCTGCCCTTCGGCGCAAAGGTATCGAACCAATTGCTGAATTTATCCTTTCCACTTATATTTTCTTTATAGGAACTGTAGGCGCCTTTCCAGTATTTCCCCAAAATTGGAGATATCGGATAACCGTTTTTTGCGTAATCCACAGCGGGCTGAAGCACTTTTTCAAACGGCAGTTCTCCAAATTTCTCAGAGAGAGAAGCCCACGCTCCGGGAATCCCCGGAACCGTGACCGGAGTCCAGCCGAATTTCGGCATCTCTTCATGCCCGTCGTCTTTTACAGTTTGAATATCGATATCTCGTGGAGTGGGGCCACTTGAGTTAAGACCATGCATTTCTCCATCTTTCCAGACTATGGCAAAAGCGTCTCCTCCGATCCCGTTCGAGGTGGGTTCCAGAACCGTAAGACTCGAAGCGGTAGCTATAGCCGCGTCGATCGCATTCCCACCTTTTTTCAGTATCTCTAGTCCTGATTGAGCGGCAAGAGGTTGAGATGTGGCCACCATACCTTTTTTTGCATAATTTACAGAGCGTCGAGTCGAGTAAGGATATTTTAACGGATCGAAATTCATGGGACCGAATCAAGATGGAAACTAATTACTTTTACGAATGGATTTGAATCGAAAGACAAATTATTAAACGGATTAAACAATAAAAGATCTGATGAGCAGCGGTAAAACCACAATTCCTTTCCTTATCTTTCTCACGGGAATTTTACTCGTATTGCTGAGTGTGTTTAGAGGAGAAGCCGATGTAGCCCTGATTTTGTTCATTCCAGTTATATCCGGAGGAGGACTCTTCATCTCGATTGGTATCCTGCTCATATTCCTTTCATTTTTCTTATTTTTTATAATACCTTTTTTTGGAACTTATCGAAGGAGCGAAAAAAAAGAGACGACTTACCAGATAGAAGAAAAAACCAAAACTGGAGGCGTAATTTTTATAGGCCCCATACCCATTATATTTGGCGAAAGTGAGAGTACGGCCAAAAAGATGATGTATCTTGGTTTAGTTATAGGCTTGATACTGGCCGCCGGATACGCCATGTATGTATTCAGCTGAAAAAGGAGAGATACGTATGAGAAAATTCATAGAAGAAAATTTGCGGAATATGGTACAGATCGATAGTGAAAGTGAAGGAGATATGGACGAGATAATAGAATACACTTCTCAACTCCTCGATGAGATAAACGTGAGCTGCGAAGTGATTCGAGGGGAAGACTTCAAACCCGTTATAATAGCCTCTCACGGTGAAAAAGGAGTCTGTTTTTCGGGCCATCTAGATACTGTTCCGGTCGGAGATGGCTGGGAACACGAGCAGGGGGAGATCGTTGATGATAAGATGTACGGTAGAGGCACCCTCGATATGAAGGGACCCTGCGTTTCCGCTATCGCCGCCGCTCAGAAACTGGTCGAGAAAGATATCCCGTTTTCCATCATTTTCACTACCGACGAAGAGGTCACTATGAACGGTGCGCAGAATGTTGCGGATAAACCAGAGGTAACGGAAGCTCCCGCTGTCGTGGTATGCGAACCTACAGAGATGCAGGTGGTCAACCAGGAAAAAGGTGTTTACCAGTTCGAGATCACGACCGAAGGTAAGAACGCCCATGCGAGCATGCCTGAAAAAGGAGATAACGCTATAGTGAATATGCTGCCCATCCTCAAAAATTTGAGCAGAAAGAACAACAGTCCAGCAGGTGATGATAAATTGAGTTGCTGTGTTGACGTTGTCGAAGGAGGAGAAGCCACCAATGTAATACCCAAGAGCTGTAGAGCCGAAGTTGATGTAAGATTCCCAGATCATTACAATAAAGAAATTTTAGAAAAGTACCTTTTCGAACCGATCGACGAGGATTTCGAACACGAGGAGATACAGTACCTGGATTCGGTGAAGCTAAATAAAAGTAAGGAATCGGTTCGAAAATTACTGGACATCGCTGAGAACGGGACTTGGGCAGTACCGTACGGCACCGAGATGGTCAGATTCTATAAAGAGAACGAAGATACTCTTGTCTTCGGTCCCGGAAAAGTCGACGTCGCTCATCAACCGGACGAATATATCAACCTACCCGAACTGGTCGAAGCTGCTGAGATCTATACTGAATACGCTGAAGTTATGGCCGCTGGCGATTAGGTGTCCTGGGGAACGGTATAGCGTCTCTTATGTGGTCCAGGTCACACAACCACATTATCACTCTTTCTATTCCCAATCCGTAACCCGCATGAGGTACACTTCCGTATCTTCTCGTATCTAAGAACCAATCGTAGATAGAAGGATCTTCCCCTTCTTCTTTCAATCTTTTTTCTAATGAGTCTATATCTATTTCTCTTACACTCGCTCCTATCAGTTCTCCAACGTGTGGTACCATCAGATCGTAACCTAATACTTTAGAGGAATCTTCTTCATCCCTTTTCATGTAGAAAGCCTTGATCTCTTTAGGATAATGAGTCACGAATACGGGCTTGTCGTAGAAGGAGGTAAGTCTCTTTTCCTCCGGAACTCCGAAATCCTCTTCATATTCGATATCCATGCCGTCTTCTTGTAACTGTTCCACAGCTTCTTCATAAGTGATGATCGGTAACGGGCTCTCCAAGTTCTCGAGGTATTCCACATCGGCTTCTAGGTTCTCTAGTTCTTCCCTGTTCTCCTCTAGCACTTTTTCGACTATGTGGATGACTAAACCCTCGCCCAGTTCTATCAAGCCGTCTAGATCGAGCCAAAGACCTTCGACTTCCGCATGCCAGTATTCAGTTAAATGTCTAGGAGTTCGCGACTTTTCCGCTCTGAAGCTTGGGGCGATAGTGTAAATGTCTCCCATACCGAATATCCCGGCTTCCGCATACAACTGCCAGCTCTGCGTCAAATAGACCTGATCTTCGAAGTATTCGACCGGAAAGAGGGTCGAACCTCCTTCACATGCTAAAGGCGTTAAAATAGGAGACTGAAATTCTTCATAACCTTCACCTCTAAAGAACTCGTGTATCGCGTTGAAAACCGTTGATCTCACATTTAAAATATCTCTCATTTTAGTAGAGCGGAGCCAAAGATGTCTGTTGTCCAGAAGATGTTCTACGCTCTGATCCTCGTGAATAGGGAAGTCTTCGGAAGCATGGACTATCTCAGCATCTTTAGCCAATATCTCGTAACCGCCGGGCGCTCTTTCGTCTTCTTTGACTTCTCCTTTCACTTTGAGCGAAGATTCGACCAATAGGTCCTTAATTTCTTCGAATTTCTCTTCGTCGAACTCGTCCTTTGCGAACGTAGCCTGAACTACTCCGCTGGGATCTCTCACATTGATGAAGGCCATATTGCCGATGTCTCTAGTTCTATGTATCCAACCCCGGATCTTTACTTCATTTCCAGTGTGCTTTCCTTCCAATATCTCCTCTATATCTACGAAGCCTTCTTTTCCCAGTCCATCGGTTTCTTCTTTCTGTTTAGGACCCATCTTTTCACTTGGGAATCCCGAGTGTAGTTTTAAGATAAAAGGATTTTGGAGTTTTGGGTTAAATTACTAGACTGAAGTCAATCGAAAGGAGTAGTTAGAAGAAAAGATATAAATATAGAATAACAATTAAAATCTTGATTTATGGAGTTGATTCGATGGCCATGCAGATCACTCAGATGCGGTTTTTGAGCTTATCGATTCAACTGGGAATTTTTCTTCTAGCCGGTATAATTGGTGGAGCGATCCTTTCAGTTAAAAAAGGAGAAGGAGAAGGACTATGGTTCGCGACACCCATCCTGTCCCTTGCAGCGCTGAACGCCATTTTTAACTTCGGAGCTATATTCTGGATCATTTTGTTGGTAATATTGTACTTTTACGTTAAACCTGAAAACGGGAAATGGAGTGATAGTGCTGAATCCTATTGGTTCAATATAGGGGCTCTTACATCTCTTTTGTTGATGATCGCATCTTCGTTTATCGTTTACCTAACGGTCTAGAGATCACCTAATCTGGAATTTAAAAAGAGCAGTATTGGGTAAATTTTATTTATTTGAAAATTTTGCCCAATATGTAGAGGGGTCATATGAATAGTACAGGATCACCTGTTATCGAAACTCAAGACCTTACGAAGATATTCAAATCAGACGACGTGACCGCTGTAGATAGCATAAACTTCAAAGTTGAAAGAGGAGACGTCTTCGGATTCTTGGGACCGAACGGCGCGGGAAAAACAACTACGATTAAAATGTTGTGTGGAGCATTGAAACCAACTTCAG
>CAZPCW010000091.1:0-5324 GCA_964585175.1 uncultured Thermoplasmata archaeon
CGAACAGTTCCTTATACCCGTTTAAGCTCATCTCCGGTTCTGCGCTAGCCGTCGGGATAATGCCGATAACCGGTGTCCCCGACGTGATCTTTTGGGCGTGGTTGAAATATCTCTTGAAAAGAGGTGTGTCCGGACTTAATTCTATATTTCCTCCCATCGCGATTATAGTTCCCCTCGCCATGATGTAGGAAGTGAGAGCTAAATAATTAAAACTTTCCTCTGATAGAATTGGTTAAATTTATTTGTCGCCTCGCAAATCAGTAACTATGTCCAAGTTCGATCCCAAGCACGCGGTGTTTTTGGATTCCGAAGAGAGAAAGGAAAAGTTTCCTTTAGAAGAGATTTTATCTCTTCTAGAATTGGAAAAGGACGATATAGTCCTCGATTTAGGGGCTGGAACAGGCTTTCTCACGTTACCTATAGCTCGCGAGTTAGAAGAAGGAAAAGTTTACGCCATAGATGTTCAAAAGGAAATGCTGAAGAAACTCGAAGAAAGATGTGAAAAAGAGGACTGCGATAATATAAAGGTCAAACTTTCCGAAGAAGGCTCTATACCTCTTCCCGAGAACGAAATCACGAAAGTCATCTCTCTGAACGTTCTACACGAGATCGAAGATATGGATACTTTGAAAGAATTGAGACGGGTAATGAAGAAGAACGCCCGGATCTGTATAGTTGATTGGGATAAAGACAAAATAACGGAAAGAGGTCCGCCCTCCCATGAAAGATTGACTCTGCCCGAAGCGATAGAATGCTTGGAGGAGAATCACTTTGAGATAGAGGATTCGGGAAAAATAAAAGATCATCTCTGGATGATCGGTAAAGTGTAAAGAAGTTCCATTAATGTTAAATAAACAAATTGATATCTAAAGCACTATGGAAGACAATATCTTCGTCACAGGGCCTCCTCGCAGTGGAAAAAGTACCTTGATAGGCGAAGTTATAGAAGAAAAAGACCTGAACGCCGAAGGCATCAGAACTCCCGATATCAGAGAGGATGGTCAACGAAAAGGTTTCAAGCTATTAAACATAGGAAGCGGTGAAGAAGGCATTCTAGCTCATGTTGATAGAGAAGATGGACCTAGGGTAGGGAAATACCGGGTCGATCTCCAAGATCTAGAAGATTTTACCGAGAAATCGCTTCGAGACATTTCCTCCGAATGTGATGTAGTAGTGATTGACGAGATTGGAACCATGGAACTCTATTTGGATGAATTTGAAAGTGCTGTACATTCCTTACTGGAGAGCGAAATACCCGTTTTATCGGTACTTCACAGGAATTATATCTCCAATTATGAGAAATTTGGAACGGTATACGATCTAGGAGAAAGAGAGTATCGAGATACGAAGGAAAAAGTGATCCAAGATCTCAACAGAGTCTTGGATTGAGATGTTAAATTCTAAAATGGTAAATCACCCCAAACAAATTAAAAGAAAAAATGAAAGGTTTTGGTTATTCTGCTTGCAGCAGATCTACTTCTTCCCATTCGTCCTCTTTACGGGAGTACTCGTTCTTCTTTTCCATCTTTATCTTGAATCCGCCGTCTTCAAAGACAATATGGGCGTTTTCTAAGGTGGCTTCGTAAACACTTACTCGTTTACCATCTTGGGTAAGGACTCTGTCGGCTTCTTCTAAAAATCCAGCGTCTTCGAGTTTATGTATCCTTCTATAGCAGATAGCTATAGGGATTCCGTATTTTTTGCTCAATTCGATAGCGCTTTTTGGCTTTCTGTATGTAGCTGCAAGTATCTTACCTGCGTATTCGTCCATAATTAAGCGAGAGCTTTCTAAAGGATCCATAATTGGGACCTCTTTTCATTTTCAATTACTGTTATAGATAATGAAAAAAGCTCTACTTATAAGTTGGAGATGCAAATATCATGGCTGATAATAACGTCTATTCCCGAAACTGGCTGGTCATATGGATGGGGATGGGGATGGGGGTCTTCAATTTTGAAATGTTCTTAAAATTCGGAGGTTATCTCTTCTTCGTCTACTTTGAGCTGGATCGAGAAATTCCCATCTTCGAATGTGAGAACGGCCTCTTCTAATTTTGTTTTATATCGTGAGGCCTTACTTCCTCCACTTTCGACCTCTTCAGCTTCTTCTATCAAACCCGCTTCTTCAAGGTCGTTTAGCCTCCGATAAGTGGCCGCTATGGGAATATTATACTCCCAGCTGATTTCTTGGGCCGTCATGGCCCTTTGATAGCATCCCACCAATATGTTCTTTGCATAAGGATCCGTTAGCAATTGAACCTTTTCTGATAAGTCGTCTTTCTTACTCATCATTAAAAGAATTGTAGATAATAATAAGGGTTTTTTCTTGTGATTATCACGTAAGATAAAATTCTGTTCTTTCTAGTAAGCTTCTCGGTCTATCTAATCCCCCTTTGTTTGGGACTACTCATGTTTTAATTCTCCCCACCCTCTGATTTCATCCAAACTGTACGCTGTGGGAATGGTATCGTTACCTCTCCCTCTTTGAACTCCTTGTTTATCCTTTTTCGTATGTCGCTCGTGACGTCCCATTGTTTCATGAAATCATCTACCCAGAACCGGACACTGAAATTCAGACTGGAATCACCGAATTCGACAAATCTCACAAACGGTTTGAATTCTTCATTTGTAATAGTGTCTTCATGTTCTTTCACTACTTCATATAAGATATCTTTAACTTTCTCTAAGTCTGAGCCATAGGCTACACCGACCTCAACAGCGACTCTCATATTTCTGTCTGGCTCCGCCAGATTCTTTATCTTTTGGTTTGCTATGGAGTTGTTGGGCAATACTATCAACTCGTGATCTCTCAGATCGTAAAGCTTAGTGCTTCTCATCCCGACATTTTCCACTCTACAGAACTCCCCGCTTTCCAATTCGAGTACGTCCCCGACGGTAAAAGGTCTATCTAGAAGCAGATGGATTCCGCTGAAAAAGTTGGAAAGTGTGTCTTGTGCTGCAAACGCGACTACAAGTCCAAAAACACCAGCCCCAGCTAATAGAGCTGTGATTTCTACTCCAATTATCTTAAGACCAATTATTAATCCTCCAAGCAATATTATTATAATGCCGATCTTTTCAAAAATAGGTTTCAGAACTTTTTCGAAAGGCGATTCTTCACCACCTCGTCTGAAAGAAATTTCATCTAATAGCCCATCAAATATTTTATACGAAACGTATCCTCCGATTATCAACACTAATAACGAATAAAATTGGTAGAGTGTAGCCCTTATTTGGAGTCCTAGATTGAGTCGTAGAAATGAATGAATAAAACCGTACAAGAATATGAATATCAGAAGTGGTCTTCTTGCCATCTTGACTACTATGTCATCAAGGTTGGTTTCGGTTTTTTTTGTCAATCGATGGAGGAATATTGTCACAGCGAAAAATGTTCCGATAGCGATAGCAAACCATATCAAGAGATTAATCATGAACGCACCGATTGGTCCGTCAAAAGGTGAAGGTAGCGGATTTCTATATCCTCCAACTATCGTGTTAGATTCTGACGTATCAGGTATTCCACCCACATTGATAGTGATAGATCGCTCTACTGTATGTTCGATTTCATCATTCCTTCCAAAAGAAAATATGACGGATCCCTTGATAGTTTCCGCATCTGGGAAAGAAGGCACCTCAATACTCAACGAGACTTTTTTGTTATCGTCTAATATAAAATTATCTTCAGGATCTATATGAATCTCCAAATCTTCTAAGCCCTCAGTTTTTATAATTACTGAATACTCGGGATTGTCAGGACTTTTTTCTATAGTCCAACTGAAAGTGGTCTTTTCACCTCTTTCTACTGTTCTTTCATAGGGGTCGTCGTAACTTCCGACAACTGGTTGTCCTGATGCGGAACCTAGAGATAAAACCGCTACTAGGCTTGAAATCAAGATAATTATTATTGTAACAGTGAGAATTTTTTTGGCTTTTAACATCGTATTTGCATATTTATTAGGGTTTATAAACTTAATCGAGTTGACTTTTGCCCACCGTTAGATAGGTGATGTCCTCATCAAGTTCATCTTCATCGAGCATCCTTCTCCCATCGAGTACTACTTTTTCTTTCATTACGTTGAAGTTTTCCGCTTCGAGCTCACTGAATTGCTTCCAATCACTTTGGATGATACAAGCTTCTGAATCTTTTAGAGCCTCATCGGTATTATCAGCGTAGTTTATTCCATCGATAAGCTCTGCAAAATTCTCTATGGCTTTAGGATCGTAACCGGTGACTTTCGCACCTTCATCCAATAACTTTTGAACGATCGGAAGAGCCCTCGTTTCCCGGATATCGTCAGTTCCTCCTTTAAAACTGAGTCCGAGGACTGTGATATTTTTCCCCTCAAGATCGCCGATCTCTTTTTTAAGTATATCAACTGTGTGGAGAGGTTGTTCTTTGTTTACGGTTAGAACGCTTTCTAAGATTTTTGCTTTGATATCCACTTCCTCGGCTAGATTCTTAATGGCTTTGACATCTTTTGGAAAACAGCTTCCTCCGAATCCTGGTCCCGCATTGAGAAAGGCTCTATTGATCCGATGATCTAAACCGACTCCGTCCATCACGTCATAAACGTCTATCCCCACTTCCTCGCATAATTTAGACATCTCGTTGGCAAAAGATATCTTAGTCGCGAGTAATGCGTTCGAAGCGTATTTGATCATCTCGGCAGTTCTTATGTCTGTCACGACTTTGGGTTGGTCGAAGCTCTTGTAGACCTTTTGTATAGTCTTTTTAGTTCGTTCGTCCCAGCCTCCGATTACAATTCTGTCGGGATTCAAAAAATCACTCAAGGCTACGCCTTCCCTTAAAAACTCGGGATTCATACCTAGACCGAGTTCATCTCCGACTTCTTTCCCGCTCTTCTCCAAGATGGGTTTAACCACTTCGTCAGTAGTTCCCGGGACGACGGTGCTTTTTACCACGACCGTATGCCGTTCGTCCTTATTTTCGAGAGCTTTGGAGAGATCACGAGTGGCGGTTTCTACGTGAGATGTATCTATACTCCCGTCTTCATTTGAAGGAGTCCCTACACATATGAACGTTATATCAGTATTATTCACGGCTTTTTCTAGATCGGTTGTGGCTTTTAGATTTCCAGATTTAACCACATCTTTGAGATATCGATCTAGGTCCTCTTCATAAATTGGAGGTTCCGCATCATTGATAGAAGCTACTTTTTCCTCGTCTATATCCACGCATGTCACTTGATGTCCGTGATCCGCGAAGCCGACCCCACTTACCAAACCTACATAACCGGTACCTATGATACTGATTTTCATAGTCCCCAATCTAAAATGGGATTCATAATATTTGTGCTTCTCTC
>CAZPCW010000092.1:0-5240 GCA_964585175.1 uncultured Thermoplasmata archaeon
TTTCTTTTTCTGACATCGGATATGCAATGGCGAGTAGTTTTTTAACTTTATTGCACCATCTCACCGAAAAAGTTATATAAGGATATTAGAATAACGTAATATCATGATAAATAAAAGTGAATCGGATGATGAACGCATCCATAGGATGCACGCCGATCTCTGCAAGATGCTGTCTCACCCTACCAGGTTGAAGATATTGGAACAGTTGAAGGACGGAGAGAAAACTGTCAGCGAAGTCGTGGAGGCGCTTGGAGAAAGCCAATCCACGGTTTCCCAGCATCTAGGCGAACTGAAGAAAAGAGGTCTGGTGAGGGCGGAAAGAGACGGGTCGAATATGCTGTACAGCATAACTTATCCCGAGATCATGGATGCGTGCGAGATCATGCGAGATGTACTTTTCAAACAACTCTCTGAAAATAATGAGTTACTGAATGAGAGGTGATTATGATGGGAAAAAGCGCAGATGAAGATGTAGAAAAGATAAAAAAAGAAATGGTGGATGATATGATGAGCGGAAAAAATAGTACGGAAGAGTACCCGAGCGGACCGATAGAGGTAAACGATGAAAATTTTCAAGAGACGTTAGAGAAATACCCCCTAGTTTTAGTCGACTTTTGGGCCGCGTGGTGCGGACCATGCAAGATGATGGAACCGGTGATGGAGGAATTAGCCGCGGAGTACGAAGGTGATGCGGTCATAGCTAAGATGAACGTCGACAAGAATAACAGAGTGCCGAGTCAATTTCAAGTCTCAAGTATCCCGACTTTGGTCTTATTCAAAGATGGTGAAAAAGTCGAACGTATGATGGGTGCTAGACAGAAGGGTCAATTGGCTCAGAAGCTGGACCAGTACGTGGAGAACTGATGATGTCTCAGTTTTCGGTCCCTCTAAAAAATCTTTAGTTTATATTTTTGATCGGTTTTTCCAATAGGAAGATATAGTAAGAAATAATATGGGAAAAAATATTTTAGAACATGATCAAGGTCTAAACATTTAGTAGGAGGTAACATGAGTCAAAATCCAGAAAAGGTAAATCTTAGTTTAACCTTAGTGATGTAAGAGAATAGAACTTCCTCTTGAAGCGAAAAGAACAGATTCTAGAATTATAGTGGAACTCGTAACTTTTTGAACTATGTTACGAGTTCCACAACTAGTAAAAGACACAAAAAAGTACAAAATGTTGTGTCTTTTACTATAGATAGTTGGAGATGTAGAAGATGCGAAAGATGAAACTTGAGGATATAGAAAAGAATAACGAACCTATTCCTAAAGAGAAAAAGGTTCGAAGACGGCCCACTCCAAAGTGGAAGTTGATAGATTCGATAAAGTACATTAAAATGAGAAACGAGTATCTTAGAGAGGAAGGCATCCTGGTCAAGAAGGGCGAAATGAAATGGAAGCTCAACGTTTGAATCACGTTCACCCCGTTCCGAAAATTTAATAGTAATCTATCTTTTTGAGTCTGTTTATCATGTCTTCCACTGGCAACTACGATTTCGAAGATATCGAGAAAAAATGGATGAATAGATGGGAGGAGATGGGTCTATACGATTTTGAGCCCGATCCAGACAAGCCTATTTACTCTATAGACACCCCTCCTAGATATGCTTCTGGTTATCTGCATATGGGCCATGCGAAAAATTATCTTGAATTTGAAATTATAGCTAGAGTTAGAAGATTATTGGGCTACAACGTATTTTTCCCCGTAGGATATGATGACAACGGCTTGCCTACAGAAAAATTTGTTGAGGAAGACATGGGTGTAAGCAAGAGGGACGTTGATAGGGAGGAGTTTATCGAAAAATGCAGGGAAGCTTCCTCCGAACTTGAAGAATCCATGACCGATATATTCCAGAGAATTGGGATGTCGTGGGATTGGTCGACACTATATCAGACCATAGACGACGGATCCGTCAAAACGGCTCAACGCTCTTTCATAGACCTGCTAGAAAAGGATAAACTGTACAGGGACGAGGAACCCACGATATGGTGCCCCTATCACAATACCGCTCTAGCCCAGGCTGAAGTGGAAGAAAAGGAGAGGAACACGCAGCTGAATTATCTATATTTTGAGTTAGCAGATGGAGATAAAATAGAGATCGCTACCACTCGTCCGGAACTGTTACCTGCCTGTGTAGCTGTCTTCGTCCATCCCGAGGACGAGAGATATCAGGATATAATCGGAAAGGAGGTGAAGGTTCCTCTATTCGGACAGCGGGTACCCATCAGGGCAGGAGAGGAAGTAGATCCGGAATTCGGCTCTGGAATAGTCATGGTCTGCACCTTCGGGGACAATACCGACGTGGAGATGTGGAAAAAATACGCCCTCCCTATGAGGATATCCATAGATGAAGACGGAACGATGAACGAGAAGGCGGATCGATACCAGGGTCTATCGATCGAAGAAGCCCAAAAGGAGATCATAAAGGATCTGAAAGAAAAAGATATAATATTCGAACAGAAAGAAATAGAGCAGAACGTCGGTGTTTGCTGGAGATGTGAGAACCCGGTCGAGTTCATCCCAACGGAACAGTGGTTCGTCGAGACGCTGAAGTATAAAGATAAGATGCTCGAACTAGGGAAAGAATTAGATTGGTATCCTGAATATTATAGACACAGGTATGAAGACTGGGTCGAAAATCTGAAATGGGACTGGTGCATCTCCCGTCAGAGATATTACGGAGTTCCTTTTCCTGTCTGGTACTGCAAAGAATGTGGTGAAGTTATAACTCCCGAAGAAGAAGATTTACCCGTAGACCCGCGAACCGATCAGCCGGAATACGAGTGTCCAAAATGTGGGTCTCAGAACTTAGAACCCGAATACGATGTTATGGATACCTGGATGACCTCTTCCATGACGCCTCAGATCGCTCTTAAATGGGACGAACAGAAGGAATTTTTTGAAGAGAATTTCCCCATGAGTATGAGACCCCAGTCTCATGATATAATCAGGACATGGGCGTTTTACACCATGTTAAAATCTTATTTCCATCACGGAGAGATCCCCTGGGAAGATATAGTTATATCTGGTTACGTGTACACTGAAGAAGGTGTTGGGATGAGCAGCAGTAAAGGGACCGGTGTCAGTCCTGAAAAGATAATAGACGAATACGGCGCTGACTGCTTAAGATACTGGGCCGCCGGTGCCGGAACTGGTGAAGATATCATCTATAGGGAAAAAGACGTTGTTAGAGGCCAAAAACTCCTCACAAAACTGTGGAATGCTTCGAATTTAGTCGATATGCATCTCGACAAATACGAAGAGGGCGATTGGGAACTAACGATCATAGACAAGTGGATACTTACCAGAACTAAAAGAATCATCGACGAGTGCGAGGAACTTTATAGAGATTATGATATCAGCAAGGTCAGGGAAAAACTGACTACATTTTTCAAACACGTTTTCTGCGATAATTACCTGGAGATGGTCAAATACAGGATATACGAAGATGAAGCTATCTCAGAAAATAAAAGACAGGCAGCACTCTCTACCTTACATACCACGCTTTTATCTCTGCTGAAAGCCTTTTCGCCGATAATCCCCTTCGTAACCGAAGAGATTTATTCACGGACTTTCAAAGAAAGAGTAGGGAAAAGAAGTATCCATGAAACTGAATGGCCCTCATTCGAGGGATCTCAGATCGACAGCCGAGCTGCGGAGATGGGTGAATTTGCTAAAGATATAATCGCAGAAGTGAGAAGATGGAAGTCAGATCAGGGCATACCTTTGAACGAAGAGATAGGAGATATAAGGATAGTTACTTCGGATGACGAGATAAGGGGATGTGAAGAAGATATAATCGAAACTCTGAAGGCTTCCGATATGAAGATACTGAGAGAAAAAGATATCGAAGAGAAAGCTGTCGGCGTTGAACCCGATTATTCAGTGCTCGGTCCTAAATATCAAGACAAAGCTAAGGAACTTTTTGGAAAGATAGAAGAAACGGATCCCGAGAAGATCAGGAAAGCTTTGACTGAGCAAGAGGAATTCAGTATAGACCTATCAGACGGTACTACCGCAACTCTGACTCGAGAAGAATTAGAGATCGAAAAAACCAAGGTTCACGAGGGCGAACAATTGGAGACGCTCACATTAGAAGATTCACTGATACTACTGGAAAAGTAATGAATCAGATTTCACGAATAGAGATCTTCTTTAGAAATATTTCTTTCCGGTTTTTCTTTTTTGTTTGGCCCTTTTCTGCATTCTATGCAGACGCCTCTATGCATATGTTCATCACAGACTAAGGAGCCGCATATACTGCAGCTTTGGTTCGCTTTTTTACCACATATATGGCATCCTCCTATCTCTTTCATGTTTTTCCTCCTCTGTTAATAATAATACATAATTGTTGGTTTTATACTTTTGTTAAGGCAGAAAACCCTACGGCTTTGCCGTAGGGATGAATGCCATTTTCACTCGCCCCTCTGATGAACACTTAAATACCCAGGAAACTATGGTTAGTTAGAGGTTCCAAGCACGGGCCTGCAGAAAGTTTGAGAAGACCACTTTTGCAGGCAGGGGCCGATCATGAATTGACATGGTGTGGTGGCGCGGCTCTTTGAGCTGGAAGCGGCGACCCGGTCTCTGTGTTTGGGTAAAACGAAAAGTCGGCGAGCGGAATGCAACTTCCGGGCTTGTGCAAGGAGTCAGTGGCTCTGTAGGAAGCCTCACCCTTCTAGGGTGAAGGAGGACGTCACATTTGCTCCCCGCAACCGAAAAACATATGGTGCAGCAGTATTTAGAACTCAATGCAGGATGATATAAATGGTTGACTTTGAGAAAGAATTTTCGGAAAGGGCGTCGAAGATGAAGAGGTCCGAGATAAGAGAGTTGTTAAAGCTCATCCAACAGCCGGACATAATCTCATTCGCGGGTGGACTTCCAAATCCAAAAGCATTCCCAGTCGAGGAGACAAGAGACATAATAAATGATCTCCTAGACAACCAGGGAGAAAAAGTGATGCAGTACGGTTCTACAGAGGGGGTACCTGAACTCAGGAAGGAACTCGCGAAGATGATGACTGAAAGAGGGATGGATGTCGACCACGAAAATATACTCATCACTCACGGTTCTCAACAGGCTTTGGACTTATTGAGCAAAGTCATGCTCGATCCGAAGGATACGATAATCGTGGGTTCACCGACCTATCTAGGAGCTACGGGCGCTTTCCGTGCTTTTGAAGCCAACATGGAGACGGTCCCTGTGCGGGAGGACGGCATGGACACGAGTCTTTTGA
>CAZPCW010000093.1:0-5235 GCA_964585175.1 uncultured Thermoplasmata archaeon
ACATTCAATGCAACTGGACCGTCTGTCTTGTTCTCCAGATTGAAGTGGAATACTCTCCAGTCACCGGTTCCGTCAGTGTCGTCCCAGGAACCGAACAGTCTGTCGTTCCTGTACATCCTGCCTTCTTTGTAAGTAGCGTTGCCGTCTCCAGCTCCGAATTGTAGGTCGAAGAATCCATTAGAAGCTTCAACAGATTCACCGACGGTTATCGTAACCGGTATGGCTTTTACTCTACTGTGATTCACATTTTCGATCATGACTTTGCCTTCGTAAATTCCTTGAGCAGCGTCGCTTGGTAAATCGGCTTCAAGTGTGTATGTAATAGAACCGCCTGCAGGAATCACTCCGTTGTCGTTAGTGATACTTATCCAATCCCAGGTTTCCTCGTTGAATTGCTGTATATTGAGTGTGACGTTATGCGCCGCACCGAAGTTCCTCATTCGGACGATCATTCCATCAGTCACTCTATCCATAGGATTGTAGATATCAGTATAATCTCCACCGTGATCGGCCCAAGCATAGCTTATCCTGTTTCTCTCTGTGATTCCATCATATGTTCCATTACTGTTATCATCTGTCCAATCATAGTATTCTATCAAGCTGTAGGCATCTGGGTTGGTGTTATGTGCTCCCAATCTGAACAAGTCAGCATTAGGCGCGTCCAAAGCAGTGTGCATGGCGCCTATCTCATAAGTATCTTCAGTTTCGTTGTGAACCAATTCGTAAACTCCAGTTTCATTGATCATGAGATATGGTCCTGTTCCAGTGTTCTTAAATGTGACCTCGTTGGAACCAGCTTCATTGAGAGTCGTGGCTTCCATGTCGTATTCTATTGAATCAGTACTGTTCCAATTGTTTAGGGCAAAGAGTTCCTGATAAGTCTCGCCGGGCTCCATCATGTTGACGTGCATCGCGGCCGGGATTCCTGTATTTGGATTCGTTCCAGGCCTCCATTCTGAAGTTGACGAATAGATACCATCCATTATCATCTTGATAGAAGCACCAGCATCGACAACGCCAGAACCTTGGTTGAACGGCGAGTTGTTGATGTCGGCTGCGCCCTGCTTGATGATAGACTTGACCATCTGCGCGGAAGGTGCAGTTCCCATCTCATCCATGTAAGCCTGATAGATTAACGCTGCTACGCCGGCTGCGTTCGGTGCCGCCAGGCTAGTTCCGGACCATAATGTATTCGCGGTGCTGCCGTTGAATTCACCTATCTTACTTGGCTGTTGATTGACCGGATCTCCACCGTAACCGAATTCACCATTGGCCAAAACGTCTACGCCTTGTGTTCCTCTTTTGGCGGGACCTCTACTGCCAACTTGAGCTACTTCACCCATCCACGGGTTCGGTCCTAAGTCGTATCCGCCGAATTGTCTATACATCTGATTGTTAGCTGCGCCTACGGATAGTACCGCTTCCGCACCGGACGGTGAACCTAAGGTGCCAAATCCAGTACCTTCATTGCCTGCCGAGTTAACGAACAGCGTATTCGTAGAGTGCTGAGAGCCTATGTAATCGAACAATCTCTCGTAGAAATCGTATCCGCCGAATCCCTCATATCCAGCACTTCTTCCGAAGCTGCTAGAAGCTATCTGAGCCTGATCGACTGTTGTAGCAACGTTTCCGTCGTAACCTTCAGATGCGAAGAAAGCGGAAGAATACGAGGCATCGAACGATCCCAAGGCATTACCTGGAATGGAGAAGAAGTCTCCCATCGGTATGATACTCGCGTTCGGAGCCATACCCTGTACTAGACCATTTCCACCGGACGGTGTGGGCGGATGAGTTGTATCGGGTACTCCGGTAACTCCTTGACCCGCAACAGCTGAAGCTGTCCATGTTCCGTGAGCTCCGTATGACCCAAATCCGTTGAAATCGCCCATAAGAGCGACCATCGAACCAGGTTCTGGTGTGTTATAATATGGAGCAGTCCCTGCATCTGCCGTGCCGTCGCCGTTGTTATCTTCACCGAATAGTAGGGTCCATGCATCAACGCCTAATACTAATTCTAATGTGCCTGGCGCATAACCTGAATTCAGGTTGATCAAAGCATTCATCGTCTCCCTGAAATTGTCATTCTGCGTGTACGGCAAAGGCATGTTATCTCCAGTCGCATTCTCTTTAGCGACAAAGTATGCCATACCTCCGGATATGTCCGTTATATCGTCACCGTTAACATCATGAGTCAAAAGTTCAGATGTGGGATCAGTACCGTCTATCTGGGCAATTTTCTCGTCCGTGTAGTCCATATCGAAGTCAAGGTCAGTGCTGATATTTCCCCAAGCACCTGCATCATTTTTGGTCAGTAGCAATGCAGGTCTTTCACCGTACCAAGTTGCCAATTTATCGTCGGGATGGTCTCCGAATCTTACCGTTTCGCCTACTTCAACATAATCTGGCATCGTGTAAGTGTCGCCATCATAGTCCGCTACTATGTCACCGTAAACGTTCGTGTAAGCTTCCGCCTCGTAGCTGGTATCTACATACCAGTTAGATTGTGAAGCATCCCCACTGATAACGTATTCTGACATTGAAGTAGCGTCATAAGCGATCGGATATCCGTCGAACTGTTCTAGCTGTGGCGCCATTGTAGTTGAGTTGTACTCGAACACGGCGTGCCTTCCAGCTAGGTCAGGATGAGCCATGTCGAATCCTGTGTCCATCAATGATACCTTGACATTTCCTCCTTTGTAACCCATGTCATGAGCTGGTTGAACGTTGTGGAGATCTTTTGTAAATGGATCGGTCTTGATCTCTTTATCGTTTTCGGTGTCGGTGGACTCAATATCTCCACCCATGACCTTCTCCATCTTCTCTCTAGGCATCAAGTCTAACTTTTCATCCTGTCGTGGTCCTTTTTTCTCGAATTGCCTTCTTATCTTTTGTAGTCTCTTTATCGCTTCCTCTTCCGAGGGCATGTTTTCCTTCTTAATCGCTGGATCGTCGTTCTCCTCTTTGAATGTATTATTGTTCACTTCTTTGAATGTATTATTGTTCTCTTCTGCAGAAATCACTGCAGTCGCCGCTGTAAAGACTGATAGGACCATTAGTCCTACCACTACAACGGTTAAAATTCGTCTTGCATTTTCATTCATAATTTTTTCCTCCTAAATATATAAGCAGAGCAATCGCCCTACTTATTTTCAGCAATGAAATTCTTAACCTAGTATATATATTTTAGGCCGATTTCACCGGGTATAGACCCTTTTGAGGGGCTTTTTCAAAGGTATTATAGAGATATGATAAAGTTATCCAGAGAAGAACACTCTTCAACTTTTTCTAAAAAACTATGATATCTCCATAGTATTGTCATAAAAAGCAACTCCGCTTTGGGATGTCTGACGATCCTAGGTTATATTAGTCCCTTGACCCCCCATGATCTCTTCTATCTTTTCCGTAATCTCATCCCAGTGACTTCCCTGCCAGTAATACTGTCCACACTTTGAGCATCGCCAGAATTCATCATGTCTTCGGTAAACTCCATCTGAAACCTCTCCTTTCACCTCTTCTTTTCTTACCTGTTCTACTTCACCGTTGCATTTAGAGCACCTGCTCAAAGGCTCTATGTCGAGCTCATAATCTTCCAAAATCTCTTCTATTATTTCCTCTGGTGGAGCTTTTTCCACCAAAAAAGCAACTTCCTTCCTACCTAGCTCTTTATCCCTGGTCAATAGAACACGCTCTTCTTTCTCCGCTATCTCCACAAGTTTTTCGTCTTCGCCCTCGGGCGCATACTTCGCATCCACGCCCATCAACCTCAACCATTTGGTGGTCTGTCCGAGCATCCTGTCTACAAGGAACTTCGGCATCAATGATCCACCTTATATTTCAATAAAATACCGTCGTCCATCTTTTCATATCCGATGAAATCCAGGTCTATCACTTCCTCCATGACTTGAGCACCTTCGCCGTCCACGGGAGTCGGTGCTCCTCTACCACCGATCACCAAACTTCCCACGAAAACGGTAAATTCGTCCACTAGATCTTCTTTAAAGAACGAACTTATCACTTCTCCTCCGCCTTCGACTAAAAGCTTTTCAACGCCCCTTTCCGCCAACTCTTCCAAGAGCATTCCAAGATCGACTCTCTCTCCGTCACCGCATTTTATCCAATCCTCCTTATCGATCTCGCTAGTAGTAGCGATCAAAAAATCGCCTTTATCGAACAACTGTGCATCTTTCGGTGTCCTACCTTTTGAATCTAAAACAACCTTCAAAGGATGGTCAGGCTCATCTACAAAGCTATCTTTTACGGTCAATTTGGGATCGTCAGCCAGTACAGTACCTATCCCGACAAGGATCGCGTCTACCTCGTTTCTCAATTTATGGACTCTTTCGAAATCCTCTTCACGTGATATCTTTATCTCGGTTTTATCCGACAAAGCGAGCTTGCCGTCGGCCGACATCGCGACATTGACGAAAACTTTCGGTCTCATTTTATCTCCTCAATATTTTATTTCTACAAGATCCTGCTTCTCATCAAGCTTTACGCTTCTAGAAGAAAACTGATTGACCACCCAAACGTTGGTCTCAAGATGTGAAGTTTTCTCACGGGCTGTGAGAGTTCCGCTCTCATCGGTCAAAGCCAAAAACGGCACTAACTGATCAGCAGCCCACGTATCCAGATCAACACCGGCTTCTATATCAGCTTTCAAAACTTTGGCGGCCTCTTCTCCTACCTCTTCCGCCGGAACACCCTTTTCACCCAACACTCCATCTCCCAAAATCCTGCCTCCTCTAGTCCAAAGAGTGATGCCGGTCCCCGAACTGTCCGATTCGGTAGATTCTATTGAAATGGAAACGTTTTCCCCCAAGAACTCCTTCAAAACCGTCTTTTTCATCCTTTCGGCTATATGATCGGGTAGATCGGTCACGAATGCTCTTCCCTTGATAGAGCTTATCTCTTCAGATGGGTTGAAACTTTTGATCTCACTCGGCGAGACGGTAACTTTCACTTTTCCGCCTCCTTTGGGGTAGTGCCCTCTCCTGAGAAGCTGCGACTTGGTCTCTCCACCCATCTCTCTCAGCAGTTCTAGAAACACATTATCGAAGTAATCGTATGGAGGCGACCATTTAACGTCGGTACCGCCTCTCACTTTTACGGTCAGCTGTCCATCAGCCGAAAAAGCCGGAGGGAGCAGTGCTTGAAGTAACAGAGTCACGCTTCCGGCGGTACCTATATCAAAATTATAAGTACCGGGCACAATCTCTCCGGGCTCGAACACTATCT
>CAZPCW010000094.1:0-5215 GCA_964585175.1 uncultured Thermoplasmata archaeon
TCTGCTCTAATGAAATTTTGAAACTCTAGAGAGCTTTGTCTCTCACAACTGACTAAAAAAAACTTTTTATTACCTCTTCTATCAAGTGCCGGTGTGCAGATGTCGGAAAAAGAAGAAATGTTGGATTTCTTGGGTATAGAGGAGGTCAGTGAACTTTTCGAGGATGTTCCTGAAACTGTTAGAACTGAACCGGATATAGCTGAAGGGTTGAGCGAAAGAGAAACCTTGTCAGAAGTAAAAGATAGATTAAACCAAAATAAAGATCTCGAAGAAATGATCTCTTTTTTGGGAGGAGGCATCTATAATCATTACGTACCAGCAGCCGTAGAAGAAATTATCGGCAAATCTGAATTTTATACTTCTTATACGCCTTACCAGGCCGAAGTCAGTCAAGGCATGCTTCAAGCGCTCTTTGAATACCAAAGCCTTATAGCGGAGTTGACTGGGTTGGGCGCTGTGAACACCAGCATGTACGATTATCCCACCGCATTCGCCGAAGCGGTATTGATGTCGGCCCGTGTAAAGAGAAAAGGAGACGAGTTTTTGGTTCCCAAGAACATCCACTGGGACAAGAGACCGGTCCTGAACAATTATCTGAGAGGAAAGGACATCAGGATAAAAACTGTTGGGTACGATGATGATGGGTTAATAGATAAAGAAGACCTGAAATCCAAAATCGGTGACGATACTTTTGGTTTCTACGTCGAATCCCCCAACGTATTCGGCACATTAGAAGATGATCTAAATCTGTTCAAAGACCTCAAAGAAGATAACGACTGCGCACTCGTCGCAGGCACTAATCCACTCGCTCTATCATTGATGAAACCTCCCGCTGAGTGGGGCGCAGATATCGTAGTGGGAGAAAGCCAGCCTTTAGGTATCCATCCATCCTATGGAGGACCAACAGTAGGTATATTCGCTTCTCATGAGGATCACATCCGAAGGATGCCGGGCAGGATAATTGGTGAAACGGAGGATTCCGATGGGAAAAAATCATACTGTATGACCTTACAGACCAGGGAACAGCATATCAGGAGGGAGAGAGCCACGTCGAACATATGCACTAACCAATCGCTTATGGCACTCGCTTCAACAGTTTATACCTACATCAGAGGCGGAAAAGGGATCGAAGAGATCGCCAAAGAAAACTACAGGAAAGCCCACAAGACGGCCGAAAATATAGATGAGATAGAAGGATTCAAAGCACCATATTTCGACGGCGAATTTTTCAACGAATTCACCGTGAAAACGCCCGATGGCTCTAACAATATAATAAATAAATGTAAAGAGGACAAACTTCTGCCGGGAATCGCTTTGGATGAAAAGGAAAAATTCGAGTCTCTGCCGAACGTTCTTCTCACTGCGGTCACGGAGATGAATTCTGATAAGGATATCGAGAAGTTAGTTGATACTTTAGAGGAGGTGGCAGAATGAATACAAAATATTCTCAAGCTCGATACGACGAGGAGCTATTGATAAAGCGGGGAGAGGAAAGAGAGGTAAAAGACAACCCCCTGCCCGATGGAATAGCAAGAGAAAAAGCCGCAAAAATACCCGATCTCCCCAAGCACGAGGTTGTTAGACACTTCAACCGTTTATCTCAGATGAATTATGGTATAGATACTGGTTTTTATCCTCTAGGTTCCTGTACCATGAAATACAATCCAAAATATACTGAGAAAGCGGCTTCCCTTTCTGAAGCCGCCGCGCTCCATCCAAATCAACCAGAAGAGTTCTCTCAGGGCACTCTCCAGATAATGTATGAACTGCAGGATCTACTCGCTGAGCTCGGCGGTATGGATTCGGTCACTCTTCAGCCAGCGGCGGGTGCTCAAGGTGAAATAACCGGTCTGATGATAGCTCATCAATACCATAAAAATAATGATGATGATAGAAACGAGGTCATCCTTCCGGATACCGCCCACGGTACGAATCCGGCTAGCGTTTCGATGATGGGTTACGATCTGGTCGAGATCCCCTCGGAGGACGGCTGCGTAGATCTAGAAGCTTTAGAGGAAGCTGCTGGAGATGACACCGCCGCTTTCATGATCACCAATCCTAACACACTGGGCCTTTTCGAGAAGGACGCCTGCCGGATAGCCGAGATAATACATGAGGCGGGAGGACTACTCTACTACGACGGTGCGAATTTGAACGCGATCATGGGCAAGACCGATCCCGGGGCCATGGATTTCGACATAATGCACTTCAACCTTCATAAGACTTTCAGCACGCCTCACGGCGGAGGGGGACCCGGTGCGGGACCAGTAGGAGTAAAAGAAGAATTGACATCTTACCTTCCGGTTCCGGTGGTTGAAAAGGAGGATAACCGATATCACTTGAACTACGATCTCGAGAACAGTATCGGAAGAGTAAAAGGATTTTACGGCAATTGGATCGTGTTGCTAAAAGCCTATACCTATATAAAGGAGAAAGGAAGGGATGGAATTAAAGAAATCTCAGAGCGAGCTGTACTTAACAGTAATTACTTGAAGAAAAAACTAGAACCACATCTCGACCTGCCTTATGGATCTTTGAGAAAACATGAATTCGTTCTGTCGGGGGAAAAGATGAAAGAGAAGGATTTGAAAACTACCGATCTCGCAAAAAGGCTGCTCGATTACGGCTACCACGCTCCAACGATATACTTCCCGCACTTGGTCGACGAAGCTCTGATGATAGAACCTACGGAAACGGAAACTAAACAGACTCTAGACGGTTTCGCCGATGCAGTCGCTTCCATAATGGAGGAGGACGAAGAAGTGATCGCTGAAGCTCCTCACAATACCGCCGTATCTCGGGTGGATGAAACCAAAGCTATCAAAGATTCCGTTTTAAGTTACAAGATGAGAGAAAAAGAGTAATCGCTTCTCTGTCAAAATAAGAAAGGGACTTCATCTCCCCATGAGGAATGTTCTACTTTTAGATTGCAGGAGAGGAAGTAGTTCTCCGCTTCACCCTCATTTTTATAGTAAAAGAGAAGAGTCTTTCAATTAATAGACCATATTTTACAATTTTAGTTGAGAAAGGACAAAAAATTTAAATATAACTTTTGTTTAACTATTAAATGAAGACATTACAACAAAGCGTTGTTAAGTTGAGGTGGTAAAAATGGCTGAAGAAAAAGATGAAAAAGATAGGGAAGGTGAAGAAAGAGGAATGGCTAGAAGGCCAGAAACTCGATCGTTCAGTCCTTTCGAAGAGATGAACAGTATCTTCGAGGATCTCGACAGGACCTTAGACCAGATGCTAGGTCGGCCCTCTAGAATAGGTTTCGGTCGTAGAACCGGCGATAGAACTCCAGCTATAGACATGAGAGATCTGGGCGATAAGTACCAGATAGAGGCGGAGATACCGGGTATAGACAAGGATGACTTGGAGATCGAATTGAGAGATGGTAATTTAGTGATCGAAGGCGAAAGTTCAAAAGAGATCGAAGACGAAGGCGAGGACTACCTGAGAAAAGAAAGAGGCTACAGGTCATTCTACAGGCAGCTGCCGGTCCCCGAAGAAGTCGAGCAGGAAGATGTCAGTGCTTCTTTGGATCAGGGTATACTGTGTATCGATCTACCGAAAAAGGAAGAAGAAACTAAGCAAGGGAAGAAGATAGAGATCAAATAGAACCGATTTCTTTTTCTTCCTCCTTTTATCGATAAGAATCAATCGAAGTGAATAAAATGGATAAAAAAGAATTCGACGAGTTGATGCAGATCCTTCATAATCAGACGAGAAGGAAAATATTAGAGTTATTGAGTAAGGAGGAAAACTACCCTTTGGCAATTTCAAGGTATCTCGATACCAGTCAACAATCCGTATCTAAACATCTAAAAAGGCTTGAAGATAAAGGTATCGTGATTTCAGAAAAATGTGAGAGCGAAAGAGGTGGACCACCCACAAAGAAATACTCGCTCAATAAAGAATTTTCATTGAGAATCGATCTCGGCCCACAACTCTTCACTACTGAAGTGGAAGGTCTGACCGACGATGAGATAGAGGATTCCGAAGAGATCGAAGAAAAGTTGGGCGAAGGAATAATCGAAGAGAGCTACCTAGAAGGGCATAGAAAAATTATTAAGAATATAGAAAAAAAGATAAAAAATCTCGAAAGGAAAAGAAAATATTTGTTAAAATTGAAGGAAAAAGCACTGTCTGAAGCCTATAAATATATTCATGAAAATTTTGACAGCTATGAGAAAAGAAAGATACTATATTACGTGTTGGATTCGGGAAATACCGATGTTGATGAAATAGCAAAATATTTCAACGTGAGAAAAGACGAGATCAAAAGTATAATAAACGACATGAAAAAGAATACCGATATATGGTGATATTATGAATTATAAAGACGACGAAGATGATGAAAAAGATGAGGATAGGAGAGGCCGCGGCAGAAGAGATCCTTTTGGTGATCTGTTCGGCTTCTCAGACATGTTCGGCTTCTCAGATCTCGATAAGGAATTCGAAAGGATGAGAAAGATGGCCGAGAGGATGATGTCACAGGGCAGAAAGAAAACTAGTAAGGATCCATTCGTTTATGGATTTTCCATAAGGCAGGGACCCGACGGTGAACCGAAGATAGACGAGTTCGGTAACGCCAAAGATTACTTCCGACAGAAAGATGAGACGGAAGAGAAGTCAGAGTGGACTCCGCTGACCGACGTACAGGATACAGGAGAAAAAGTACTGGTCACTGTCGATATTCCGGGCGTACAAAAAGAGGACATCAACTTGAACGTGAAGGACGATATACTGATCGCTTCAGTCGAAGGTAAAAGGAGGTACAAGAAAAGGATAGAGCTTCCTTCTAGAGTGGATCCCAAGAGAGCCGAGGCGTCCTATAATAACGGTGTACTCGAAGTAGAACTCGAAAAGATAACTGAAGAGATGGGAGAAAGCATCGATATCGAATAAAAGGGTTTTACGATGTCTGAAGAAACTACAGAGACTACCGAAGGCGAAGTGGAGCCCGAAGAAAACATGGAATCCTTTGAGGAAGATAGTGATATAGAAGAGGAAGAACCAGAAGAACAAGAGACCGAAGAAGAAGAGATGGAAAAGTCTGAAGAAGAAAAAACCGACGAGGAGCAGGAACCCACTAGAGAAGAACTGCAGGAAGAAGTAGATGAACTGGAATCACAGCTCAAAAAAGTGATGGCGGACTTCGACAACTACAAGAAAAGGATGGTCAAGGAGAAAAAGAGGATCAGGAAGCTCG
>CAZPCW010000095.1:0-5197 GCA_964585175.1 uncultured Thermoplasmata archaeon
TTAGAATAACTGCCCGGGAAAGGTGGTCCTCTACATAACAATCACCTGTTTTTGGCTGAAGCTCCGTAGAAATCAAAAGATTCCGAGGATTCTCGGAATTGTGAAACAATTCCAAGTAAGCAGGAATTTAATTCCTGCGATCGAACGGATAGAGTTCTGAAGATGATAGGTAAACGTCTATATTGGGCAAAGTATCGGATGCTTCAGAGAGGTGATTTGATTTATCTGAGGATGTTCAGTTATCCTTCTTTTTCCTTAATATATATCTGCAGATAAATTTTGTCTATCATCTCTCACTTCAAAAAACTTTGAGGAAGTAGGATAGAGTTTATTTGTATGCGAAATCGAATCCCCAATATAGACCGGAAAGGCTCCATTCTCCAAGTTTACTTCCTGCAAGTTATCAATTTCACTAACACATTGAGATTCATTACTTCCTACACTAACGCTTGCCTGTACTTGGAGGCTGTATTGATCGATATTACTAGGTAAAGGCCCAGTATCAATCATAAACTCAAATGGTGCTGTGTCACCGGGGTCTAGTGTTTCAGGATTGGTATACACAAAGTTTGTTTCAATAATATTACCTCCTGAATCATAGATAGAAGCTACAACTTCTACATATTCAACACCCTCTGTTCCTGTGTTTTCGACTTCACCATTGATATAATAATATCCAAGGTCATCTTCGCTGTCACTGACACCTTGAATCTGTAACTCGTTGTAAGGTGTGCTCAAAGTGGAACTATAATCGATCTCAAGGGTATAATCTGTCCAAGAGTCTGGCTCCTGTTTCATAATCTTGAAAGGAGAGTCCTGATTTGGCTCAAGAATATCTAGCATTGTAAAAGTAGATTGGCTACCTACTACTGTACTATCATCATAAATAGTAGCAATTATTTCCACATATTCTAGATTTACATCGCCAGTATTTTTCACTTCACCTACAATATACAAATAGCCAGAATCGTCAGTATAGTGATTATCATCTATTACCTCAACGCCAGCTGTTCCTCCTTCTTCTTCAAATACCGCTGTTATACTCTTATCGGTGTCCATCGTTATATCTATCGTCGAATCTGTTCCAGTTGTATCTCCTGTCCAATCTACGAAGTTCCAACCATCAGCAGGTGTGGCTTCTACGGTCACAACTGTTCCTTCTTCGTATGTGTAAGTCCCTTCTGACGGATTAGTACTGCCTTGTCCATTGTTGTTTATTGTAAGGTCATATTCTACTGGTTGAGTTGATTCCTCTTCGAATACAGCTGTTATACTTTTGTTTTCATCCATTTTTATGTCCATGGTAGTGTCAGTGCCAGTTTCGTCTCCCGTCCACTCGACGAACTTCCAGCCATCGACAGGGGTAGCTTCTACAGTTATCTCTTTTCCGTTTTCATAGGTGTGTGTGCCCTCTGATGGATTTACAGTACCTTCACCATTTATGGTTATGTCAAGTTCATATTCTTTTTCATATTCTGTATCGGTCTTATCTTCTGTATCGATAGGTCCGATCATAGCAGCGATTATCAAGGCGAATACGATAAAGAAAATGAATAAATAGCCGATTATCCCCACTATCATTTTCCATGTTGTTTTACTTCTAAACCCAGGGATTCCCAACTCACCCAACTTATCAATCAAACCCATAGTCCAACCATTACATGAATTAAAAGGCAATTATATAAATTTTATTCCTATCGCTACTAATAAAATGATAGGTTTTCTTGTTTTAAATGCATTTAAGAAAAAGAACAAATAAAGAGAGTAATATATATTTTGAACCTTATCTGCTATAAAGTTTGGAAATTTTTAAGCAAAAAACGAAAAGATAGACAACACGACGCATATCAATCTGACAAGGATAGAAAGGTTTTAGCAGAACGTTTCAAGAAAAGACAGCTACTTACATATTCTCTCATCTCACGTAACTCAAGGGGAGCGTCGCAGCGTAACCCTCTTTTACAACTATCCCGTGAGCGGAGGAAGTCTCGATAGTCTGTGCCCACTCACCACATTACGAACCGATGATCAATTTTTTTAATTCTAGTAGATTTAGAACAAAATGTAATCTGTTCTCGGTCGCTGCTACGAGACTTACGTTGCTAAAAATACCCCACTCTTTCTCTGAGAGAAACCCTATATGAAACCCACTCCCTTCCGAGGTGGCTGCATTCGGTCGGTCGCTTCACTCCACAGGCCTCGTTTGGTAGGTTGCGGACGAGAGCTACTACGAGAGGTATCATATAGGGTCGATATTTTTGTGCTCCCCTCTCTAACTACAGCCCGTTGGAACAGCTGTGTACTAACTTTTTGTAGTGGTGTTGAATCATCAATGTAAGAACTGATAGAAACGGGCTTTCGAGCCCTCGGAACTCTCTTTGCAAGCCTGCGGAGTTTAAGGAAACGGTCACGCAAGCGCTCCCTTTTTCCTCGATTTGTTGAAAGGTAGAAAGGATTTGTGATCACCCAGAGGAAAACCAGTAATCTACATCGCAATCACCCGTTTTTGGCTGAAGCTACCTTTTCTCTTGATGGGTTCGACGGCGCTCTTCGAACCCATGCCTCACGTCTATTGTTATATCTGCCGAGGGCTCGAAAGCGTCTGATGATTGTACTTTCTTTTTCTTCATTTTTTTCTGTGCATAAGGCCGTCCGCAATCCTCTTACCCTCCACGCCCGCTCCACCTCCCTACTCATAGACGGTTGGTCTCCCTTCGGTCAACCTCTCCCGTGTATTCGAGAATGGTCCAGGAGGGTATTGCGGTGAAAAAAATGAAAGAAAAAGCCTCACCGCAAGAATTAGATGAAAACCGCTTAGCCCGTGAGGGTGCTGGAGCCAGTGTATTGAATGAGATGGATGAGCTGCTCATCGAGGAACTGAAAGAGGCAGCTTACACCGACGGCAGGGTCGAGTGCACTCAGATAGTTTTCCAGGAAGGAAAAGGGAGGCTGTGAATATGAACGGTGAAGGCATAGATCCTATCGTAGATGAACTGATAGAGTCGAACGGAGAGATCAGTCAAGCTCTAGTTGAGATCAAGTATGCAAGAGAGAACGGCCTACTCGAGAGGAACATCGACGAGATCAAGGAGATGATCAAGAACGCCGAGTTCAAGCTGAACGTCACTCTCAGAGAGCTTGAAGAGGTGAACTAGATGTACTACTGGAAAGAAGAGAAGGAAGAAAAGAAAATTCCTTTTCCTGTAACTGAGAGCGTTTTGACACATGTAAACCTCCCTATTGACAAGGAGAGTGGTGACGGTGAGTGAGAGCAAGATATTCGATCAGTACAGGAGTGAAGTTTCTCTTGAAGAGGTCGTGGAAGAACACGACCTTCAACCTTTATCTTCCGAGATATACAGATCTGAGAGAGTGGACGACCTGTGGAGTCTCACTGACAGGGGCTTCGAACCCCTTGCCTGGACTCCCAACGTGAGGTATCTCTTCTACAACAAGGAGAAGGGAATACTGATCCACGACGTGGAAGGTGATCTCTACATTTGGAAAGATCCAACAGAAGGGACCATCAGGGAACGGGTCGAAGAATATCCCAAAGCGGAAGTCAGTGTCGGAGAGAAATACGACAGCAGGTTCGACCGGAGGTGCGGAGATTGACTATCAGCGATGTTCAGGATCCTATTCAAGTGCTCAACAGGGGATCAGTCAAGGTGAAAGTCAAGAATTGCGGTAAACTGATGGACAAAAAGGTCCAGTACAGGCAGACCAACCAGATGGTCTGGCAGATCCGGAAAACATACCAGGGAGGCTGGACAGACTTCGCGAACGAATTGACGCCTGAGGATAAGGTGAGGGAATTGATCAGGAAAGAGTTTGATGTGAGATATTGAGAGGGGAAATCCTCTCTTTTTTTTACGCATTTGGAAAGTTGGTCAGGTATGATGAATTTGAACTTATTTCTAAAAGAGACAGAAATTTAAATATTTAAAGGGGAAAACCCCCTCTTATCTATTTTAATATTAAAATTTCCAAAGAATTTATTAGATGTATTATTGTTAGATTACATAATGGGCAAAAAAATAAGCGTTGAATTCGAGATCCCCGTCGTGCCATCTACTATTTCAATAATTGCATTATGTTTTATGATTTTTTATATATTATCTATTTCAATTCTTGATTTACCTTTTGACCTGCCATTTTGGTCTTTTGGAGCCTTTACCTTTGTATATATAATATCTGTTCTATTTGTCTTTCAAGATGATTTAGGAACTGGTATTCTTATCCTCTTAATTTCTGCTCTTCCTCTGTGGGTAATTCTAGGTGTTCTTAGGTTTTATAAGTGGTGGCAAAACAGCTATCTTTTTGAAAAAGGGATTTTCGCCCTAGTTTTGGTCTTTTTCGTAATAATGATTTTTTTGGCTTTCCACGAGAACAAACCTTATAATAAACAGTTCTAGTTTTATCTTTTTGTTTTAGATTTCTAAAAGGTATTCAATAATTTTTAAACAAATGAAGATGTCGGAAAACATGAGGAATGCGACATCATTATTTTCACCTCCAGAAGTTTTAGTGGGTCCAATTCATGACAAAACAAGGCGGAAAAAACCACAGGTGTCGAAAAAAATAGAGGCGTTATGTGCGGATCTTGACGGGAAGGACAGGAAACGAATTCAGATCTAGAAGATAAAGCCTTGAGAGCGGAGTGATAGAGGCGGAAGGAATAAATGCCACTCGGCTTGAACCAGCCTTAAATCCGTTATTGGTAGCGGATTTGTGGCAATTTAAACCTCCCGCCACGGTGTTAAGTTCTCTGCGGCTTTCTCATAGAATTGGGTTTTTGTAGATCTAGAGGACAGTTTTTCCAGTCTCTTCTTCAATGTTTCTCGACATTTTTATCACGCTTGGGTTAGAGGTGAAGTGATAAAAATGTCTGAAACAAAAAGTAAAAAAGAAGAAAAAACCGAAGTCGGCCTTACAGACGATGGTAAGGAACGGCTGGAAAAAACCCTTTCAAGTAGAAGCGTGAAAGCTCTGTCCCTGGTACTCAACGGCCAGGTGGATCTGCTCTCCAGGAAGGGAGCGAAAGTGCACTCCCAGAACGGAGGCGGGACCTATCACGTGACAGGGAACTTCTGCACCTGCCCTGATTTGCAGGAATTTCAGTTGAAATTTCTGCATACTTGGAATTTTTTAATAAAATTCCGAGACTATTCAGTACAGGGAGGGCAACGTCTGTAAG
>CAZPCW010000096.1:0-4928 GCA_964585175.1 uncultured Thermoplasmata archaeon
GCTTACATACTATGCCACAAAAACCAGGAAGCATGTACAGAGAGGTTAAAGGACAGCCTTACACACGCAAAGAGTATATCGGCGGAGTACCACACGTTAGAGTGGGTCAGTTCACCATGGGAAATAAGACAGAGGATTTCGAAACCGAGAGTACGTTGATAGCCGAAGAGAAATGTCAGATCAAAGACGCTGCTTTGGAAGCTGCTAGAGTTACCTTAACGAGAGTCCTTACCAAGGGAGTAGGTGAAGAAAATTTCAAAGCTAAAATACTCGTTTATCCTCACCACGTATTGAGAGAAAATAAACAAGCGACCGGTGCAGGTGCTGACAGACTTTCCGAAGGGATGAGAAGCGCTTTTGGTAAAAAGGTAGGAAATGCAGCTAGAGTTAACTCAAATCAGGAACTAGTAAAAATATGGATTGACGAAGACTCTGTAGATATAGCCAAGAACGCACTGAGAAAAGCTTCGATGAAACTTCCGACTCCATGCAGAACGAAAACAGAAAAAAAAGAAAAATAAAAAACGTTTATTTGTTTATCTCCCGTTCACTACCGCTACGGTAGATTCGGTGTTCTTCAGAACTCTATCCGTAGTACTGCCCAGAAAAAACTGACTGAAACCCGACAAGCCGTGAGT
This sequence comes from uncultured Thermoplasmata archaeon, assembly GCA_964585175.1. Lineage (GTDB taxonomy): Archaea > Thermoplasmatota > Thermoplasmata > Halarchaeoplasmatales > Halarchaeoplasmataceae > Natronoplasma. The sequence continues at coordinate 639 of CAZPCW010000096.1, forward strand.
ACTTATGTAAATTATATCGTTCTTTTCTGCCAATTTGGTTATTTTCTTGTAGGGAACGCCCTTCATCATTTTTGTTTCAAAATCCACATCCATGTCCTCCGCAATCTTTTCAACTTCATCTAATGCCTTTTTACCCTTCTCTTTGAAGCCTCTTTCGGCCGAGGCTTTTATGCTTTCATGATGAAGAGAGTCGAATTCAGAACTATTAACTACGTATACCGCGATGACTTTGATTCCTAGCTTTTCTCCTACTTCCAAACCCTCCTTTACACCTTCTAAAGCACAGTCCGAACCATCCGTGGGTAAAATAACTCTATCGTACATATTTTCAAGAAAAATAATTCAATGAAACTATAAAAAATCTATCCCAAATTCAATATAACTTCGGTTTTTAAAAATATGTAAAAAGATTTTAAAAGACCAAATAAACATACCAATATCTTTTTAAACCATACACGATTATCGATTAAATATGTCCGATAATACGAATGATTCAGATGAAAAAAAATCATACGAAGATTACGATGACCTTTTAGAGAAAGCTAGGGGTAATTTGCCCGACGATATCTCGGATCACGATAGATTTGAAATACCGAAGATAAATGTGCTCCAGGAAGGTAACACGACTATATTCAAAAATTTCGCCGACGTAGCTGATAAGATAAACAGGTCTCCAGATAACTTTTTGAAGTTCCTGCTCGGTGAATTAGGAACCGCTGGAGAAAGAGAGAACGAAAGAGTGGTTTTCAAGGGAAAGATAGATACAAGTAAGATCAGGAACAAAACCGAGGAGTATGTTGAAAAATATGTACTTTGTTCAGAATGTGGAAGGCCCGATACCAGACTAGTGAAAGAAAACAGAGTAGATATAATCAAGTGCGACGCTTGCGGCGCCCATAGACCGATCAAGGGAAAACAAACAAAGTCCAAATCAACAGGTGGATCCAAAAATATAGAAGAAGGAGAAGTCTACGAACTGATGATCCAAGATATAGGGAAAGAAGGCGACGGCATGGCCAAAAAAGGTGGATATACCATCTATGTCCCAGGAACCACGAAGGGAGACAAAGTTAAAGTAAGAATTAATAACACCACGGGCAATCTAGCTTTCGGTAAAGTCGTCGATAAATAATATATAAGAAACATTGATGAATGATGATGGAGATAAAACGGAAGCACCTCCCTGCGATAGCGATACTCTGCATGATGGTCATCACCCACTTAGTAGCTTTGAATGTAGTTCATGCTTTCCCACAGGAATACCAAGCGTTCGGGGAGGATGTTAACAATCCCATCAACCCTTTGATCTATGTTGGTTTTATCCTATTGTTCACGGCCGGGATGCTTCTGGTCTTCAAATATGGTAAGGGAAACTATTTCCAGTACGTGATCCTTGGCATCGTAGCTTTAACTTTATTTTACGTGTTTTATCCAGTTCTATTCGTCCTCGGATATCCTTTTACACTGCTTATATCACAGTTCAGCCTTGCGTTCATAATATCTTCCATATTCGCGATCGGTTTAACCTATATACTTTATAAAAATCCCGAATGGTACGTCGTCGACGGCATCGGTGTCGTCATGGGAGCCGGTATCGCCGGAATATTCGGCATGAGTTTCAGTATCCTTCCTGTATTGGTCCTGCTCATCGTACTAGCCATCTACGACTTTATCTCAGTATACAAGACCAAGCACATGGTATCTCTGGCATCCGGGGTCATGGATCTAAAGATGCCGGTAATGATGGTCGTCCCGCAAAAGACAAATTACTCTTTTGCCGATAAAGAGGGGCTGAGTCAAAAGATAGATAAAGGTAAGAAAAGAGACGCGATGTTTATCGGCCTCGGTGACATGATAATTCCAGGAATCCTTCCAGTTTCCGCTAGTCTTTACTTACCGTCTATGACGATCGCTGGACAGTATGCACCGCTTCTCGTGGCTATAGGCAGTATTATCGGGGCTTTGATAGGAATGATCGCCCTGACTCGTTACGTGTTAAAAGGAAATCCTCATGCGGGTTTACCTCTGCTCAATTCCGGGACTATTTTGGGTTACCTGATCAGCTACTTCATAATCTATAAAGATCTGACATTCGGTGTAGTGCTTCCCTGGTTGATTTAAAGAGGAATCTATTTATAACCTCATAAAGCTTTTTCTGATAGATGAGTGAAGGAAAAGAAAAGGTTTCGAACAGATACGACAAGTGGATGCCTTTTTACGATCTTGTAGATAATATTCCTATCATTTCTCGACCACAGAAGAAATGGAAAAAGAACGCAGTCGAGAAGCTCGATCTATCTGACGGTGACAGGATTTTAGACGTCGGAACAGGAACCGGACAGATACTTCCATGGATAGTCGACTCCTTGAGCGAAGGTGAAGTCATAGGGACCGATATAAGCAGATCGATGGTAGAATATACAAGAGATAGAGTGGAAGAAAACACTGGCGTAGACGTAAAAGTTATCTACGATGATATAGAGGATTCCAAATTTTCAACTAATCGTTTCGACAAAATAATTTCTACCTTCACTTTTACGACAGTTCCGAATGTCGAGAAAGCCGCGAAAGAATGTGCGAGGATACTCGATAACGAAGGCAAAATGATAGTGCTAGATACTGGGAAACCGGAAAACCTGTATGGGAAGCCTTTCTTCTATCCTATGATGCTCTCCGCTAAACTCTTTGGAAGAACCCACATGGATAGAGATATCATCGGCAGCGTGTCTCAGCATTTTGATGTTAAAAAGATAGAAAATAACATGCTGGGAATGGTCTATTTACTGCGATGTGAACTCTGATCCGATTTAGAGAAAATAAAATATTGTGAAGACGGTTTACCTTTTTCTAGGTCCTCTCTCCACCAATTCTACTTCATCGAAGTAATCGATTTTGGGTATCCTTTCGGCCTTTGATCGTACCACTTCTATCTCGCCCTCTTGTTCCTGCAGATTTTTGACTTCGATCTCATCATGTTTTATACCGTGTTTCTGGACTTTTTGTCCTACGTTCCATCTGCTTACCGATCCATTGTCGACTGAAAATCTGAAGGTTACCATCCCATAAACGTCAGAATGGTGATCATAATCTATCTCGTGGTTCACTCGGCCTTCGTCTTCTATATCTAGAGGTTTTATTTCAGATTCTACAAATTCTTCGATCCTGTCTAAGAATTCCATCTCATCTCTGCTGACGAAAGTGATCGCTTTGCCTTCTTTGCCTAATCTACCAGTCCTACCTATCCTGTGGACGTAATCCTTTTCGTACTTGGGTATATCATAGTTAACAACGTGAGTGATATCCTGTACATCGATACCTCTCGAAGCGACGTCTGTAGAAACCAGTATGTCTATTTTGCCTCCCTTGAATTTGTTCATCGTTTTCGTTCTAGCCGATTGACTCATGTCACCATGCATCGAGTGGGCCTTATAGCCGTGGTTGTTCAACTTGTCAGAAAGTATTCTAGTGTATTTCCGGGTGTTGCAAAATATCAAGTATTTTCCCGGCTGGTTATCGAGTAAAGACGATAGAACCGATAACTTGTTTTTCTTGCCGACCGAAACGTAGCGCTGCGTCACTCCTTTAGCTGATATCTCGTCCTCGCTGAGCTTGAGTTCTACCGGTTCTTCCATGTACTGGTTCGCCAATTTCACTATCTTTTTCGGCATGGTTGCGGAATAAAGCATTATCTGTTTTTCTTCCGCCGTCCGAGATAAGATCCACTTTATATCATCCAAGAATCCCATCTCAAGCATCCTATCGGCTTCGTCCAAAACAAAGAACTCAAGATCACTTAACTTGAGTTCTCCTCTCCTCATGAGGTCCATCACTCTTCCCGGAGTCCCAGCTACGAACGAGGTGTCAGGAAGATGATTTATCTGATAATCTATACTAGCTCCACCGTATATCGCTAAAGTATTGATATCGTGGTGTTTCCCGATCTTTTCCGCCTCTTGTTCCACCTGTTGAGCTAGCTCTCTAGTAGGTGTAAGAACGATTGCTTCAACTCCACTATCGCCCTCTAGCTTTTCGAATATAGGTAGCAAGAAAGAATGGGTCTTTCCCGAACCAGTACGAGCTTGAACTATCATATCGTTTCCTTCTATTGCAGGGCCTATCGATTTTTCCTGCACTTCCGTAGGGCTCTCGAAATCGATTTCCTCAAGAGCGGACTGTGTTCTTTCGTCCAATGACATATCTTCGAATTTTTGTTCTTTATTTTCCATGTTAATTGTCCCTCTGTGTCAAGTAAGGCAGAACCGGGGGTCTTTATATACTTTGACCCTGAAA
>CAZPCW010000097.1:0-4868 GCA_964585175.1 uncultured Thermoplasmata archaeon
TTAAAAATATTGATAAAACTAAGCACTCCTACGAAAAAGGTTTTCTACTGAGCCTTCCAAGGAAAGAGTTTAAATAATAACGACTGGGATTCCTAATAATGCTCATTTGACTAAAAGCTTAAATTAAAACAAAAAGGTTTATAGTAAGCTAATAATATATGAATTCCCGATTTAACAACTATAATGAAGTGTAAGAAAAATGTCTGGAAAATCCCATGGTGATTCGAAAAAAAGATCATCTGGATCTGACGGGTCGTTAGATGGGACTATGTCGATGTCTCGTGAAGACGTGATCGAGGAACTCACTATTTTACCAACTATAACGGAAGAGATAGCCCTTAGTTTGTCGAGAGAAGGATTCGAAGATCTTGAGGATATTTATAGAGCCGAAGAGAGTGAAATTGCTGAAATCCAGGGTTTGAACAAAAGCAAAGTGAATCAGATAAAAAAAGAGATAGAAGAAAGGGCCAAAGAAAAGGGGTTTTCGTCCGACGATGAAAGTGAAGAAGGTGAAGACGAACTCGCCCAGTGGTTGACAGGCAAGAGTGACAAGGATTTGGGTGGAGTGCTCAATAAAGAGAGAGAAGAAGAGTCAACTCCTAAAAAAGGCTCGACAACCGACGATGGAACAGAATCTCTGAAAGCCTGGTTGTCGGGTGAGGAAGATGCGTTCACGGAATGGTTGGACCAAGAAAGTTTTGAAGAAGAAAGAGAGGAGATTGAGAGGGAACTCGAAGAAAAAGAACTCGAATTAGAAGAGAAAGAGAAAAGATTGAAAGAAAAGGAGGAAAGACTAGACGAACTGAGTGAGAAATTCGAACAGCACGTTGGAGACATAAAAACAGAAGAATTCGATCCTCAGGAGATGATCGAGAAAAACAGCAAGTTGAAAAGGGAATTAGAGGAAAAAAAGGAAAAGATAGAGGAACTTGAAGAAGAAAAATCATCTTTGAAGGACGAGATCGCCGAGATTAAAAAAGGAAGCGTGGCGATGGTAAAATACTTGAAGTCCCAACAAAAAGAGGGATCAGTACCTCCTTCAGTTGAGGACGGTGAGGAAAAAGTCAGTGACAAGAAATTGAAGGCTCTGAAGAATGAGAATGAAAAATTGAAGGAACGTATAAAAGAACTAGAATCTAAAGAAGGAGTATCTGAGATCAGTGATGAAGATATAGAAAAGGAATTGGAGGAAAAAGACGAAGAAATACGCGAATTGAGGAGAGAACTCGATCACAAACAAGAACAAATAGAGAAGTTGAAGAACCAGGTCAGTCAGAAGGAGCAGGAGCTTAACGAGAGAGAAGAAGACCTCCAGCACAGAGAAAAAATAGTTAGGAAAGAAAGAGAGAAATTAGAATCCATGAAGAAAGAGATGGAAAACAAGACGGAAGAAGAGAGGAAAAGAGAATTAGAAGAATTGAAGAAGGAAATAGAAAAGAAAGAGCAGGATCTAAAAGCCAAAGAAAAATATATCGAACAGAAAGAAAAAGAACTAAAGGCAAGAGAAGAAGAGCTTATTGATGAAGAACTAGAGGAGAGGCAGGACGAGATACTGCAGGAGATCGAGCAGGAGAAATCTAAGACTGGAACTGGAAGATTGGACGATCTACTGCTCGGCGGAATACCTTTAGGATCTAATGTTTCAATTTATGGACCTCCTCACGTTGGAAAGGAGGTCATGGTGAATACTTTTATCGCCGAGGGTTTGGAAAAGGGAGTTCCGGCAATATGGGTGATCACCGATAAAACTATCGAGGATATAAGGGAAGAGATGAAATTCATTTTGCCGACTTATGAAGAGTACGAAATGAGAGGGCTGGTTTACTATGTAGATGCATATTCATCTAGCATGGGCGAAGTGGAGGAATCTGAAAGAGAAAAAGACAATATAAGATACATAGAGGAACAATCCGACGTAAGAGCGATAACTGAAGCCGTCAACGGTTTTGCTGAAGAGATAAATCAAAATAATCGTTATTACCGCATGGCCTTCGAGTCGGTTTCCACTATCATCGCTTATCTAGATACTGAGACGACATTCAGAATACTTCAACCTTTCACTGGAAAGAGAAAAAAGGAAAATGCGGTTTCTCTTTACACACTAGAGAAAGGCATGCACACTGATCAGGATATATCGATGCTAGGTCACATAATGAACGGAGAAATAGAATTCAAGGTTGAACAGTTGCAAAATTATCTCCGGGTAGAAGGTCTAGGTGATGTTCAAACTAGGGATTGGATCGAATATGAACAGAGTAAAAGCGGTATAACCATGAAATCATTCTCCCTAGATACCATAAGATGAAGAGGGGTAGATATATTTGGATTATCAACTTTTTTTCAGTATAGCTGCAAATGTGATAATACTGCCCGTTCTTTCATTATCTCTTTACATCGCCTATATGAGTAAAAGAGAATTTTTGGAAGATTGCGGTTTTGAAAAGCCGGTAGTCGGTATAATCATCATAGGTTCTTTTTTTGGCGTCATGGCTGATATCCCCTTGATCATCTCTGAAAACGCTCTTTTGAACATAAATCTCGGCGGTGCTTTGATCCCTCTAATAGTATCTGGGGCTTTGATATATAAGAAGAAATTAAATCTGATAAGCGTGGCTTTCGGCACGATCATAGTTTCTTTAGTTGCTTTTTACGTGACTAGGATCGAACGTAACTTAGGGATCGTGGCCGAATTTCCTCACTACCTTTTTCCTCCTTTGAGCGCTTTAGCAGTTTCTCTGATCCTCTCGTTTTCACTCGGTAGAAAAGATACATATCAGATACCTTACTCTTATACTGTCGGAGTTCTTGGCACGCTGATCGGGGCCGATCTAGTAAGAATTCCCAAGCTGATAAATATCGGAGTATTAGGATCGATCGGAGGTGCTGGTGCTACCGATCTCGTTTACCTGTCGGGCTTGATCGCTTCCGTACCTCTCATCTTCATCTACTTCCCATCTCATCCAGATTCCTTACCTTCAGACCTTATCCTCAGGGCTAAAGAAACTTTGAACCGGGGTCGGTACGGCGAGAGTAAAAAATATGCGATACGAGCCGTGGAAAAGGAGATACAGAAAGCTCACAAAATGCTGCTGCGCAGTCCTAGATATTTTCAGCGACCGGGGAATGACACCGGTGTTTTGTATCAATTAGGGATCGGCCAAGCGGCTGTAAAAGATTATTTGACTTTGACCAAAACACCCCCGAGCCCCGACCCGAGAGAGATAAAGAAAGATCTGTTGACCAGCAAACTGTTGAGAGATAATATCAGAAAAAGAATCAACAAGATTTACACGAGCTTCGGTAGAAGATTTATAGCTTACCTGCTCGATCTGATGATAATTAGTATTCCATTCCTGATGTTCTTTTTCTACATATTTTCCAATTCCTTTTCTGGTGATTCTTTGGGTTTGATCAACAGTACCTTGTTCATAGCTATGGTTTCTCTTAGCGTCTCCATACAGTTCATATATTTTACTTTGGCCGAATGGTATTTTGGCACTACTGTGGGAAAAGTAGTTCTGGGACTTAAGGTTCTAGATGATGATCTGGAGAAAATCACCTTTCTACAAAGTGCCGCTAGAAATTCTGGCCGTTACGCGGATATGGCATTAGGTTTTTATCTTATCAGCGTGATTCTCATCCTGCGGAGTCCTGACAAAAAGAGGATCGGGGATTATATCGCTGGGACGAGAGTGGTCAAAACTAAATAGCTATTTTTTAATATCTGAATATGAGATCGAGAATTAAAAGTGTATACGACAGGGCTGAGGAAGACATAGAGGCTATAGTGATCTACAATTCGGTGAAGCCGCATGTCGATAAAAGTTTCTTTTACCTAACCGGTTTGAAGAAGGGAGAATTTGAGAACTGTGCTCTCGTTATCTATCCGGATCTATCAGCAGAGATGTGTGTCAGCAAACTGGAAGCGGAAAGTGCGGGGAAGGCAGATATCCCTATGTATGTGATGGAGGATAGAGAGGACTTGGACGAATGGCTGGAAGAGAAGCTGGGTGATAAAAAGGCTATCGGTATCAATGCCTCGGAGATAACTTACAAGGGTTTCAAGAAGATCGAAGCGTCGACCGATGCGGATATAGTCGACATATCGGATTCTATAATAGAGGCAAGGAATCGAAAGGACGAGAAAGAGATAGAGATACTCAATGAGGCCGGTGGAATAGTATCTAGAGTAGCTGAAGAGATCACTGATGTTCTCGAGGTGGGTATGAAAGAGTACGAGATCGCTGCAGAACTCTCTTACATGATGAGGAAAAGAGGCGCGAGCGGAGATGCTTTTGAGATTATATCTTCCACCGGACCTAATACCGCTGAACCTCATTATACCTCAGGGGATAGAGAAGTGCAGAAAGGAGACTTCGTTCTTCTAGACTTTGGAGCACTCTATAAACAATACAGATCGGACATCACAAGGACTTATTTCGCTGGAGAGATTTCAGACAGACAAAAAAAGATGTATGAGACGGTTCTAGAGGCCCAACGTGTAGCTCTAGACAATATAGAACCCGGTGTTGAAGGTTCCGAAGTGCATAACGCAGCAAAAGAAGTGATCGATAGCACTGAATTCGAAGGCAAGTTCATACACGACCTCGGTCACAGTATTGGTCTTTCCACACACGACGGTTCCGGTCTTTCTCCGAATGTCGAGGTAGAACTTGAGCCCGGGATGGTATTTACCGTAGAACCTGGGATTTACATTTCGGAGTACGGCGGTATCAGAATAGAGGACGATATAGTAGTCACTGAGGATGGATATGAACTTTTAACCGATGCAGACAAAGATGTGACATCCACTTCTCCCTAAACCTAACAGGAAAACCTGGTTTTCCTGTGGTATCGTTTGGAATCAG
>CAZPCW010000098.1:0-4867 GCA_964585175.1 uncultured Thermoplasmata archaeon
GATGTACATAGCCCACGGAGGTATAGACCTCATGGTAGGAAATACAAGTAGATATCAAATACGGTTGATTTACCCCGATTCATTATCAACTGCGGTGGACAGTTCATATATCATGCGTAGTTGATATCAACCGCGGATGATAACTAAATCAACTACAGATCATAACAAAATCCAACCCATCTAGAGTTTTTCAAACACGAAGAATCAAATATGTTCCGAAAATTATTTTAATTCCAATTAAATGTAAAACCATGGATTTGAGGGGAAGATTAGGAATTTACGAGATGATAGCTATAGGCTTAGTGATAATAGGAGCCTTATTTCTTCTAGGAAACACCATCATTTCTTACTATGCTTTTGGACTTATGCATGGAGACCCGGAGACAGTCAGAGATTTGAGTAAACTGACCAATCTCATCGTACAAATCGGTGCGTTGATCATAGGTTTCGGTTTCTTCCTATCATTCAGAAGACTCTACCAAAAAACAGAACTCCCTCGAGTATTCTCTATTATAAATTACATCTACTTGATATTACTACTGCCTCAATTTTACTATATATACTTCTTCCTATTCGATAAGTCGTTAGTAAATCCTTCACCATTGATCAGTAATCTTTATCACATAGGTTTTAACCTCCTCCCTGGAATAAGAAATATATTGTTTGCTATAATGTTTGTATTCGTATTTATCGTGATAGTGAAAAGAGAACGGTCCAAAGAACCACAACCGACTCAAGAACAACCACCCGAAGAGCAGATGGAATCCGACCTCTGAGGACCGCTTCATCTCCCATTTTTCACCAACTACCATCCTTCCTTCGCAAGGAATCACGGACCCCTCCTAGTAAGATTCGATACGCAGAATAGAGCTAAAACCGGCAAAAAGGAAACTTATTTAACACCTCAGGAGGATATGATGTGCGATGGAAGATATAAAGATAGAAAAGATTAAGGAGGATTTCAAACCCTTCAAGGAGGAAGTTGAAGGGATCTTACTCTTCGGTTCTTCTGTAAAGAACGAACGGACCCAAAGATCGGATATAGATATATGTTTGGTCAAACCGAAATCGGATGATATACTCCTTAACGTTTTTGAAAAAGTGGGTGGAAAATACGACGTAAAGATCTTCGAGAAACTCTCTCTTACACTTCAGATCGATATAATAAAAAATCATAAAGTGCTTTTTGGAGATGAGGTCGAATTATCTTATTATTTCTACAAGTACAGGAAGCTGTGGAAGGATAACAAACCCCGCATAGAAAAAAACTCTTTCGAAGATGTGGAAGAGATGATCAAAGCTAGAAATAGGTGGTCCGAGTGTCAGAGATAGTATACCAGATAGCTGAGTAAAGCCCTACCTTAAATGTCTAAATAGGTCGGACCTATAAAGAGTTGAACACCTCCGACCAAGTTCCATTACCATCTTATTTTTTGCAATCTATGTTAAGTTCGCCATATTTAAAACTTCAAGTTTCAACAACTATTCCACAGTTTCTTTAACAAAAATCGTTTATCTGTGTGAACGATACTTTCAAATATCGTACATCAAAAAATACGATAAATTTATAAATCGTTAATCCTATTATACGATATGGTCGAAACATCCAACAAAGAGACCATCAAAAGACTCCTCGTCGAGTTCAAAGAAGACGGGATCCCAAACGATCTAAAGGACAGAAAAGTAAAAGTGGATACTGAGAGAAAGAAAGCTGCTTTACTTTCCGGGATCCGGAGAGCGGGAAAAACCTATAGGATGTTTCAGAAGATCAAAGATCTGAAAAAAGAGGATGTTTTCTATATCAACTTCGAGGACGAAAGGCTTTTGAATCCTACCATCGATGATCTCTCTCAGCTCGTGCCTACCATCAAAGAGACGTTCGACGTCGACGAACCTATCTATCTCTTCGTCGATGAAGTCCAGAGGATAGACGGATGGGAAAAATGGGCTAGAAGGCTGGCGGAAGACGACAGCGTTTATCTCACCATATCCGGCTCCTCCTCTCAACTCTCGAGCCGTGAAATAGCTAGTTCTCTCCGTGGAAGGACTTTGACCACTCACATCTTTCCGTTAGATTTTCAGGAGTTCCTCGACTTCAAAGGTTTTGATTTCGAAAACATATCGCATGTGAAGTACAGCAAAGAAAAACCGACATTTAGGAGACATTTCAACGAATATATGAAATATGGAGGTTTCCCAGAGATCGTCCTTGAAGAAGAGGAGAAAAGAAAACTGAAAATACTCCGGGAGTACTTTTCGACCATAGTCGCTAGAGATCTCATAGAAAGGTATTCTATAGAAAAAGTGAACATATTGGAGTCTCTGATGAAGCTGCTGGTCAACAACTTCTCGCGTCTTATAAGTTTCTCGAATACAAGAAATTGGTTGAAGTCGATGGGACTGAAGGTGAGCAAGAATACCATCGCCAATTATTTCTCTTATCTCAAATCCAGCTACTTCCTTTTTGATGTCACGATACATTCCCGATCGGTGAAGGATAGATTGCAGTACCCAAGGAAAGTCTATCTGATAGATAACGGATTCGCGACCTCGCTGACAGAGAGATTTTCATCCGACTGTGGTTGGTTCTTTGAAAATCTCACAGCAGTTACACTCTACAGAAAAACGGTTTCTAACCCTCAGAAAGAGCTACACTACTGGAAAAAAGATGGTAAGGAGGTCGATTTCGTCGTCAGACAGGGAATGGATACGAAGGAACTCATCCAGGTATGTTCCGATCTGAACGTCGATACAAAAGAAAGAGAAGTCAAAAACTTGTTAGCTGCTTCAAAGGAACTAGGTTGTAACAACCTAACAGTGATCACCGATGATCTCGACGATGAGGAGGAGATCGATGGAAAAAAAGTGAATTTCGTACCTCTCTGGTTCAAGCTTCTGAGAATTTCCTAGATTCATTCCAAATGTGAATACTGTATGTCTTCCTCTATAAATCAATCGACTATCATAATCAAAATCTCTTAAAACCCTTATCATAACACAGAACATCTCTTTCAATATTTTGACTATGAGTTCGCAACAGGCTATCTTATTCAAAGCCTCTTTTATCCCACCTAACTTTATCACCAATAAAAGCCAAAAGATTTGAGATAGGGGGCGGATCAGAAGATAAGTTTTATTAGTTAGTACATACATTGTACATATGTATGTCGAGCAAAAATGAATCAAAAAGAGTTAACTTTCGACTCCCTAAAGAACTGATTGATATAGCGGATGTGACGGCGAAAGTCGAACACAAGAATAGGACGGAGATAGTAAAAGAAGCTTTAGACGAGCATCTGCAGGAAACGATGGACGAGGAATTCAAACAAAAAGTTATAGATCTTTATATGAGGGACGAGATCGATTACGAGGTGTTGAAAGAAGTGGTGGGTAGGGAAGACGCGGAGGCAGTGAAATCTTCTAAAGAAATATTGGACCAGGGAGACGAGCTGGCGGAAGAACTCTCTGAACTCTGAAGAGGGTCTCGATGTTAGTTGTAGATACGAGCGCGTTCATATCTCTTGGTCTTTGTGATGAGGTCCAAACGCTTTTAGATGAATTCGAAGTCCATACTTCGAGAGCCGTGATCCAAGAATTGGAAGATATGAGTGGCTACGATGACCATGAAGCGGGGGCAGCTCAATCGATTCTAGATAAAAAAGAAAAAGTTACGATCCACGAAGTCGGTGGGGCGGGAAGATTGGAACACGGCAGGATAGATAGAGGAGAAGGATCATGTGCGGTCCTAACCCACAGTATCGAGGCGGACTTTTTGATCACGGATGATATAAGAGCCCTGCCTTACCTCAAGAATATAGCTTCTACCACGGTCGTGATATCTCCTATCGTCTTAAAAGCTTTTGTGAAGAGAGGGGTTTTAGATGAAAAAGAAGCTAAAAAGAAGGTCCAGATCATGTTAGAGTCAAGGGACTGGTTTGGAGTCCCGATCTATGAAAAGGCGTTAGAACTCTTCGAAGGCGGTTAGATATACGTTTTCTCTTGGAAAACGATGAAAGACCGATGCTCTAAAATATTCAGTCAAACTCCTTTTTGAAGGAAAGCGCGGCAGGCTTCTTTTCAAAACCCAGCTTATCGTTGAGATTCACTATAGCCTCATTTCCGGTTTCATTGCTTGTTTTGCTCTCTATGAGACCCTTTTCCTTCGCCTTCTTTATCGCCTTAACTTTCATGGCTGTGGCTATACCCATCTCTCTGTAATCTCGTTTGACACCGGTCAGCGAGGTGAAAAGAGAATCATCTTCCTTGTTGAGTATATTCCTGCACATACCTATGAATTCGTCCGTCATTTACAGCTATGATGAAACCTTCAAAAAAAGGCTCCGGAACTAGTTCCGGCGCAATTATCATCTCCGGTTGACACTTCACCGATACAGAGATATTTATCCGCTTTTTCCGTCAACTTTTGCTATTATATGATCTAAAATCTCGACATCTAGAGAGTTTTTTATATCGGTCCCATCCTTATAGAGAGACTAAACATGAGAGAAGAACTCATAGCTCCCTGTGGGATGAACTGTGCAATTTGTGTGTCTCACTTTGGATATACGATGGCTGGAAAAAAACGTAAAAGCCGATGCACTGGTTGTAAACCACGAGATAAAGGCTGCTCTTTTCTGAAAGAACATTGTGAAAAGTTAGCGAATAAATCCATCGATTTCTGCTTTGAATGTGATGATTTTCCGTGTGACTATTTAAAAAAGCTCGATAGATCTTACAGAGAAAAGTACGATATGAGCATGATCAAAAATCTAAAAACGATCAAAGAGAAGGGTATGAATAAATTTCTCAAGGAACAGGAAGAAAAGTACAGATGTCCAGGATGTGGTGGAATTATCTGTGTCCATAC
>CAZPCW010000099.1:0-4862 GCA_964585175.1 uncultured Thermoplasmata archaeon
AGGTCAGAAATGGAGTTCACTGGCAAGCTCCCTCCTTTATGTGGGAGAAGCTGACCTTTCCACTTGGGATAAGTCTTGTATAGATTCTCGACCTTCAATGCCCTCATGATTTGCTGTAATAGGAGCGAGGGTATATAATTTACTTTTGATTTATCTGAAAGATAATAGGGCGTTTCGCAAGTACATCTGTCCCATAACTGTGTTCCTGAAGGCGATCTCTAAATTTTCGGTGTTGAAAGTTGAAGGCGATAAGGAAGGATGTATGGGATGTGGAAAGTGTAGCGATGTGTGTTCCATGGATATCAAGGTGGATGAGTACGTTCAGGAGGACTCAAGAGTCCTTTCCAGCGAATGTATACTTTGCTTGAAGTGCGTGAATTCGTGTCCTGAAGATGTTTTAGAAGTCGAGAGCGGTATGGACATCGGTGGGAAAGGAAGGCTGAAGGAGAGAAAGTAGAGATAACGTTAACTGGGATTAACGTGTTTTGTAAAAATATGTTAACTGAGGTTAACGTTTTTTTTTGATATAGATGAGATGAGAGGGGGTTCATAAGGAAAAATAAAGATCGATGATAACCTTCGAAAAATCTTTTTACAGACCCGATTCTTATCTGGAACGATCCCCGTGAGTCATCTAACATTGGAAGGAAAGGTCGTAGACGTTCTAGAAGAAGAGATCTTTGAAGGAGTCCTTTTTGTAGAAAACGGACGTATAGAGAGCATCGAGAGAAAAGAAAACGATCGCGATCGGTATATACTCACGGGTCTTGTGGACTCACACGTTCACGTCGAGAGCACACTCCTTTCTCCTCCAGAATTTTCTCGAGTGGCCGTACAGCACGGAACCGTAGCGGCGATCTGCGATCCCCACGAGATAGCTAACGTTCTGGGGTTGGAGGGTATCAGGTTTATGCTAAAAGAAGGTAAAAAAGCAACGTTCAAGTTCAATTTTGGCGCTCCTTCTTGCGTTCCCGCCACATCCTACGAGACCAACGGGGCCAAATTGGGACCAACACGACTGAGAGAACTCATTGAGACCGAGGATATCTCACACCTTTCAGAAGTGATGGACGTCGGAGGGGTGATTGAACGGGAAGAAGATGTGATGAAGAAGATAAATCTTGCTAAGGAACATGGTCTCAAGATAGACGGTCACGCGCCCGGGCTTAGAGGACAAGATCTGACTAGGTACATATCCGCTGGCATGGAGACAGACCACGAAGTTACGGATCTTGACGAGGCCAGAGAGAAGATAGAGAAAGGTATGAAGATCCAGATAAGAGAAGGGTCAGCATCCAGGGATTTTGACGAGCTTGCTGGTCTGATCGATGATTTTCCTGAAGAGTGCATGTTATGTACGGACGATATAAAGGTAGGGGATCTGGTAGATAGGCATATAGATTCGATGGTGCGGAGAGCGGTAGAAAAAGATATCGATTTGATGAAAGTTTTGAAAGCCGCCTGCGTGAACCCGGTCCAGCATTATGATCTAGATGTCGGTCTACTGAGGGAAGGAGATCCGGCCGATTTTATAGTAGTTGACGATCTGGAGAGTTTCGAGGTTCAGAGGAGTTATATCGATGGGAAAGAGGTCTACAGAGAAGGTGAGGAAAGCGGGCGAAGTTCCCAGACAAAAGATACACCTAACAAATTTATGGCAGAAAAACAGAGGGTTTCCGACTTCAGGTTGGAAAAGAGGGCAGAGAAAGTGAAGGTCATCGGAGTGAACGATAAGGATCTCATAACTGAAGAGATCGTGGAGGAAACGAGAGTTGAAGACGGGAATGTGATATCGGACCCTGAAAGGGACATTTTGAAACTAGCTGTTCTTAATAGATATGAAGAATCTGAACCTGCGGTGGGATTCGTTCGAAATTTCGGACTGAAAGAAGGAGCTATCGCCTCTAGTGTGCTTCACGACTCGCACAATATAATCGTTGTCGGTACTGACGACAGATCGATCTGTGAGGCCGCGAATGCGGTGATTGAAGAGAAAGGCGGTCTATCGGCGGTTTCAGATGGAGAGAGAGAGGTCTTACCGTTACCGATAGGTGGACTGATGTCCGAGCGCAGATATGAAGAAGTTGGGGGAAAATATGAGGAGTTGAAAGAACTCGTCGAGGAGATGGGATGTGATCTTTCCTCTCCATACATGACGCTCTCGTTCCAGTCGCTTCTAGTAATACCGAGTTTGAAGTTGAGTGATAAAGGTCTTTTCGATGTGGAAAAGTCCGAATTCGTGGATGTTTTTGTTTGATCGTTTTGAAAGTTGCGATTCCTTATTTTTAATAAAAAGTGACCTTGCTTTAAACACTTATTTTTGATGAAGTCTTCCTTAGCGATGGTTTAATATACTTCTAAATCATTACACTAGTGAAACGATCGTTTCATAGGTGAAATACAATTCCCTGATAATATGTATCTGCCAAAAAGTAAGAACGAACTAAAGGTTATCAAAACTCTTATGGAGTATCCCGATAGGAATTGGGGTTTGAGTGATATCTCTAAGGAGTCTGGGGTTTCAAAAACGACGGTCTGGAGAGCTGTAAATAGGCTGGAAGAAAGGAGCTTCATATCCACCTCTGAAGTGGGTAAATCAAAGATGGTTGAAGTGAGGAACAGAGATATTCTGAAAAAGATCCTTAAACTCTCAAGAGCAGAGATCGACGAACTTGAAGACGTTGCTAAGAAATTTGTAGAAGAGGTTAGGGAGAAAGAGGGAGTTAAGAGATGCGTTCTTTTTGGCTCCGTGGCTAGAGGAACCGCTGATCTAAACAGCGATATCGATATTTTGATCTTGCTTCAGGACGAAGATGAGAAAATGGAGGATGAGATATCGCAGATAGCTGAAAGGATCAGTTCGGAAGAATCGGTAAGGATAATGCCCGATGTTATTGAAAAAGAAAGGTTCGAATTGATGGAAAAGCATAATGAGAGCTTTGCTGAGAATATCAAGAGAGAAGGTATAACTCTTTATGAAGGAGATAAAGATGAATGATGATCTGAAAGATGCGGAAACTTGGTTTAAAACTGCCAGCTCTATAATCGAAGAAAATCCTAGGGTCGCTTGCGCTCAATTCTCACACGCCATGATAAAGTCATTAGACGCTCTTTTCAAAGAGAAACTCGTAGAACCCCGGGGAAGCACGATAAGGCCGTAGATTACTTCAAAAAGCTGCTTCAAAAGAATTTGATTAAGAGTGTAGATAGTAAGTACAGAAGGTCCATCCAGCAAATTTTACAGAAAAAGAGCTCGGCCGAATATCATACTGAATATTTCAGTAAATCCGATGCTGTCAAATGGAGGAAAAAAGTGAAGAGGATTATAGATATGGTAAAAAGGTATGTGGAAGACGAAGAGTGACTGGTAAAGATAATGGGGGGTCTTATGATTCAAGGACAGTCTTATAGATGATATCTCATATCTGATTTCTCTCGCCTGCCAATCTTTCTTTGAATTCCTCGGCATTCTTCTTATGTTTTTTGAGAGTCGATCCGTTCATCCTATCTAGATGAGAAGTCATCATCTTCATCCTAGGGATGTTTTCTATCTTATCTCTATGTTTCTTGACAAAACTCCAGTAGAGACCGTCCCATATCTCTTCCCAATCTCCTTTATCGTAGTTAGACATCTTTTTGATGTAATTAGAAGAGGAGATGTAAGGTTTGGTCATCATCTCGGTATAGCTGTACTGGCTCATCCCGTAGATGTTAGGAGTCATCACCCAATCGTAGCTGTCGATGAACATCTCCATGAACCAGCGGTAGACTTGATCCGGGTCTATTTCCAGTAAAAGCATCGGATTTCCGAGCACCATCAACCTCTCGATGTGATGGGTGTACGCTCTCTTATTCACTCGTCTGATGGACCGATCTATCGGTGTGATGGCGGTTTCCGCGTTGTAAAATTCGTCTGGAAGTTGGTTTTGATTGTTCCAGAAGTCGTGGTCTTTCATCTCTGGTTCTAGATGGTATATAGCTCTCACGAACTCTCTCCATCCCATTACCTGTCTGATGAAGCCCTCGACGGAATTAAGCGGAAGGTCTTCTTGTTCGTGCGTTTTCAACGTTTTATCGATCACCTCTTTCGGAGTTATCAACCCGATGTTCAGGGAAGGAGAAAGGACGGAATGGTAGCCGTAAGTGAGGTCTTTATCTATAGCGTCCTGATACCTGCCGAAGTTTTCTAACCGGTTTTTTAGGAAATCTTCTAGGTTCTCGAGAGCCTGTTCTCGTGTTGTGGGATAGATGAAATTTGTTAGACTTCCAGGGTTGTCGGAGAAGTTTTTTTCTACGTATTGTTCTGCCTTTTCTATCTTTTTCGAGTCGAATTCCGGTATGCTCGACGCTTCGTGATCTTCAGGCATCTTTTCTCGATTTTCCGGATCGAAACTCCATTTCCCTCCTTCTGGATTTCCCTCTTCGTTGATCATCACGCCCAGCCTCTTCCTCTGAGTTCTGTAATATTGAAGATGCGAGTAGTCATTTTCTTGAAAGTATTCTTCGTTCCAATCCATGCTGGTCAGGAACATCGGAGATTCTTGGATCTTTAGTTCGGTATCGTGTTTTTCCGCTGTATTTTCGATCCACTTTTTCAATTCGTGATCTTCCGGGCGGTAGAGTTTGAGCGTTTCGTTGTCCCTGAACGGTTTTTCCAGATCACCGTCGAACTCGATGTAGTCTGTCGTTGGCTTTTCACTTTCGAACTCCTTCATCGAAGCTCTGTGGAGCAGAAGTTTTTGCTTGTGAAAGTCGAAGTCGGTGAAAAACCGAGGATGTTCCATCAGGATGATTTTTTCATCATATTTTTTGCGGAAAAGTTGGTGTGGAAATATAAGCCAAGGCATGGATGTCGTTCCCTC
>CAZPCW010000100.1:0-4849 GCA_964585175.1 uncultured Thermoplasmata archaeon
TATTATTATTTATTTTATATCTTAAGAATGAGTCTTCAAGCCCGATATGACAAAGTACAATAACTTATATAATGTAAAGGTCATTAAGAAGGTAGGTGGGTTATCATGGATCCATTGACTTCAGGATTATGGTCTCCTTATATCGTGGGGGCTGGTATCGGCGTGTTGGTTTGGCTCGGTTTTTTACTCTCTAACAAAGCTATAGGTTGCTCTACAGCTTATGCGAGGAGCTTCGGGATGATGGAAAAGTCGGTCAGGGGAAAAAAAGTCGAAGAAAAACCCTATTTTAAGAAATTCGTCCCAGAGATAGATTGGGAGTGGATGCTCGTTCTCGGAGTCGTCATAGGAGCTCTCATCTCTTCTATGCTGTCGGGAAGTTTTGAAGTTGAGATTGTGCCGATGGTCTGGGAGAACACTTTCGGATCAAATGTGATTTTAAGACTCATAGGTGCTCTAATAGGTGGATTACTGCTCGGTTTCGGAGCAAGGATGGCCGGGGGCTGCACCAGCGGTCACGGTATAAGCGGCACGGCTCAGCTTTCCTTAGGAAGCTGGCTAGCTTTCATATTCTTCTTTATAGGAGGAATACTGACCGCACTGGTATTTTATGGAGGGGTCTAGATGCTGGAAAAGCTTTACAAAGACAAGAAAAAAAGACTCTTGATCGGTTTTCTGATAGGTATCGGATTCGGTTTCCTGCTAGATCGTGGGGGCGCTACGGATTTCAACATAATCGTCAACCAGTTACTTCTAAAAGATTTCCGTGTGCTCAAGATCATATTCACGGCCATCATCACAGGTATGATCGGAGTCCATCTCATAGTGAAGTACTTCCCCTCTGAACTACAGCCGAAGCCCTACAGGTGGAAACCTATAGTGATAGGCGGACTCATATTCGGGGCTGGATTCGCCATTTTAGGTCTGTGTCCCGGGACCGCCGCGGGAGCGATGGGAAGCGGGTCCGTTCACGCTATTTTTGGAGTGGTCGGGATGTTGATCGGTGCGGGCATCTTTGCGTTTGTCTATCCCTCCCTCATCGGATTCATGTCTGAGAGTGATAAAGGATCGATAACTATCCCAGAATGGCTAGACGTTAACCCGTGGTGGGTCATACTGACCTTTTCGATCGTTTTATCGGTGATCATGTATGCGTTAGAATACTACGGATATTGAGGTGATCGAGATATGAAGGAATATGATGTATTGGTGATAGGTAACGGTGTAGGCGGACACGCAGCTATGGAAGCGGCTGAAGAAGGTAAGAAAACAGCTTTAGTGGACAAACAACCGGTCGGAGGGACTTGTCAGAACTACGGCTGTAAGCCTTCTAAAAAGCTTATACACGTTGCAGATAGATTGGTGAAGTCGTCAACTTTGAAAAAAGACGGAGTCGATCTAAAAGTAAAAGACATCGATTTCCCAGAGATAATGGAAAATATAAGATCCACCCGTGAAAAGTGGCAGGAAAACCAGAAAAAGAATATATCTTCTATTGAGAGTCTAGATTACTACGGAACCGAAGGTAGATTTATCGACGAATATACTTTAAAAACGGACGAAGTTACGTTGAGAGGCAATAAAATATTCATCGTCGCCGGCGCTCGTCCTCTGATCCCTCCTATAGAGGGGGTGAATGAAGTCGATTACTTGACCAACGAGAGCATACTCGAATTGGAAACACTGCCTGAAGAACTGATAATAATCGGGGGTGGCTATATAGGTGTGGAATACGCCCACTTCATGGATAAGATGGGAAGCGAAGTCACTATCTTACAGAGAGGAGATAAGATCGTAAAAAATCAAGACGAGGATATCTCCAGATATTTGCGGAAAAAGCTTTCCGAGAGCATAAATATAGAGCTGAATACGGAAGCAAGCCGTATACAAGAAAATGGAAGAGGTTACGAGGTGACGGGAAAAACAAAAGATGACGAATCAAAGTCCTTTTATGGAGACGAAGTGATGATCGCGGTCGGTAGAAGACCAAACACCGATGTCCTAGAGCCGGAAAAGACGGGAGTGAAGACCACGGATAGAGGTTATATCGAAGTCAATGAGAATCTTAGAACCTCTAAGGAAAATATCTGGGCTTTCGGAGATGTGACTGGAAAGGCTATGTTCAAACACGTAGCTAATCTTGAAGCGGATATCGCCTGGAAAAACGCGAAAGGAGATGACAGAGAAGCGCTCGATTATCGAAGCGTTCCCAGCGCGGTTTTCACCGATCCAAAGGTAGCGTCGGTCGGCTTGACTGAAAATGAAGCTAAAAAAGATCACGATGTTCTGGTGGGAAAGGCAAATTATCAAAACATCATCAAAGGCAAGATAACGGATAAGGAGGGTTTCGCCAAAGCGGTAGTTGAGCAAGAAAGTGAAAAACTACTGGGATTCCACATAATAGGTCCAGAAGCTCCTATCTTGTTGCAGGAGGCCGTTAACGTGATGGCGCTGGACGGATCGGTCGACGATATAACCAATGGAATACACACGTTCCCAACACTCAGCAGGTTGATCCCTGCCGCTTTAGATGATTTAGAGCCCGTTGAGTAAGCAGGAGAACTCAGATCGGAACCATGTTGCCGTCTAGTTCAACTGAGACGGGGCTGTTCTCTCGAATATAATTTTTCATGGCCTCGATAGCCCTGATATCTAGATCTTTTCTTTCGGTCCCGTACTTCTCCGGTACACCTTGAGAGGTGATGAAAGCGGCTCTATAACTCTTATCGTCCTTCACTTTTTTGTCACCGATATATAATTCCTGTATCCTCTGGCCCGGCGGATTCTCCACTTTAAAATAGACATAGATGCCTTTACATCTCTTCAAGTATCCTCCCATCTGATCGTATGGATCTCCGGCAAAAGTACCTTCCATGTCTTCCTCTAACATATCTTTGAGTTCCTTTCCAGTGATATCACAGACCGAGACGGGTGGATCGACAGGGACGATTTTCCACAGATCGTCGATCTTTATCGGACCCGGTGGAATAGGAGCGCCGTATCTCCATCCGTTCGAGAAAGCCATCTCGGCATCGGTTTCGTTCAAAATCGATCTCAACAGAAGGTTATCCATCGTGGACTCCATCACTCGATTTCTCGTTAGAGCTGTCTCGGTTTTACCGACTACCTTGTCGAGCATATCTCTATGAGGTGAAAGAGTTTCATTCACGATCCGCTCGACCTTGGAATCTTTTTCGATAGAATCATCCATCCAAACGAGTTCGTGTTCAGTTTCTTTAACCTCGCCGTTCTCTATTCCTAGATCCAACCGCCCTACGAAAGATCCGTGACATCCCGACTGAATCACAACGGTATCGTTCACCTTTACCGGCTCATAGATCCTGTTGTGTGTATGGCCGCTTAACAGAACATCTATTCCACCAACTTCTCTCGCCAGTTTGAGTTCCTGAGGATATCCTAGATGTGAAAGAACTACGATGATATCTACTTCTTTTTCTGTTTTTAATTCTTCTATGTATCCGGGCAACTCTTCATTTCCTAGAGTGAAATAGATCCCTTCGCTGAAAAAGTCAGGCATGGTCTTATCGACTATTGTTGCGGCTATCCCTATTATGCCTAACTTAACACCCTTCTTTTCTATCACCTTGTACGGGTCGTATACCAGATCGTCACTTTCTTCGTAGTAACAGTTGATCGCGAGCATGGGGTAATCCAGTTTTTCAGTTATTTCCATCAGATTATCAGGGCCGTAGGCGAATTCCCAGTGAGCTGTCCAGGCGTCGAAATCCATCTCATTTAATATCGGAACCATATCTTTTCCTTTGGTATTAACAGCGGGAAAAGTGCCGTGGATCGTATCCCCGTTGTCCAGTGCTATAACACCCTTCGGATTTTCCTTTCTCACTTTTTTGAAATAACCGCTTATCCTGGCGTATCCCCCCGCTTCCTCGTATCTTTCTTCTCCATCTACCCAGTAATATTCCATATGTGGCTCGAAATAGCCGTGGCTGTCGTTCAATTGAAGTAAAGTGATTTTTTCTTTTTCAACCATCTATACAATTCCCTCCATTATCTTATAATTGGGCTGTACATACATATATTTTATTTAAGCAGGTTAAAGATTAATTATTTAAATCAAGGAGCGAATAGATAGACCATGTTCCCGTCGGGGATGGAGATAGTCGTATTGATATACGCGATATTCCTGAGTACTTTCCATTTCTTCTGTGATAGTCTCCCGAGATGTATCTCTAAATCTCACAATTTTCTTTTAAGCTACGGTGGAGGTTCGATGCTCGCGATAGTATTCCTAGTGTTTTTACCGGAAACTGTGCATTTCACCCCCACTCTCGCGGTCTACCCCCTCCTGCTTTTAGGATTCGTCGCGTTTTTCCTCTCAGAGAAATATCTTTACCAGCATGTTAAAGATCCAAAGGTCTTAGACGAGGATCTCTATCATCTTCACGTCGGCGGTTTCTTTGTCGATCACTTCATCAAGGGCTTCACTCTTCTCACGATAACTGTCCTTGAACCTATCTTAGGATTACTGACAGCCATCCCATTCTTCATACACACCCTGTCGTCTTCTATCGTTTTAGAGAGCATCCATACATTTTCAGGAAGAAAGATAGATAAGATATTTCTATCGAGTTCTTTCGTGATCGGTACTCTAGCCGGTATATTTTTTGAGCTCTATCCCTCTCTGGAGAGGAGCATTCTAGCCTTCATATCCGGAATGATGCTGTTCCTGGTCAGCAGAGATATATTACCCAAAGACAAAGAAGGTAAGCCTTCTTTCTTTTTACTGGGTGTCGTCACTATCTTCCTCATTTGGCTGGGATTAGAGTTCCTTTTTGTGTGATCCTTTGACGATCATCGATTAATTATTTAT
>CAZPCW010000101.1:0-1159 GCA_964585175.1 uncultured Thermoplasmata archaeon
CATCCGCAGTGATAACGAGGAGGTAAAGAATCTTTGATTGTGAATTCATCCGCAGTGATAACGAGGATGCGAGGACTTCGTCCTCTTTTCCTTCAACTAGTGAGTTTCGGGACTGAAAGGATTTTAATCCTGAACATTCAGATTCTCAATAGCCTTAGACTCCTTCACGTCGCCGTCTTACTCTAAGCGGCGAAAGGTGGAATCTTTTGATTCCAACGTTTTCTCTCAAGTCTTATCCTCCAAACTGTTACCAGTTCTTCATCGGCTTCCGCAACGTATCGGAATTATCTCATAATTCCAATGGTAGAGGAATATTCTATTCCTCGACGATAGGGAGGACGAGTATGGGACTGAGTCCCAATCATCACTCGGGCAAAGCCCTGCGGACGAAGTGGGACTAGTTCCCCACCGTCCTTTCGTTTCTCCCTGCAATCTCGAGTGTTTCTGGTCGAGAAACCGAGAGAAAGGTGGAAATTCATTTCCAAGGAACGAGCCGCAGGGGGACAGGATTAAAAAGATACTTACCGCATCTTCAGCACCTACCCTACAGGCAAACTGGATTTTCGAGGCACGCCCTGCGCTCGAAAGAAAATTTTCAATTTCCTGTCGATATCACGCTGTTGCCCGGTACTCTATCCACATTGAAGGTCTTTTTTATCTTCTCTGAGAGACCAGTTCTACATACGATTCTATCTTATCGTCTGTTCTACTGGTCGCAACCTTCATCACATCACAAAAAGTAACCACATCAGGAGGATGTAGATCACGACCTATTTTCTTGACTTCCCATGGCTGGTTGAGTTTCTTAATTGCCCTTGAAAGGTGGTCTATAAACAGAGAATCGATCTCTCTGTTTACCTGCTGAACTACCTTGGGATTCATTCTTTGATTAGTACATCCCATCTAATTTATAATTAAATAAAAATCTAATTAAAACTTTTCGGGATGAAGCCAAGTTTTCGAAAAAAATAAAATAAAAAGTTTTGGTAAGTGGGTTAGTTTGTTCTTAGTCTATCTTCTTTTCCTCTGGTATACGAACACCGCGACGACCGCTGCGATAGCGAATAGACCAAGAGTGAATCCTGGTGTGCCACCATCGCCATCTCCGTCGTCGCCTGTTTCCGTGAATTTAGCCGTGATAGTTTTGTCACTATCCATC
>CAZPCW010000101.1:1259-4769 GCA_964585175.1 uncultured Thermoplasmata archaeon
GTCACGTCTATCGATTTCTCTGTTCCGGTTGCATCTCCTGTCCATTCCTTGAATTCATATCCGTCGGCTGGTGTCGCTTCAACTGTTACTGTTTCTCCTTCGGAACCTGTGTAAGTTCCTGATGGATCAGTACTACCCTCACCTTCGACGTTTATCGTCAAGGTGTATTCTTCTGTAAATTTAGCCGTGATAGTTTTGTCACTATCCATCGTCACGTCTATCGATTTCTCTGTTCCGGTTGCATCTCCTGTCCATTCCTTGAATTTCCAACCATCGGCTGGTGTCGCTTCAACGGTAACCGTGCTTCCTTTTTCGAATTCGTCACTACTTGGAGTTACGGAACCTTGCCCATCAGTATTTACTGTTAGTGTGTATGTCTCTACGCTTCCGACGTTGACGGTTTCGCTCATACTACCAAGTGAGATAGTGTAGATGCCACTTTCCTCGAAGTAAGTTTCTTCTTCGATATCCTTGGACTCACCAGCAGCTAAGTTGTATGTTTTATTTTCATCACCCATATTCAAGTCGATCGTTCCTTGTCCATCACCGTTATTTACGATCGTGCCAGTGATATTGACCTGTTCATCTATTTCGACTTCAGTTGGGCTCACCGTAAAGTCAGTAACCGAGATATCAGGCTCAGTCTCTTCGCCAGAGACAGTGACTATCGTACTCTCACTAGCCTCTTTTCTGATACCTTCTATCGCTATCTGCAGTGTCAACTCGTAATTTGTCCCCGCTTCAAGATCTCGGAAACGGTGCTGAATCAAAGTGTTCTCTTCTCTAGCTGTAGTATCTAGATCACTCCATGCCAATTTCTTTACGACTTCTCCGGTACTCTCTTTCTTAAGAATTGCCACGTCTTTCGTAAATGTTTCTTCCTGGATGGGGAAACCCGAATCAGCGGGCCATTCCTCCCTGATGTAAGCCTCGGCAGTAAACACTACTTCTCCTTTTCTTTTCGATTCAGCGTTAAATGCACTTATTACCGGGTGTTGAGCTGGCGGTAACGTGTTCGCCCAATGTTCCCAACCGTCTTCATGATAATCGGCGTATCCATCGAATTTCTCTAATTCTATTTCCAAGAGTTCAACTTTATTGTCTGCGAACATGTAGGGTCCGTTAGCGATGAACAGATTATTGTGGTTGTTGAAGAAGTCTATACAGCTCTGTAGTCTATTACTGTAAGTGGTAGCATCGGTCATCATGTCTGTTACAGGTGCAGCTTGATCTTTACTGGAATCAAGATACGGTGGTACCCAATTCTGATCCTGCATGTTCTTCATCGTTTTTACGTATTTTTCACCTTGATTTTCTCCCATGAGATGGACATAGTAATCTCCTTCACCTTTGTTCCAGCCGAATGTTTCGTCTGGAGCATGGACCGCATAATCTGTCTCGTAGACCTCTTGACTTATCGCCTCGTAAACCGGCTGTGGATTTCTAGGACTGAGCGCATAATAGGATCCAATCATCGCTTTCTCTGGGAAAGTGTAGGTACCCCATACAGTGTATTGGTCTTCAGACGGATTGAATTGTATCGCTTCCATCTTCTTCCAGGTAGGCTTATTTTCATTGGAATATTTCGAGTAGAAGTAGTCCGGTATTTTACTGTCTTCTGGGTTCTCGTAGACTATGTTCTTTGTCCTTGCCCACCATTCCATGATATCCTGGATGTCGTAATCTTCACCGTGATGCCATGGTCCGGTCTTCACATCGTATGTCACTTTTGAAGCCACTTTGTCCGGGGCGCTCCCGTTTCTGTCCGCGTAATAGTCTTCTACCGTATCCCATGAACCGTCTTTAAGATCGTATTTCACCGCATCCGTGTTGGTCCAATCAACATCTAATTCCTTTATCAGTTCACCATCTTCAGTGAAGTTAAAGCCTGTTTCGATATTGCCTCTCCAATCGTTGAGCATCGGTCTCGGTTTACCGGATGTAGGATCATTCCAGCTGGAGAAACCTAATACCCATCTTCTCTGGTTGGCTCCGTAAGCTCCTTCAGAGCCTCCGTACCAATTCCAGTTGTCCATGTAAAGCGTTCCTCCGGAGGAGTAAAACTGTGCATTTATGTCGTCTTTAGCCGTATCAAGGGTTCTCGGACCGAAAACCTGGTCCCAACCAGTGATCGCATTAGGAACCGCCGTGTTTATGGTATCTTTGTCATAGGTATAGAAAGCCGATGAGGTCATAGTGTATACTCTAACCGAGTCTCTAGTGGCCGCTTTAACTGCTTTTTCTATCTTGTCCCAATATGCGTCAGCGGTTGCAACATTACCTACGAAAGGATCATATGTGAGCTCATTTAATTTTTGACCCATCTCTGTCTGTCCGTAGTGCCAATGGCCCGGGGAGTTCTCTGGAAGTGCGAAACCATAGGCCGGCGCGTACATCTGTCGGAGAGCGACATGCGGATAGTAAACATTTCCGGAAGCTAACCATCCACCGGTGTAAAAGTGCCATTCACCTTGATCGAAAGTTCCCGAAAATACCAAAGGCGAGAGCTTACTTCTACTCTGCTCTAAATTCTCTACCTTTATATTTGCATGTTCCTCCAATTTATCCGCGAATGTCCTGCCCATGTCTAGTCGGGCGTCTTCTACTCTGATCGCACCCGTGATTTCGACCGCTTTCCAGTTACCATTAGGTGCTTTGTATTCCCAATAACCGCTGTCTCCTTGATCTGGTGTACGAAGTTCACCTATCGCTAACTTGTCATTCTCGGCGATATCTGTCAATGCGTCATCGATGTAGTTTTTAGCCCATTCTAGATTGCCACTCGGACTCATGCCGAAATCGCCGTCCGACGGATCGGGATCGCCTCCTTCGATAAATTCCTTGAATCTGTCTTGGTAGGCACCTGAGGATCTGGCCGTCCAGATATATCTCTCTTCTCCGAAACCATCGTACAGATCTTGGATGAACGATTGCCTATTGGTAAAGTGATTCATTGCGTATCTTACATCTTGAACTGCGAACGGGTTGAATTCCCAGTTTCCATTAGCGTCGTTCAAACAGTACTGGACGTTATCTGGATCATTGCCATCTACCCATCCTTCATCTAAAGCATTCTGCATCGCCGTCGTTCCGTTTCCTTCTCTAGCTCTGTTAAAGTACCAATTGTTGTAGCCCCCTGAAGATTCCCAGTAATCTAACTCGTCTTTGATCGACTGCTGCATGTTATTGTACACTGTAGCTGACAAGCTCTGCAGGAACATATCTTGGTCGCCTTCAGCTAGCTGCATTAGTGCGTCTTGTCTATCCATATTCACCGAAAACGTCACTGTTTCGGGTTGGTTTTGACCCTTTGCAGGTTCTGAGCCTGCTAAGACTGTCAATCCCCCGGTGATTAACACCGAGACAATCAACAGACATAATATTCTATTCCATTTCATTATATTCTCTACCTCAAGCTG
This sequence comes from uncultured Thermoplasmata archaeon, assembly GCA_964585175.1. Taxonomy (GTDB): domain Archaea; phylum Thermoplasmatota; class Thermoplasmata; order Halarchaeoplasmatales; family Halarchaeoplasmataceae; genus Natronoplasma. Next base: position 4,679 of record CAZPCW010000101.1, read on the forward strand.
GTTAAGGACGAGCCTCCTATTTAAGTTTTGCGTGAGAGGGGCTCAGTAGAAAACCTTTTTCGTAGGAGTGCTTAGTTTTATCAATATTTTT
>CAZPCW010000102.1:0-4685 GCA_964585175.1 uncultured Thermoplasmata archaeon
TCGAGGAAGTTCTAGGCGGAGAACCGTACTCTTTCGAGATCATCACTCCTAGAGATGAAAAAGATAGGGGCGGACACGTCGCCCTAAGAAGAGATGAAGCCTATCGTATCAACTTGGCTCTAAAAGATAGAGGTGTGGTGTCTGATTTCAGGCCCGAAAACGTTTTGAGACTGGCCGTATCTCCTCTTTATAACACGTATCATGAACTTTGGAAAACGGTGATGCATCTGAAAGAGATAATCGACCAAAAAGAATATCTCGAATATTCTAGGGAAAAATCATCCGTCACCTGAGATCAAACTGGATATAACACCCTCTGACCACAGAAATTTAATATATCTTTGTCAAAATAAGAAATTAGAGGAAAATTTGCAGCGTTTAATAGAGATGATCATCCCCGGCGGGAAATGGGATGAAGCGGAGGAACTCCTAGCAGAAGACGAAAAAGTTTTCGAGTTCTGGTACGAGGAGATAGCCGAGAATAAGATAGTCGTTAAGCTTCTAGTCGACGCGGAGAGGAGCCAGACTATCATTGATAAACTCAAAGATAATTTCGACCATTACAAGGAATTCAGACTTCTTTTGTTTCATGTCGAGGCGTCTCTCCCGGTGGAGCCTGAAGAGGAAGAAGAGAAAGAGAAGGAGAGCGAGGAAGAGGAAGGCGAAGAAGAAGGTAAAGAGACCAAGGGCGTCAGTCGGGAAGAGATCTACGCTGAAGTAAAAGACAAGAGCGAGCTTTCGAGAGTTTATATTCTGCTTATAGTACTTTCTTCTATAGTCGCCTCGATCGGCATCTTGAGAGGAGACGTGGCGGTGATAGTCGGAGCGATGGTTATAGCGCCCATGCTGAGTCCTAACGTTGGTTTGTCCCTCGCCACGACACTAGCGGATTCTACATTGGCCAAAAAGGCGGCCACATCTGCGATCGTTGGGATGGCTTTGTCTTTCTTGGTAGCGGTGCTTATCGGGGTGATATTAACCGTCGATCCCTCTACATCTGAGATAGCTAGCAGGACCGAGATCGGCCTACTACAGGTAGTCTTAGCGCTCTCGGCGGGAAGTGCGGGTGCTCTAGCTTATACTAGAGGGCTGTCCTCCGCGGTTATAGGAGTGATGGTATCGTTAGCTCTTGTTCCGGCTATAGCCGCTTCAGGGCTATTGATAGGGTCAGCATACTTCACATTGGGATTTAACGCAATGGCTCTGTTTTTCATAAACTTGATATGCATAAATCTCTCCGGGGTCCTGACATTTTTAGTCCAGGGATTTGAGCCCAGCACATGGTGGGAGGCGGACAAAGCTAGAAGTTATACGAGAAAAGCGCTGCTACTTTGGATAAGCCTTCTGTCTATCCTGATCGCGGGTATAATTTACACGCAGTACTTCTGATCAAATAGATCATATTTAGAGAAAAGAACACTACACGAGAGGCGGCTACCCCCCCGACCTAAAAAGATTAGTTAGATTCCACCTCCCGTGTAGCTTTCTGTAAATAATTACCATATGCATTTTAAAAACTCTTTTTTCAAATTTAGAGGATAATCGACCAACGTTTAGTGAAGATTTATGTGTAATTTTGTTGTAAAATCGCCTTATAGAAAATATTTTAACAAGTCCAAAGATGATGAAAAATTGTTTAATAAACGATCTGTATGATATGTTTAAGAGGGGGACACGGGTTTGGACAAAACAACTTTGAAAGAATTATCTATGCCGATAACTTCTAGAGGTATTAAAGTAGAAGAAACAGTTTTTCTAGTGATCGACATGCAGTATGATATTACCGCTCAAGGATATGGGGTTTTAAAAAACGCTAAAGAGCTAGGGGTACGAAAGGGATACGACTATTATTATGATCGTATTCAAAAAACCGTAATTCCAAATATCCAAAGCCTTTTAAGTGAATTTAGAGAGATCGAAGGGACCATAATCTTTACGAAAATCAGGTCCGATCTTGAAGAGGAGGAATTAAAAGCTGAAAATTTAGAACGGAACGGTATAAGGAAAAGCGACATACTAAAAACTCTTGAGCCTCTGCAGGATGAAATAGTCCTGAAAAAAAATGGTCCAGAGATTTTTGAAGATACCAATTTGGACTTTTTGCTAAAAAACAGTGGGATAGAAACTTTGATTGTAGCGGGTGTTCTAACAAATGAGTGTGTCGAAACGGCGGTGATAGAGGCCGTGAAAAGAAATTATGAGGTCATATTGGCAAAGGACGCTACCGCAGCTTTTTCACAGGATTTACAGGAAGCTTCACTCGAATCTATAGAGGAAAATTTGATTAGTATAAATTCGACTAATAATATATTGGAAGCTTTAAAGAATAATCTATAATCTGGAAAGAAAAAGGTAAAAGGTCTAGGGAAATGATTTCCCCCGAAAAAATATAATTCCCCTAGAACCTTTTTAGCTGGACTGATGATCTTATTTAAACAAACTTAGGTAAGGAATAAGTTCCTTATTCAAACTTTAGGTAAACTTTTTCATTAATGATTTCTAATTCATGCGCAAAATACCTACAAAATCCTTCTAAAATTTTTCAATCAGAACTAATCGTTTTAACAAATGGAGTGGGTTAATCCTTTCCATCGATAGGTCCTTCAAAGATCACGCCTAGGTAGAAATCATTTATCTTTGAAATCTTTATCTGGTACAATCTATCTAAATTGTTTATATCAGCAGTAAAAGTGGTATCCTCTTTAGATTCCATAACTTGATTACAGTTTTCTTTCATTTTTTCATAAAAGCTCTCCGATTTCTCGAACACCTTTTTCATGTTTTTATCTTTTATAGACTGCAAATCGGTCAATCCCAATTTCATAAATGCTTGATTTGCTTCATCAACGGTGTAGTCCAGGATATCACCCTCTTCGTCAAGTTTCGCCGCGAGCATCATAGTCGGATTTGGATTATTATCGAAAATTGTTCGATATCTCTCGTTAGCCTCTTCTAGCTCTTTTTTCAATTTGACCCTATCGGTGGTTTCTTCTAAAGATAGTACGAGCCCTTTGACTTCCTTTTCGTCATTTTTAACTGGCTCTAAGGTCCAATCCCAATAGGAAACTTCATCCTTAGAATCATCAGGATGTAAAAAGCTTTTATCTGTAAAAGATACTGGTTCTCCTGACTCTCTAACTTTTTTAAATATTTTCTCATTTTCTCCATTGGGAAATAGATCAAAATGATTTTTACCGACCAATTCTTCCGCCCTATAATCTGTTCTTTCGGCGTATGCTGAATTCACGTAAACGATATTGAAATCCTTATCGAGATAAACCATCATTACCTTTGTGTGTTCCATCAAGGCATCTAGGATTTCTCTCTGTTTCTTTTCTTCCGTAACATCTCTAAAAAGAAGAGAGAAACCTTGGAATTCACCACCTTTAAAGTGGAAAGAATCCATCGTAATTATTACATTTTTTGTTTCTCCAGACTTAGTTATTATTCGAGTCTCATCTTCTAAAAATTTGCCTTCTTTCAATACCTTATCTAGATTTTCATATATATCGAAAGTTACTAAAAAATCGATCGCCCCGCCGAGAAGTTCGCCATTGTCGTACCCGATGATCTTTTCAGCGCTTTCGTTTACAAATATAACTTCCTTGTTTTCATCTAGTATGATGATCCCTTCATGAGTTTGTTCTACGAGGTCCTGATATAATTTGGGAGATTTGGAGACGGTTTGGAGTTTTTTCTTCATCTCTTTTATCCATTTGAAGTTTTTCTCTATTTTGGAAGTTAGAAAGTATACATTTCCGTAGCCTTCCCCAGATGAAGTGATCATATCGTAATTTGAAAGTACCTCGATATGATGTTTGACAGTCCTGTAATTAAGGTCAAGTTCGTTTGCCAATTGATTTATGTTGTATGATCTTTCATGCAAAAGTTCTAAAATTTTGATCCGATTATCGCCACCTTGTTGTCCTAGAATGAGATAAGATAATTCTTGTTTGAGACCTGCCAAAGTTTGATACCTCTTTTATTATATGATTCTCATCGATTTGAACTTTGAATATAATAAGATTATTTTTCAAAATCCATCCTAATTTACTTATCATTATTGTATAATTCATATGCAAAAGAGGTACAAATTAAGAAATAACAAAGCTTCAATAAAGAGGATAAATCATTCTCGTTAAATATCATTCACTATCTTCTCTAGGGATATTGGAAAGTGAGAGTACAAACCCCCTTACTTTTCCTTCGCTATTATTGACGGCTTGTAAGTTCCAATAGCTAATACTACCTTTCGATTTATCGGAGGAAAGAAGCGGTTTGCCGGTGAAAGATACCGAGCCCCCGTTGTCTCTGACTTTTTTGAATATCTTTTCGTTTTCTCCATCTGGAAAAAGGTCAAAATGGTTTCTTCCCACGAGTTCTTCGGCTCTATAGTCCGTTCGTTCAGCGTAGGCGGAATTCACGTAAACGAGATTGAACTCTTCATCTAGATATGCTAAAAGGACTCCTGAATGTTCCATTAAAGCGTTCAATATCTCTCTCTGTTTCTTTTCTTCCGTCACGTCACTGATAAGGATTGAAAAGCCCTGTAACTCTTTTCCGTCGAAGAAGAACGAATCGATCGTTATGATACCGTGTTTTTTATCCCCTGAATTTGTTATTATTTCACTTTCCTTTTTGATAAATTCTTCTTCGTTTTGCACGTCCTCTAACACTTCACTAAG
>CAZPCW010000103.1:0-4555 GCA_964585175.1 uncultured Thermoplasmata archaeon
ACTCTTCAACAAGAACAATCCTCTTGCTCCATTCCATCCATCTCCTTTTTCGAGGAAATCTTTTACTTCCAATCCTGCTTCTTTGAATGCATCTAAATAATTCGACCGTTCTCAAGCCAACAATTCATGGGTCTCGTGAGAGTGTTGGATGCCTTCCTCTTCGCCCAAGAGATAATGCATGTGCAGAATCCACTTAGAATCTTTTATCTCACTATTGGCCATCCTGACCAGTTTAAATTCCTCTTCTTCAACCGTGGTCAAGGCGGGTAAACGATGTTTTTCGAAATCAGATAGATATACCCAAGGTTCTATAATCAGCATTCCCGACTCGGAAAGGTGTCTCTTGAAGTTCTTCAAAGTTTTGACTAAATCTTCATAGGTCCTCGCAAACCCGATACTGCCGAAAAAACAGGTGATAACGTCAAAGGTATTTTCAAGTTCAAAGTTTCTCATATCTCCGACTTCAAAAGACGCTTTGGGTACCTTTTCTTCCGCGGTACCGATCATCTCTTCATCGATATCTACACCCGTACACTCGAACTCTTTGGAAAGATACTTTAGATGGTTTCCAGTCCCACATGCAATGTCCAGTAATGTTTGTAATTCTTTAGGTTCGTGATCTTCGATCATCTTGATTATCTGTTCGGATTCTTTCTCGTAGTCTTTTTTCTTCTCTTTTTCATAGATCTGGTCGTAGTATTTTGCTAGATAATCGGTGTTTTCTTTCGACATAGAGAATGATTAATATTTGTTTTTTATATGAATATTTGCGGGTAGATGATCTGATGAATTAGATTTGAATGTGCCCGTGTATAGCGGGGAAAGGTAGAGTGATTTTATTCAACCACGTCTTCCCATCCTGCGCCTTCACAGGCCGAGCATTTTTTACCGCCGTATCTTCCTCTTCCTTCACATAGAGGGCATTCGCTAGCCGGTTCTTCGACCATCACATAGCCGTTCCCTTTACAGACAGGACATTTTTGATCGCTTTCTTTCCCGCTTCCGCTGCAGAAGCCACACTCTTTAGTTGTTTGTGCTATTTTATCGACCCAATTTGTAAAATTTAATCGTAGTATAAATTTCTTTCTTTCTTTGAAGTGATCAGAGATGATCCAAAAGTAACTAATACTAAAAGTGAGGCGTGATTTTTATAAGTTTTAAATTAGATATTATGATCGGTGGGATAAGATGGATAGATGTGACGTCCTCACCTCCCTGACCAGTTGATCAGGAAGGTGCTTCTGACCAAAGCTATTGAGGTTGCATTCCGCTCGCCGACTTTTGTTTTACCCAAACACAGAGGTCGGGTCGTCGCTTCCAGCTCGAAGGGCCGCGCCACAACACCATGTCGATTCATGATCGGCCCCTGCCTGCAAAAGCGGTCTTTTCAAACTTTCTGCAGGCCCGTGTTTGGAACCACTACCTAAAACATATATCTCCTGGTGTTTAAGTGTTTGTTGGAGGGATGAGTGAAAGTGGATCAATTCATCACCTCCCTAACTCTGCTAGGAAGGTGTCTTCTCGATCATCTAGATAAAGTTGTCGTCATCACCCTAGCGGTAATTCTGATTTTATTCAGCTTTAGCGTTTACGGGCAGGTCGAAGATGGCGATTCTGACAATACAGAGAACCATTCTATAGAGAACGATAGCGAAGAGGATAATACAGGAAACGAGTCCGAAGAAGAATGGGTGAAATATGTTCCCGAAAAAGATGAGTTACTTTTCTCCATAAATAATACTGAAGAAGGTGTTATAGTAAAAGTGCAAATCAGTTTCGTTGATCTTGGCTATCGAGTGAAAGAGTGGGGTAACGTTTTTAGAGAAAACGGTGTCTTTTCAGTAGATACGAAGATGGAAAAGTTCACGGGACCAGCTGGCCAGACAATCAAGGTTGTCGATCACTCCTATAATTTGGGCGACCTAGAGAAGGGAGATTATGAATTCCAGTTCATGTTTTGTAACGAAGAAGTTGCTAGCGTGCAGTTCTCCGTGCCCGAAGGCTAAACAAGGGTGATGAGTGAAATCCACTAGTAAACTTTCGTTTTTAGGCCTTTTGAAGACAGATGTCAAACCTAGCTCCACCCATATCAGAATCCTTTACTTCAATATTCCCACCGTAATTCTCGGCTATCTCTTTCACCATATACAATCCTAATCCAGTTCCAGCGCTCTTTCCTTTTTTAACTCCTTTCTCAAATATTTTGTTTTTCAGATCATCAGATATTCCTGTACCGTCGTCTTCTACTGTCACTACGCTTTCATCTTCTTCTATTTGAGAGGTGATCTTGATTTTTTCACAACCAGAATGTTGGACAGTATTGCCTATCAGATTTGAAAAAAGAGTTTCCAGCAAAGGTCCTCCTTTCACAAAATAATCAAAATCTTCGATTTCCAACTTTATACCTTTCTCATCCAACTGATCCTGATGTTCCGATAAGACTTTATCCAGCACTGAATTCAGATTCATCTCAGTGACCTCTTCTTTTTGCTTAATTTCTCTAAGGGTCCTGACCTTCTCGATTATCTCTGTGCTTTCTTTAACTGCGTGCTCTGATCTCTCAAGAAAATCTTTAACTTCATCGGGGAGATCGTAGTCTTTCATCAGTTCCAAGTAGCCCTTGACGATCTGATTCTTGTTCTCAACGTCGTGCCTAAGTAAAGAATGTAAAAATTCCTCTCTCTCCTCTATTTCTTTACGACCGGTGATATCTATCCCAGAGCTCAGAGATCTGATTATATTACCTTCACCGTTTTTCAGAGTTGTATTATGCCAGGAGATGATTCTTTCCTCACCGTTTATTCCAATAATCGGGTTTTCGAAACGTTCTCTTTCCTCAGTTCCCCCGGAAATCAACTTTTCGTGAAGCTGTTTCAATTCCTCCCTATCTTCTCCAGGAACAAAGTTTTCGAACCAATTTTTCCCAACGATCTCTTCCTTCGGTTGCCCAAGGATCTCACAGCCTCTCCTGTTGATCAAAGTAACCTCACCCTCTCTGTCTAAAGCAACTATGATACTTCCCGCTAAATCTAGATAGGTCTGTAATCTATCCCTCTCCAATTCCACTCGCTTTTTACTTTTCTCAAGCTTATCTTCTCTCTTTTTAACCTCTCTATACAGCAGATCGAATGGCTCTTTTAATCCAGTCGCTATCAATGCCTGATAAATCAGGAAGAACGAAATCAGTTTGAAGAAATGTCCGACCAGATTAGAAAAACCGTAAACACTGATGTAAAAAGTAAAGGCTATCTCCGAGCCTATAGTCAAAATAATCGAAATCGCTAACAGTTGGAAAACATAGCTTTTGAACCTTTCCCTGTACCTGTAGAGAAAGTAGAGTGAAAATCCAAGAATTATCGAGATCACATATTCACTAATTATCTTGAAAGGAGTTAAGCCGACACCTTCAATATAACAGGTAGGAAAAAAACCGCCAAATATGGACAATAATATTAGAGTAAATCCAGTTCCATATGCGATCATAGGATACGAAATATCGATCTTATCTCTGTATAAAAGTAAAGGTGCGATCAGTAGAGTGAGGGCCTCAACGTACCTCGCAGATATCCATAACTGAGTTGGAAGGTTCGAGCCCTGATGCGGGAAAATCCCCATCCCTTGATAGGCTAGAGTATGGATCAGATCGAGACCAGCGATAAAGAGGAAAGCTATGCCAACGAGGAGAAGGTAGTTGTTTTCTATCTTGTCACGTGTGTTCCATGTGATGGTGAATATAAGGGCAGCTACTATGATGCTGAATAGTTCGACAAGAGAGTGAAACAGTAAATAGTTATAGAGGCTTGTAAGGTAAAGACCCACAATGGCCAAAAGCCCAAATAACAAATGATTGTGACTTATTCTGGGCAATATAGATTTCATTTTTTGTCTCACATTCCCACTACCTATACCTTCTCCAACCAAATATCAAACCTAGCTCCACCCATATGAGAATCTTTGACCTCTATTTCTCCCCCGTAAGTATCTATCAATATCTTCACTAAAAACAATCCTAAACCCGTTCCTCTCTTCTCATCGGTAGTGTAACCCTTCTCGAATATCGTATCTTTCTTATCATCGGGAATACCTTTGCCATCATCTTCTATCGTGCAGATGACTTTCTCTTCCTTGACCTTACCGGATATCTTGATCTCGTCACCCTCCGAATGATATATTGAATTCTCAATTATGTTGGAAAACACTTCTTTCAGCAAAGGACCACCTTCCACTTCACATTCTGTTGAAGGGCACTGGACCGATAGCTCCATCCCTCTATCTTCAGCCAATGATTCACTTTCTTCTACAGCATCATACACTGTATCAGCGATCTTGATAGCTTTTTTCACCTCTTCTTGTGCCTTTAGTAGTAGTCTTATCTTATCCAATAACTTCATGCTTTTTTTACTTCCTTTCAGAGCTTTTTCTAGAAATTTTTCTGCTTCATCCGGTAATTCTTGTTTCTCTAACAGCTGGAGGTAACCATGGACGACCTGCACTTTGTTTTTTATATCATGGCGTAGTATACTGTGCAAGAGTTCGACTCTTTCACGGTTCTTTT
>CAZPCW010000104.1:0-4427 GCA_964585175.1 uncultured Thermoplasmata archaeon
GGTCAGAAACGGAGTTCACTGGCAAGCTCCCTCCTTTAGGTGGGAGAAGCTGACTATGGATCTCATTCAGTTTCTCAACGTGATAGACAGCCTCTTCATTTTTGTCTTCAATCGAACCTCAATGCTTCTGCCGGAGATACTTTACTTGCCTTTCTTGCGCTGGGAATAGCGGTTAGGAGCATCGTGAAGTACGCGATCAAAGCGATTATTATTATCCTCGACCACGGTATGGCAAATTCCCAACCCATGGCTCTGAAGGAATCATCCCACAGGACCCAACCGATACCGATCCCGAGTCCACTACCTAAAAGTATACCGGTGATCGTGATGAAAGAGTTCTCTATCAAGAAAGCATAAGATATCATCCTTCTTTTGAACCCGATAGCTCTCATCATACCTATCTCTAGTCTTCTCTCGTGAACGGCTCTTAAACTTATTATCCCAAGACCGGCGATACCTACTACGAGCCCCAATCCCATGTATCCGCTGAACAGATCAAAGAACATGAACTGTGCTTCTAGATTTTCCCTGAGTATCGTTCCTATCACGATAGGTTGAAATCCGTTCTCGAAAAATTCTTTCTGGAGTTCTTTACCCATCTCATCAGCGTCGACATCTTCTTTAACGTCCAAAAAGAACAAGCTGTTGGATGTGATATTAAATTCATTCTCCACGGTCCGTTTGTTCATGAAGACTCCACTTATGACCCACTGATCCATGAAACCTATTACCTTTTTTTCAACGGGTTTATTGCTTTCATTCAATAAGGTGATCGTACCTCCCAATTCATCACCTGTTCCCATCTGACCGGAAAACTCCGAACCTTGAGATTGAGTTAAAACAAGATCTGGATCATTGATAACAGCGTCCCAAACCTCGCTTTCCGACTCATACTCGTCAACATAATCTGATATACCAAAGGAGTTGTTGTTAACAAAATTCCGATCTATTCCAATTACTGAACGCCGCTGATTGACTCCATCTACAGTTTTATTCGTAGGGACATTTCCTCTATAAGCTGAATCTATATGTTCGAAATCACCGCGGGAAAGGTTCTGACTGTTTTCTATTTCATATTGAATATCATCTATAGGCCGGTTAACATCTCCGATCCCTATAACATCATATCCGCCGGACTGCTCTTCTACCATCCTATCGATATTGGTGTTGAATACCCCGACGATCATACTCATAACGACTATAGCGAAGATGATCAGTGCGAATATGAATATGGTCATGCCGGTTCTAAACTTTTCCTTCATAGGATGTGAAACCGCGGACAAAATTACAGCCTTAAATCCCTTAGTAGAACCGACCAGATTTTCCATCCCCTTCGTGATAATAGAACCGTTCAGCATTATGACTAATACGCCGGCAGTTACTGTAAACAATCCAGAGAGAATAAACATCTCTAATCCGGATGAATATCCTTCGAAGAAGGGTAATATAGATGACGGTAACATCCACCAGATGAGTAAGAAAATACCCACGATAGAATAAGCTATCCTATCGCCCACCCATCTTCTGACAATAGTACCTATGCCGATTATAAGGAGTGAGATACCTGTGACCGGTAACCACATCTGATTTGACGGGATCCCGGCAAATATCATCAAGGCACCGATAATGAGACCCGCGATTGAGGCATACAATATCTTTTTACTCTTCCTCGATACGGGCGGCTCAGGTATCTCTCTTATAGCTCTTACAATATTGAGTTTGGAGATCCTAGTGACGGAGAAGATAACGGTCCCCATGGTCAATAGAAAACCAGCAGCGAATGCTAATATCAAACTGCTCGTTTCGATCCCAAAATAAGAGAGTAAAGAGATATCACCTCCGAAGATAGAAAATATGTCCTCCATAAAATAAAATATTATGTATGTCACGCCTACACCGACCAGAGCTCCGATGAAGGATGAACCGACTGAATAGAACAAACCTTCATAAGAAAACACTCTCCTGAGATGGCCGCGTTTCATACCTATAGCTCTGCTCATGCCCATCTCAGATTTTCTTTCCTCACCAAGCATCACGAAGATATTGATCGTGAGAAGGATCCCCGCCACTATAGCAAATGAACCGAAGATGAAAAATAAGTCTGAGAATTGAGATATGTTCTCTTTAAAATCTTCAAGGCTTTGCTTTTTATTGTCCCTCACCTCCAGATCACTGTGTTCAGGATTATCTTTTATTATCTGTTCAACGTCATCGGCTATCTGCTGACTGTATTTCGTTCCTTCCTCCACTCCTCCGACCGAGGTAACTCTGATATAATTAACTTGATTGTCGAGGCTCAATGCGTCTTGAGATCCTTCTATTGACATTATTATCTTGCTGGACCCATCCCAGGCAGCTCTGCCCTTATTTTCGATCACATCTTTGACTTCATAATTGTTCCCATCCGGATATTTGTGAGTGTAAAGTTCGATAGTGTCTCCCTTTTCCGCTTCCAGGTCATCTGAAAGATCTTCGGTAATGTAGACTTCATCATCGGCCAATGACGGTGAGATTTTATCACCGTCTTTGTAGAATGATCCGAAGCCGTTATCGTTGTTTAGATCCATACCCATTATATTCGCATTGGATTCCGAAAGCTTTGAGTCGGGGTTGAAAACAGAGGCTGAACCGTGTACTTCACCTGAAACCCCTTCTACATTGTTAACTGAAAGGATATCGGACTTAAGATCGGAGAAGTTTGCTGAGTCGATTGACTTGTAATCGCCTTGAGCAGTCGTATTGTAGATGGTCACATCGGTTCCCTGCCATTCCTTGTATATCTCACCTTCGACCATATTATCCATCGTATCTCCAACGCCCAAAGACGAGGAGATTATGGCGGTACCGATCATGAGTCCTAAGATAACGATGAGCGTGTTCGTTTTTCTTCTGAAAATGTTTCTCAAACCTATCTTGAAAAGTACTCTATGACGAAACGCATCGATAAGGACTACAGCGACTACCACCGCTATTATGATAAGCAGCGGAGTGATCATCTACCTCAAGCCTCCTTCGTATGATCTCTTTCGATCACTCCACTTTCCATGTGAAGTGTCCTTTCTGCTCTTTTAGCGACCCTGTTTTCATGGGTCACTAGAACCATGGTATGTCCATTTTTGTCATTCAACTTACATAACAGATCCATGATCTTATCGGAGGTCTTTGAATCTAGGTCACCGGTCGGTTCGTCAGCCCAAATCATGTCCGGCTCGTTCACTATCGCTCTAGCTATGGTGACACGCTGCCTTTCACCACCGGATAGAGCAGAGGGCCTGTGATCCATCCTATCTCCAAGTTCCACCATCTTTAGCGCTCTTTCCGCCTTCTTTCTAGCTCCCTTAGATTTGCCCGCGAGTAGTAAAGGTAATTCGACATTTTCCACTGCAGAAAGTACTGGGAGAAGATTATAAAATTGGAAAACGAAACCCATGTTCAAAGCCCGCATCTCGGTTTTTTCATTATCGGATAATGACTCCAAGTCCTTCCCACCTACCCAGACTTTTCCTTTGGATATATCGTCCAATCCAGATAGACAATTCAATAATGTCGTTTTTCCACAACCAGATGGACCCATCACCGCGACCATCTCTCCTTTATTTATAGATAAATTCACACCTCGTAAAGCATGAACTCTGACTTCGCCTTCGTAATATTTATGCAGTCCTTTAGATCTGATTATGGGTTTTGACATAATATTCACCTGGAGATTATTATGATCTGTTGGATATTATTTTTTGATTGTTGGGAAATCAAGGAGGTCCATATATAAACCTTTTTTTATTATGATACTTAATATTTTGGTCCGTAGTCTCTTGATATCTTTAGTCTTGATCTCCTCGACCTTTTCTTTGGTCGGTCGCTTGAAGCTTTTAGAGATCATCTTCCCATCTATCTCAAGTCATCAGGCTCCATATTGGGAATAAAGAGAGTTTAAATAAGATAATCTAGTTTAGATAGTATGCTCCAAATATTGAAAGAGATGGCTCAATGCTATCAGAAGAAAAAACCATCGGATTTAGTAGGATCTATACAGATTTCTGTTGGCGGGAAGAACGATTATATGGTTGAGTTGAAAGAGGAGAAGGTATACGTGGAAAAGGATAAGGAGAGCGTTGAAGACCTGAGGTTGACCATGTCGGAGGAGACTTTCGAAAAGTTGAGATCGGGGGAATGGAACGGGATGACGGCGACCGGAAGATCTCACATGTCGGAGTCTGCACCATTAGATTTTAGTGTGCCGGGAGGAAAAGATCTAGATGAGGAAAAATTGCAGATGCTTTATCATTTTTTGACTCACTTTTTTACCACGGAATATCCCACCGTTACCGATCTGGGTAGAGAACAATCGCGCAAAGTCCATGGAGGCAGTGCGGTCCCCATAGCTTATGGACACGGGGTTAGACACGCTTACTATACCATAAAGCGGG
>CAZPCW010000105.1:0-4157 GCA_964585175.1 uncultured Thermoplasmata archaeon
CCAAGTAGGTCATCAATTCCTCGCTGACTATCGATTGGACTATGCCTCTCATCTCACTGTTACCCAACTTAGTTTTTGTCTGGCCCTCGAACTGCGGCTCCGGTAATTTTACGTTGATAACCGCGGTCAAGCCTTCCCTGTAATCGTCTCCCCTTATATCCACGTCCTCACCGAGATTATTGTTTTCGGCGTACTTGTTAAATGTTCTAGTCAAAGCGGCTCTAAAACCACTCAGATGGGTGCCGCCCTCTTTAGTGTTGATATTGTTAGCGAAAGCCAAGATCTCTTTTGAATAGGACTCAGTCCTATGCTGCATAGCTATCTCAACGTGAACGCCGTCCTCTCTACTTTTGAAAAAGATCGGTTCGGAGTGAAGTTTTTCTTTATCCTTATTCAAGAACTCTACGAATTCTACTATGCCTCCCTCGTAGTGGAAAACGTCTTCAAGATCGTCTCTCTTATCTTCGATCTCTATCTTCAGACCTTTATTCAAGAACGCTAGCTCTCTAAGACGTTCCTTCAAAGTATCGTAATCGAATTCTATGGTTTCGAATATCTCGGGATCGGGCTTGAAAGTCACCGTCGTACCGCTCAATTTCCCGTCCTCTCTTACCTTTTCCACATCAGTGACGGGTTTACCTCTCTCGTACCTCTGATGGTATATATCGCCCTCCCGTTTCACCTCTACTTCCATCCATTCAGAAACGGCATTGACTACGGAAACTCCCACGCCGTGTAGTCCTCCCGAGACTTTGTAGCTTTTTCTATCGAATTTACCGCCGGCATGGAGTTTAGTCATCACGATCTCAAGACCGGGCCTATCGTACTGAGGATGTTCGCTGACGGGTATACCTCTCCCGTTATCTTTAACCTCCACTACACCGTCTTCTTTTACGGTAACATCGATCTTATCGCAGTAGCCTTCCATGGCTTCGTCGATGCTGTTATCGACCACTTCGTAAACCAGATGATGAAGGCCTCTCTCGTCAGTACTGCCTATATACATGCTCGGCCTCTTCCTGACGGCTTTGAGGCCTTCGAGGACCTTTATCTTGTCAGAATCGTACATATCTTCTTTTTGTAATATCGACTCTTCATCCATTATTTGACCTTCCTTTTGAATACAAACCTATATCTCATAAACGTCGTTTTTCGAGTGCATCCCATAGCACCTATAACGACCTAATTTTAATGTTCTAACCACTACTTTCGAAGTATATTAATCTTTCCACCCCTGGGTATAAAAAGGATTTTTATGTTTAAAACGCCCGCTCCTATTTTTTTATTTTTTACTTTTTATCCTATCTTCTACGAGTCTATCGACTTTCTTTTGGTATAGATGGTCGAAGACCGCTCCCGCCCCTATAAGCGGAAAGGTGAACCATATCAAAAAGTTGATATCAAAGATGAAACTGAGTAAGAGTAAAATTCCAGCAGTACCTGCCATGATAAAAGGAACCGAGCCTTCCAACCCTCGAGAAAGTTTCACTTCCTCCATCTGTTCGTCACAGCCAGTGCATTTTCTCTTCTCCTCAGATATATTCCCACAGTCTCTACAGACATACCTCTTCGGCATCAAGAAGTTATCTTTTTCTTCATATATTGACTTAATGGATCAAAACCATTTCCAGATAAGTCAATTCCTACAGAAATATTTTTATGGCACAACTTACTCCTTGAGACGGTGCCTAGATGAGCGAAAAAAGGATTTTTAACCACCCCATTTTAGACTTCGACAGAGGCGAAAAATTCTACTTCGATTTTGAAGGTGAAAAAGTTAAAGCTTACGAAGGAGAGACCATAGCTTCAGCTCTTTACGCTAATGATTTGAAGAAATTTACCGAAAGCAAAAAGCTCGAAAGGCCGAGAGGCTTCTTCTGCGCTATAGGTAAGTGTTCCTCCTGTATAATGTCCGTAGACGGTAGACCTCACGTTAGAACGTGCGTCACACTAGCGGAAGAAGGTATGCAGGTGGAAAGACACGGAGCGAAACCCGAATTCCCGGATATCGAT
The DNA here is from genome assembly GCA_964585175.1 of uncultured Thermoplasmata archaeon. Lineage (GTDB taxonomy): Archaea > Thermoplasmatota > Thermoplasmata > Halarchaeoplasmatales > Halarchaeoplasmataceae > Natronoplasma. Next base: position 2,014 of record CAZPCW010000105.1, read on the forward strand.
ATAGGTAGAGGAAAAGAAAGGGTCGAAAAAGATATCGAGATAGCGGTCATCGGTGGAGGTCCTGCGGGATTGATGGCTGGTATAGTAGCGGCTAGAAATGGTGCAGAGGTTCACCTTTTCGACGAAGGAGATAACCTCGGTGGACAGTTGGTAAAACAGACTCACCAATTTTTCGGCAGTCACGAAGAGGACGCCGGAACGAGAGGAATAGAGATAGGTAAAGAGCTGGTCGAGGAGGCCAGAGACGTGGGCGTGAAGATACATACTGAGACGAAAGTCCTCGGGTATTATGAAGAGAAGAAAGTGACCGTCGAAAAAGATGGGCAGTTGACTATTTACGATACTGACGGCATCGTTTATGCGGGTGGAGCTATCGAAAATTACCTTTCATTCGAGAACAACGACCTTCCGGGAGTTTACGGCGCCGGTGGAGTACAGACACTTATGAATGAAGAAGGGATTGTGCCGGGCGACAAAGTACTGATGGTCGGTTCAGGAAACGTGGGCGTCATAGTCGCTTACCAGTTACTTCAAGCCGGCGTTGATGTGGTAGAAGTCATTGAAGCTCTACCGGAAATAGGCGGTTATCAAGTACACGCTTCAAAGATAAGAAGAGCGGGTGTCCCGATCAATACGTCTCACACTATCAAAAAAGCGATAGGAGAAGAAAAAGTAGAGGGCGCCGTGATCCAAGAGATAGACGAAAATTGGCAGCCTGTGGAAGGAACTGAAAGAGAAGTCGAATGCGACGTGATCTGTCTCGCTGTAGGTCTCAGCCCGGATACTAACTTTTTGAGGCAAGCTGACTGTGAGATGGAGTACATCGGTGAGCTGGGCGGTTACGTACCGCTGAGAACGGAAGATATGATGACGACGAGAAGAGGTATTTTCGTTGCTGGTGATGCGGCGGGCATCGAAGAAGCCACCGTCGCGGCTTTAGAAGGTAAGATCGCCGGCGCAGCTGTATTCGAAGAGCTCAGAGAAGAGACGGAAGATACCAGGAAATCTAAAAAAGAAGCGAAGGAAGGTCTAAAACAGATGAGGAAAGGTCCCTATGGAGAGGTGCCTAGACAGGGCGTTAAGAGTTGTACCGTGGACGAGGAGGTGTGCGGATGATGAAGGACTTTGGCCTTTCATCCTCACTAACGTTGCGGATGATGAAGGACTTTGGCCTTTCATCCTCGATCACAAAAGAGGTGATCTGCGGATGAGCGATTATAAAAGTACTGGAATCTTGAGTAAAGAAGATCTTGATATTCCGGACGATGAAAGATTGGAAGAAGGTCCAGTTGTTCTCATGGAGTGCGTGGAAAATATACCATGTGATCCCTGTGTGGCCGCTTGCTCTTTCGATGCGGTGGATATGGACGAGATCACCGATACCCCGGAAGTGGACTACGAAGCCTGCACGGGTTGCGCTTTCTGCGTCACCGAGTGTCCCGGTTTAGCTATCTTCGTGATCGACTGTAGTTACAGCGAAGAGAAGTGCAAGGTAACCGTTCCTTACGAGTATCTGCCCGTACCTGATGAAGGTGAAAAAGTCATGGCGCTCGATAGGAAAGGTGAAGAGATCGAAGAAGCCGAAGTGACCAACGTCAGGAAGTCCGGTAAGACTTACGCCGTAACGCTAGAAATAGATAGGGAGAACGTTTGGGATGTAAGGGGATTCGAGGTGATAAAATGACTACGGTTGTCTGCAGATGTGAAGATATCACTGAAGAAGATATCGTCAAAGCGATCGATGAAGGTTATGATGAGCTCGAAAAACTGAAAAGACATCTCCGGTTGGGCATGGGTCCCTGCCAGGGAAAGACGTGCTTACTTCTGGCGAGGAGAATACTCGGTAGAGAGACCGGGAAAAGTCCAGAAGAGATGGATAATCCCACCGCAAGGCCGCCCTCGCAGCCCGTTCCGTTCAGTCTGTTAGCCTCTCCCAAGGAAGGAGGTGAAGATGATGACTGACGAATATGACGCGGTCATCATAGGCGGCGGTGTCAACGGATTAGGCACCGCTTATCATCTCGGTAAAAAAGGATTTACCGACGTTTTGGTCGTTGATAGATCATACCTCGGATCCGGAGCTAGCGGAAGAAACGGTGGAGGTATAAGGCAGCAGTGGACCTCCGAAGAGAACATCAAGCTCG
>CAZPCW010000106.1:0-4049 GCA_964585175.1 uncultured Thermoplasmata archaeon
ACTGTATACTTCTTTGGAGAATATTTACTAGTATACTTAGGCAAGTTGCTTGTTTCTACAACCATCCGGACAGCTTGGCTAAACCTAATATATCGGTTTTCACATACCATGAGTGCATCCCTTTCCTGGTGCTGGCTGTCAGGACTGGACGTCAGACAGCCAGCACTCGGATGCACTTATCTATTTCTATATCACGAGAACTTGCTTCGAGTGAGAGTTGGAATTTTCAATTCCTACGGATTTAAAAATATTGATAAAATCAGTTCCATCTACGAGAAAGGTTTTCTACTGAGCCAAATAACCATAAAGTATTTTATATTGATGATGATTATTACCTATTATGGGGCACATAGGAATATAAGATCATGAACTTCCCTTTACTTATCCTGTTCATTGAAGTTATCTTGGCCTATTTATTGGTCTTAGGGATCCACTCGATACGTAGATATGTGGGTCTTGGTCCTTTTTATGCATTATTAGGCGGTCTCACAGCTATAATGGCTTGGACCACTGATGCGGGTATTATAGTGGAGGGTCTTGGTGTAACTTTCATGGTCGGTTCTACGGTTTTTTATTCTTCTATCCTACTTGGTGTTTTCGTTTTGTATGTTTTCGATGGTCCGTATTCTACTCGTATTGCGATCTTTACAGTAGCCGGAATTTCTGTTTTAACACCCCTTGTCGCAGCTGTATTACACTTTCATATGGGCCTATCTAGTGATCTGTTTATCTCTTCTATCCCAGAGCCAAGTTTGAGGATTAACATCGCTTCAGTATTAACCACTATAGTCGATTTGCTTTTCTTAGCCATGGCATGGGAGTTTTTGGGAAAAATAAAAGTGAATTTGAACTTTTGGATAAGGGCGTACTTAACCCTCTTGGGTGTTATGTTGGTAGATGTTTTTCTCTTCAATACGGGTGCATTTTTAGGAACCTCACAATACCTAAACATCATGCAGGGAACTTTGATTACCCGTTTAATCATCTCAATTTTCGCATTTCCCTTCCTTTATGGGTACATAAGATTCCAGAATCGAAAAGAAGGGATCTACATACAGAACAGACCTGTGCTTTCGATCTTGAGGAGAGTGGAGAGATTCCGTAAGGAGAATAAACGCCTTAGGGAAGAAATCCAGCGTCGAGAAGAGGCTGAGGAAAGGGAAGAATTCCTTCATTCCCTCCTAAGGCATGATGTTAAGAACAAATCACAGATCGTTCAAGGGTATCTTCAACTCATTGAGGACGCCGATTTACCAGATAAGGCGAAAGATTATATCGATAAGGCTGAAAAAGCTAATAAAGAAGGAGTAGATATTATCCAGAAAGTAAGAAAACTTCGAAAGATTGGGGGTGAAAAAGAAATCGATGAGATGAAAATATCTTCTGTCTTGGATCAAGCTTTGTCAGAATATAGGAGTCAATTGAAGAAAACCGGTATTGATTTAGAAGTTCAAACATATGATTGTTTGGTAAAAGGAGGCCCTTTGTTACAGGAATTATTCTCTAATTTAATTGAAAATTCGATCAAACATTCTGACTGTGATGAGATAAAAATCCAAAGTCGAACGGAGCGGGATGAGTGTGTTATAACTGTTGAAGATGACGGAAAAGGTATTCCCGACGATATGAAAGAAAAGGTGTTTGAGAAGGGTTTCAAAAGTGAAGATACAGGTGGATCTGGATTAGGTATGTTCTTGACAAAGCAGATAGTTGAAAACTATAACGGAAGTATCGAAGTTAAAGATTCGAAACTTGGGGGAGTAAGGTTCATTGTAAGATTGAAGAAAGTGTGAAGGTAAATAAAAAGGAAGGCAGTTCAGTTCCTTCAGCTCATAGTTTATTATGAAATTTACTACTATCGATCATCTAGAACTTCGGGATTTACTATATTATCTGGTCTTCTATCTTCGAGTACCGCGGTGAGGTTATCCGCGGCCATCTTTGCCATCGCTTCCCTAGCTTTGTAAGTCGCGCTCCCTAGATGCGGTGTTAAAACTACATTATCTAGCTCGTAATAGTTCGGATTTGCTCCGTGAGGTTCGTTCGCATAAACGTCTATGCCCGCACCGGCTATACCGCCATCCTTCAAAGTTTCTACTAGAGCGTCCTCGTCAACTACTTCGCCTCTAGCGGTGTTTATCAGGTACGAATCTTCACTCATCTTTTCTAACTCTTGTTCACCTATCATCTCTTCCGTTTCTTCGGTCAGAGGCACATGAAGTGAGACGAAATCCGACTTGGAGAGAAGTTCGTCCAACTCGACAAACTCCGCTCCCAATTTCTTTTCTGCTTCTTCGTTTCTAGACCTGTTGTAATAGATAACGTCCATATCGAATCCTTGACTTATCTCGGCGACTTTCCCACCGATATTACCCATTCCTATGATACCTAGAGTCTTCCCGTGAAGTTCATGACCGAGCATAAGTGTCGGGTCCCATCCTTCAAAATTATCTTTTCTTACGAATTTGTCACCTTCCACTACGTTCCTTGCTACGCTCATCATAAGGGACCAGGCGATCTCAGCCGTAGCCTCGGTCAGAACTCCGGGTGTATTAGTAACCGCTATACCTTTTTCCGTCGCAGATCCTACATCGATGTTGTCATAACCCACGGCGTAATTTGAAATAACTTTTAAATCTTCACCCGCTTCTATCACGTCTTCGTTTATCGTATCGGTCAAAAGGCAGAGAAGTGCATCTTTTCCTTTCACTTTCTCTAAAAGCTCTTCTTTAGTAAGATTACGGGATTTTTCACTCACTTCCACCTCGAATTTTTCCCTTAGCTTTTCGATCCCCACTTTTGGTATTTCTCTAGTCACGTAAACTTTCATCTGACCACCAAATGGGAATCTATTTCGGGTATTAACTTTTTTTGTCCATCCCACTGTTCTCGGGAAAGTCTTAATTAGCTAGAGGTTATTTAACCGATAGAGGGAAAAAGGTATATGAAATTCAAACTTGCCTTCATCGGTTTTGGAGTCGTCGGTCAAGGACTAGCTGAGATTCTGAACGAAAAAGAAAAAGAGCTGAAAGCAAAGTACGATTTTGAGTTTGAAATTCTCGCGATCTCTGATATGGAACTGGGATCAATATATAATGAAAACGGTCTTGATATTGATGAAATATTGGAACTCGTCGAGCAAGACAAAGATCTTTCAGAATATCCTGAGGGAGGGACCGGTTATTCAGCTATCCAAACTATTGAGGAAACTGAAGCGGATACCATTATAGAGGTCACCTTTACTGATATGGAAACCGGCGGTCCTGCACTCGACCATGTGAGAACCGCTCTAGAGAATGGGAAAAATGTAGTAAGCACGAACAAGGGGCCCGTAGCTCAAGAAATAAATGAGCTTTTAGAACTAGCGGATAAAAACGACTCGTATTACAAGTTCGAAGGAACCGTTCTCAGTGGAACTCCCGCTCTGAATCTCGCCTTCAAAAATTTTGCAGGATGTGATATAGAGGAGATAAAGGGCATCGTTAACGGCACTACCAATTACATATTGAGTAAGATGGAGGAAGGTATGGGATACGAAGAGGCTCTTCAGAAAGCCCAAGAGCTAGGTTATGCCGAGGCGGATCCTTCGGGAGACGTTGAAGGCGTCGATGCTCAGGGAAAAACCCTGATCCTCACCAATACCATTATGGGAGCCGATATGGAACTAGAAGATGTCGAAAGAGAAGGGATCACGGAGATCACAAAAAAAGATATCGAAGAGGCGAAGGAAGAAAACAAAAGATGGAAATTGATAGCTCATACGAAAAAAACCGATGAGGGCATAGAGGCAAAAGTAAGTCCTGAAAAAATATCTCTAGATCATCCTTTGGCAGGAGTCATGGGACCCACCAATGCACTCACTTACTCTACAGATCATCTCGGGGAAGTGACAATAGTAGGACCCGGAGCGGGCAAAGAAGAGACAGGCTACGCTCTTTTGGTCGACTTGCTGTCGATAAATGAAAAAATAAAAGATTAAAGAGAATAATCAAAATCACCTAAAAACAGGCAGGAGGCTCCTTCCTTCAGGAAGGAGAGGAATGCCACTT
>CAZPCW010000107.1:0-3967 GCA_964585175.1 uncultured Thermoplasmata archaeon
GTAACCTTTACCAAACGGCTGGAAGCCCCGTCCTTTATGGCGGGGAGGATGTCACTCAACTTTTATCCACTCGACAAGTTCATCTAAAGACTTTTTTGTGGGCGAGTCCGTTTCATCATCTGGGACTCCGATAGTCATGCATATGAAAGCTTCGAGATCTTCAGAAACTCCTAACTTTTCTTCCATCGCTTCTTTGTCGAAGGCCCCTATCCAGCAGGTCCCGTATCCTAATTCGACGGCTTCTAGAGAAAGATGGTCTAAAGCTATACTGATATCGACTTGAGCCCATTTTGTTTGTTCTGTAAGTCCCACTATAAGAGCTCCAGCATCTTTCACGAACTGCTGACCTTGACATATCCCGACCATCTCCTCTAGTGATATGGGATCTCTAACGACTATAAGCTTCCAAGGTTGGAGATTTTTCGCCGAAGGCGCTTTTCTCGCAGCTTCGATTATCTTTTCCATATCATCTTGATCGACAGGTTCTCCTTTGTAAGATCTGATACTGCTTCGTTCAGAGATCGCCTTGAAGACGTCCATGATATCAGAAAAAGAAAAGGAGCGGAAACATTAAAATTTACTGATTATGAAGAATAGACTATAGACTACCTTCGCTTTTTTACTCTTGCTCGAGGGGTTCAATTTTTCCCAAGATAGATTTCGGGCAGCCGGACAAACAAAAAGTAAAGCAGGATCAAAATGCAAAAAACGAGTATAACTGAAAATACCGTCAATATGGTTTTATCCAGCTGATTCCAAAAGTTGAAAGTTCCCATCCTACTCACAAAGTAAGCGAAGAAAGCCAAAACGTAGGCTATAGAAAAGCCCTTCAAAGCAGATCGTCTCCAGTGCTTTACATATTCATCTAGAACACTCCCTGTATCTCCCTTGTAGTTGTTCCTGATGATGTCTCTTCTAATTACCTCGTTAAGGTAAACGATCGATGCATAGAAAAATAGGAACATGACAATAAATAGGGTTACATTGATAAAGGAAAGTGATTTACCTAAACTACTGAGATAATAACTTCCAGCAGAAGTTACTATCCCAAGAATTATCAAACGCGGCATTTTGAAAAGTGCACCAATCATCAATATTATCCCACCCAATATAGATAGATACCAAAATAAACTAGGATAAGAAAGTAGACTCGTAATAGATATCAATATGATAATATTCAGAGAAGATTTCAGGATGGAAATTTTGTTATTTAGGCGTCTTCTTGATCTCATCCATCGCTTGATTTTAATTAGGTTCTCATCTGATATCGTCTCACCCCCTCAATGGCCACTTCAAGAGGTTGTTCAGTCTTCCAATCTATCACGGGACCGTAATCTCTCAAATCCGCCATCCTTTTCTTCCTTTCGAGACTCTGCAGCTTTGCGGCCATTTCATCCTCGATATCGATATGTTTTTTCTGTAGATCGATCGGAGACGGAGAAAGCACTGCTATCTCATATTTCTTTCTCGCAAGACCAGCTATGGCATCGGTTACTTTTTCACTGGTCAGAGGAGAGATAAAAAGTAAAAGGCACCTATTTGGGAATATATTGTTCATGATAAACCTGGCGTGCTCCAGTCGCCAGTGACTACCTTCCTCCAACTCCATTAAATTGTCCATTATCTCGTAAAGTTGTTCTTGACCCGATCTAGGATAGACCCATCTGACGAAGTTACCTATCACCAAAAGCCCGACCCGGTTCCTGTCTGAGATTATGTCGGAAGCGAGGCTTGTGGCCGCCTTTACTGAATGTTTCAGCATGTTGTCTTCAAAAATACCCACATTTGAATCGTGAAAGGCGTCAACAACGATTATCACATCACCGCTCTTTTCGGCTTCGAAGGAATTAGTTTTGGGTTTTAGATATCTAGCGGTAGCTTTCCAATTTATGTCTCTCATCTCGTCTCCTTGATGGTATTCCCTTATAGAGAAGAACTCAGAACCTATACCCATCTGGGTCGATTTTATGTTACCTAACCAACCGCTGGTGTATTTAGGCCGCAGTCTTGTTCGGCTCATGTCTTCGACTTGCGGTAAAGCCACCACGTTCATGAACTTCTCGAAATTCCAATTTTTAGAGAACAAGCCAGTGGGATTCAGATAGCGTACCTTTACGGGACCTATCCTATAATTCTCTGTCTTCAAAAACTTAACTTTGTATTCTAACTTTTTCTCTTCTCTACTGCTGAGATACACAGAATTATGATTGGATCCCTCTATGACCTTTACATTGGTAGATAGTTCGTCCTTGATCTCTAGAAAAACCTCGGAGTTATCGTTGTTTTTAACGGTCAAACTGATCGTGAATTCTTCACCTTCATAAGTATGGACCTCTTTCCGATCTCTTTCTATAGTTACATCTTCACTGTTTGGCGGCATCTCTAGAAATCCAACTATGATGATGGAAAGAGAAGAAAGTGATAAAATAAAAAAGATATAATTCATGAATATTATACCTAAAGTGATAGTAACGAAAAAAAGAGCGAACAGATAACCGAAACTTTTGGTCTTCATCTTATTCATCACCTATTTTTTTCCGGTGTGATAGATCCTTTCCAATTCCTCAACTACGGGTTCTATCTTCTCTTCGAAATCGAACTTTTTGTCATCTAATTCTTTCTTTTCGCTCTCGGAAAATAACTCATGTTGGTCTTCACCATCCGGTCTTTTTAGATCATTTAGATCCCTAGAATTTTTTAGATATCTGATCAGGACTTCGTTATCTATTTTTTCCCTCTTTTCATCTAGATTTTCCTCTAAATCCCTGATCTCTTCCACGGAGAGATGGTAATCGTTTTTCAATACGTGATAAACTTGATCTTTGAGTCTTCCTTCCAATATTGCTTGTTTCACTTTTTGACCCTTTTTAGCCCCTTTCATCTTTCTAATATCACTCGCCAAGGGTAGTCTTGAAAAATCTTCTTTTTTCTCGATACTTTTCCAAGTTGAAAGTGAGTTCGTATCGTTCATGATCTTTTCAACTAAAAGCCAAAGAGGGATTATGAAGGTGATGATGACCAAAGCGGGCCGAACCCCTCTTGTAAATATAATTAGCAGTATAATTATCACAAGAGTTGTGAGCTTCATGAACTCTTTCCAACTCACACCCTTCTTTTCATGCTCACTCGGCACTCCTTCAGGCATTTTCTTCTTCCTCCAATTCGGCTTTGATCTGTCTGAAATTCTCCATAGCTCGATCTCGTTTTTCTTCCTTTAATGGATGGTCACTGTATTTAGCCTCTTCAAATAAAGTAGTCATTTCATCTATAGTTTTCTCCTTCAAAGGAAGTTTACTAAGGGCCTTCTTTTCTAACTCTCTCGGTGTAAAAGATATCTCCTGATGAATACCTTCTTCTTCAAGTATTATCAACATCTTCTGGTAGTTCCGTATTATCACATCTTTTATGTCTTCACCATTATGAATTTCCCTGATCGCTCTGTCGGCTGTCGAAGTTATGTCCTCTTCTCTTTCGGATTTTTGTTTTGAATGCTTTTTATACCTTATGAAGAAAAATACAGAGATCAGTACAGATATAAGAATGATCAAAATAACTGTACTAGGTCCTAGATCTGAAAGAGGTGAACCAGAAGTTTCCTCAGAAAGCAATTCGGATATGAATGGATGTTCGAGGTTCAGGTCAAATAAATTCTCTTGCAGAATACCTAAAGATTCAATATAGCGGTACATTTCAAATAATAGAAAGAGAAAAACGATAGAAATCAATTTAGGAAGATGTTCTAAAAAAGCATCTTTCACATTTTCTTTCGGTGCTATGAATATGCTTACAATACCGGCTATTATGAAAACGAAGAAAACGATCCTGACCAATTTCGTAGATATGTTGAAGGAAGCCTCCGCTTCCTCATCATCGGGTTGTTTCATATGCCTCTCAATTTTTTCATCTTCTAAACCAAAATAGGCCCCACCTAGGTTTCCGATCAACCAAGCTAAAATCATGAATAATA
>CAZPCW010000108.1:0-3957 GCA_964585175.1 uncultured Thermoplasmata archaeon
GAACTTGCTTCGAGGGAGAAGAGGACGTTAGTCCTCTAGAACTAGTAAAAGACACACAAAAGTACAAAATGTTGTGTCTTTTACTATAAGACCCTTTTTTGTCTAGTTGATACTGAGACTCAAGAGTAACAATATTCCCAAGCACTTGTTAGACCTACATTTTTTATTTGAATCTTTGCGGTACAAAGGTTTTATATATCTATATCACCAATATTTAAATGATGATAGGAGATTGGATGCATAATGTCGATAAAGACACTTATCGTCGATGATGATAGGTCGTTATTGGAGCAGGCCGAGGGTTTTTTAGAAAGGATAGACAATGAAATAAAACTTCAGACCCTTTTCTCTGCAGAGAAGGCTTTAGATGTGATAAACGAAGAGGATTTCGACGTGATAGTTTCCGATTACCAGATGCCTGAGATGGATGGGTTAGAGTTATTAGAAGAGATCAGAGAGAAAAGAGATAGCGACATCCCATTCATAATGTTCACAGGGAAAGGTAGGGAAGAAGTGGCGATAGAAGCTCTGAATCTCGGTGCTGATCAGTACGTCCAGAAAAAAGGAGGTCCAAAGTCTCAATATAGAGTATTAGTTAATGCTATAGAACAAGAAGTTGAGCATCATCGTACTAAACTAAATCTAAAAAATAGCGAAAAGAAATACCGCAAACTGGTGGAAACTACTGGAGATATCATAATCAAGCATGATAGAGATGGTAAAATAGAGTTTGTAAACCAGGCAGGTCTCGATTTCGCCGGTTATTCGGAGGAAGAGTTTAAAGGTAAAAATGTCACGGCTTTTCTCCCCGAGGATGAAATTCCGGACCTTCTTGAAAGGAAGAGAAAGAGGATAGAAGAAGGAAATAAAAATAGGTTTAAGTACGAGACTGCGTTCGTTAACAAGGATGGGGAGCAGATAGATGTCGATGTTGAATCAACGCCTTTGTTAGAGGAGGGTGAATATAGAGGGAACTTAGTAGTAGCGAGAGATGTCACTGATCGAAAAGAGATAGAAGAAGAACTCCAAGAGAGCGAACAAAGATTGGAATTAGCAGTCGAAGGAGCAGAACTGGGTGTATGGGATTGGAATTTGAAAACGGATGAAGTAAAATTCAATGAAAGATGGGCTGAGATGCTTGGGCATAGTCTTGACGAAATAGAGCCTACTGTAGATTCTTGGGAAGAACGGGTGCATCCTGATGATTTAGAAGAAGCAAAATCTGCTATAGAGGCGTATCTCAATGGAAAAGCCGAACGGTACGATGTCGAATTCCGTTTCAAGCACAAGGATGGATCATGGATATGGATAAACGGCAGGGGGAAGATCGTGGAGCGGGACGAAAACGGCGAGCCACTGCACTTCGTCGGAACCCATATCGATATCACCGAGCGGAAAAAGGCCAAGGAAGAACTGATAGCCCAGCAAAATTTGCTTGAGGGGGTCTTAGATAATATTGAAGATATCTTGGCCATTCAGAAACCCGATCACACCATAGAACGCTACAACCGAGCTGGCTATGACATCCTAGGAATCACTCCAGAGGAAGCAAAAGGTAAAAAATGTTACGAACTTATCGGGCGGGACCAGGAATGTGAAGAATGTGCTACTAGAAAAGCGTTACAAAGAGGGGAGATGGAACAGGTAGAAAAATACTTCCCAGAACTAGATGTCTATTTAGATTGCCGTAGCAATCCTATTTTCGACGAAGATGGTAATGTTGTTCGGGTTGTAGAACAGTTAAGGGATATCACCGAGCGGAAAGAAAAAGAAGAGAAACTGCGTGAGAGAGAGGAGCGTCTCGACCCCCTCATATCGCAAACACCGGCAGTGATCTATTCCTACGAAGTCCCCGAAGGGAGTGATGAAACCCCTGAAACAACCTATGTCAGTGAAAATGTTAAGGATGTTTTAGGATTTGAATCCGATTATTTTGTAGATTCACCTGAAAATTTTGAGGAGTGTCTCCATCCGGAAGATGCTCAAGAATTATTCGAAAAAGAAGGAAAGTTGATGACAGATGAGGACACGGAGAGGATCACTGTAGAGTACAGGTTTAAAGACAAACAAGGAGACTATCGCTGGCTGCACGATGAGCAAAAGATGAACACCGAAGGGGGCAGAAAAGAAGTAATAGGTGCCTGGTGGGATATCACCGAACGGAAGCAGGCGGAAGCTGCTCTTGAAGAAAATAAGAACAAGATCGAGAGGTTAAATGAGATAGGTGCTGAGATCCAAAGCTGTGATTCGGAAGAAGAAGTGTATTCTCTAGCTGTAGAGGCGGCGGAAGATATACTCGACTTTGAGATATGTAGTTTTGACGCTGTGGAGGAAGGTATGTTTGTGACGAAAGAAGTTTCTTCTGATACACCAGAGGAAATGTATACTGAAAGACAGATAGAGGAAAGTGGATTGGGTAGTAAAACATATCTAAACCAGGAATCCTATCTGGTGAATGAGTTACACTCGGACGAAGAAGCTAAACCGATTAAAAGTGACTACAAGTCAGCAATAAGTATACCTGTCGGAGATCATGGGGTTTTTCAATCAGTTTCTAAAGAGACAGATCATTTCGATGAGGATGATTTGAACACAGCTAAACTGCTAATAAGTCACGTTTCCGAAGCATTAGATAGGATCCAGGTAAAGGAAAGAGAAGAGTTCCTTCATTCTTTATTGAGGCACGACGTTGATAATAAGAACAACTTGATCAAAGGATATCTAGAACTGATGAAAGACTATGATCTTCCTGATGAAGTGAAAGAATTCGCGAAGAAATCAGAGAGTGCAGTTGAAGAGAGTTCAGAAATGATTGCAAAAACCAGAAAAATGAGGAAGATCGGACAAGAGGAAGAGATCGGTGAGGTAAATCTGAATTCAGTGGCAGATAAAGTTCTATCAGGACATAGTAATCAGTTAGAGGAGAAAGGTATAGAATTGAAAATCGAAGACTGTGATTACTGGGTGAAAGGAGGACCTTTATTGGAAGCTCTATTTTCAAATCTGGTAGACAATGCCCTCAAACACTCAGATTGTGACGAGATAAGTATCTCTTCTCAAGTTGAAGATGATGAATTTGTGGCAGTCGTAGAAGATGACGGTGTAGGTATACCTGAAGAGATCAAAGATAAAATATTTGGTAAGGGATTCAAAAGAGGAGAGACCGCAGGAACCGGATTAGGATTGTACATGGTGAAAGAGATAGCCGAGAGTTATGGTGGAAGTGTTGAGGTGAAAGATTCTGAACTTGGTGGAGCTAGATTTGAGATTCACCTCCAAAGGATTCAATGATGCCCTGATTCTACAAACTGCTAGAAATATTCGAGTTTGACTTAATTCATCAGCTAAAAATTAAGAGTGAAAAGGAAGAGGATGAGGGAAGATTATCTAGTTAAAAAAGTTAAAAGATGAAGATTCCCTTTCCTAAAAAAATAGGGAGGGGGGTGAGTATCGTGAGGTATGATTCCTTTTATTTTTTTGTGCTTATGTATCAATATATTGGGATTTTATATAACTTCGCTGCAAATTTGCGAAATATTCAATCATCTCTCGATTCATTTACATAGGAGCAGAATAGCCTAACTTACATTTGTGGCGCTTCTCAGTTAGCAATATTTAAAGATATATTTCCTCCTAATCCCTAAATATAGTAAGTTTTCTCTCAGCAAAAGCTCTATAATCATTCAGCTTAATCTCTAGAGCTAAATTTGAAAGCGATCAGGGTTGCATCCCCATATCCTCACTATTTGTTCAGATGTTTAAGACAACGTCCTTTTGCCCTCCTTGATACTGTGGACCTAGAGGAACACTATGCCACGAGCACTTGTTAGACCTGGATTTTTTATTCAGATAGTTGTGTTACAAAGATTTTATATATCCATTCCTGCAATATTAAAATGAGGGATAGGAGATCGGGGGAATAATGACGATAAAGACACTTCTCATAGACGATGATAG
>CAZPCW010000109.1:0-3823 GCA_964585175.1 uncultured Thermoplasmata archaeon
ATGCAAGGACGTTAGTCCTGTAGCATGGTGCGTTTCGAATACTAGTTGTGGATGTCGGAATGTTAGTTCAAAAAGTTCCGACTTCCACTATAATTCGGGGTGAATGGATGCTCTACTGACCAGCAACCACTCAAATGCAGTTACCTGTTCTTCCCAAGATGGATACTATTTATAATTATTACCCTTCGACCGGTTATTTATCGTTCGGTATTTTTGATTTCGTAGATCTTCTGAAAATCCATCTCGAAACCGGTCACAGGGTTTTCGATCTCAAAATTTTCAAGCACTTCGGGAGATATCTCTCCGAAGTAACCGACTTCTTCGTCGTTAACGATAACTTCTGCACATCTCCCTTCTATGAAAGAGGCGTGATTCTTCGACTCGACCGTCATCTCGAAGCCAATATTGGTCAGCAGTCCATCGAGTTTGGATTTCATCTCGGTGAATCCCGTATCGGCGCTCATGATGACTCCAGCAAACTTGGTTTTCTGTTCATCGGGTCTAACGATATCTCCTATTTCGAATAGTTTTTGAGGCAAAGATTCAGTCCTGTTTTCCCTCAGATTGGACAGCAGGCAGGGGAGCAACCAATTCCTCAGGGAAACGCTTTCCTCGCTTACTGGGTTCTCGACTCTAGCGATATTTTCTTTTTTCTCAATCTCCATTTGGTCGAATTCCTTCTTGGGACTGGTCAAAACGTAGTTCATCACTTCGTTAAATCCATGTCCGACCATCAGTTCGATCAAGGAATCTTTCAGTTCCTGGTCCGGAAGTGATTCACCTATAGTCACTTCTTCGGGAAGAGTTCCTCCAAAATTATCGTAGTCATAACCTATCGCTATATCTTCAATAACGTCCCAGGGATGGAGTATGTCATGGCGGTAAGCCGGTATACTGACTTCTACACTTTCATCATCCTTCTTCTCCGCCGAATATCTCATCTTTTCCAGTATCTTTAAGATATCCTCATCGTCGGGATCCGTTCCGAGTATTTTCCTGCACTCAGAAGGAGAAATATCTATCTTTTCGGGGGTGAAATCGGGATAGGTGATACTTCGGTTACCGTATTTGACTTCTGTCGAGTAGATATCGGCTCCCCTTTCGGCGAGCATCGTGGTTAAAATATTCAAAGTCTGTTCCAGTGCCCGCATATCGGTCCCGGTCATGTCTATAAAGAACGTATCAGTGTCTGGGGTGACTTCGGTCATCTGGCCGTTTATCACTGGAGGGAAAGACAGAACATCGTCATTAGAGTCCAAAATAACCGGATACTTGTCCTTATCCTCCAAGATATGGGCGAACTCTTTACCCTTGTCGTGCTTATCCAGTATCTCCTGAAGGTTCATCTCCATCGATCTTTCAAGAGGTAAAAAACTGATATCCTTGGGTTTTACCGCTTTGTAAGTGAGAGGCGGTTCGATAGGATCAAAATCATGCACGCCTATGGCTACCTTAGATCTCTCTCTTCCGATGGTAAGATGGAGCTTCTCCTGCAGATCCATCAATGACTTGAGTGCGGTATCGGACAAGTCCACGTTTTTGACAACGGCAGTAACTATATACGGTCTAACATCCTGAACGCTCAGTTCTACATCGGTCGTCACTTTCAATTTTTCTATATCATATTCTAGAAAACCGGTCTCTTTCTCCAAAAAGCCCCTTACCGCTCTTGCGATCCCTTCGACAGAGAGAAGATCGCACCTGTCGGGATCTACTTCCAGTTCCCACTCATCACCGCTTATCTTCTCTATCTCTATTCCGATCTTTGGCAGAACATCCAGTAACGTGACCTGGTCGGATTTTGTCATTTCCAGCAGTTCATCGGAATCTACTGATATTACGGGCATGTTTTGATTGAAAGAAATTGAGATATATGGATTTTTGGATGAGGTCGATACTTGTTAGGGCATATATCAACTCTAATCTTCGGTAGGTTAATATATCTTTAATTATTTTTCCAATACGGATATGACGTCAGACGAAGAGCGAGTGGCTGATCGATCGCAGGATGAAGAAGATCAAGAAAAAATTGGATCGAAAGGGGAAGTTCAAAATCAACAATATGAAACTGAAGAGATGCAGGAAGAGGAGAAATCTAAAAAAGAGGATGAGATAACCTCCGAACAAGAGGAAATCGAAGAAGAAGACGAAAAAGAAAAAGCAGCTGAAGATTTTGAGCGGGAAAAGAAAGATATAGAGCAGGTAGTGGAGGCCGTGCTGTTCTCATCTGGTCATCCTATGACCGTGCCCGAGATAGAAGAAGCTGTGGGTAGGCCTCGAAGCGAGGTCAGAGACGGCGTGAAAAAACTACGAAGGATGTATCAGAATCGGAAAACCGCTTTGGAGATATCAAAGATCGGAAGAAAATTTTCGCTTCAATTGAAATCCGATTTCAACAGGTACGGTATGGAGATGATGGACGAAGAGCTAGCAAAACCTCTTTTGAAAACCGCGGCTCTTATAGCTTACTACCAGCCCATAAAACAGAGCGAACTCAAGAAGATGGTCGGCGAAAAAGTCTATGATCACGTCGATAGTTTGAAAGAGAAAGGTCTGATCTTGTCTGAAAGAGACGGCAGGACTTATTCTCTAAGAACCAGTCCGAAATTTCAGGAATATTTCGGTTTGGAAGCTAGAGATAGAGATGAGTTGAAAAAAGTGATGGCGGAGAAAGCGGGTATCGGTAACGAAACCCAACGTTGAGTTGATCTTTGATCGGTTTTTCTTTTTTTTCTCTTATTTTAGAAACTGGGAGAAAACGAAATATTATATATCAAGGTGAAGATTGTACTAGGAGGGATGAGAATGGAGGGTTTTTTCGGCAAATATCTAAAGGTCGATCTATCGAATGAGACTTTGAAAGTTTACGAGATACCTGAAGAGTGGCTAGAAAGATACTTGGGAGGTAGAGGTATAGGAGCTAGGATATTATTAGAGGAGATGAGCGGCGGCGAAGATCCGCTTGGACAAGAAAATGTATTGATTTTCGCTACGGGTCCTCTTCAGGGCACTAAAGTCCCCGGTTCTGGTAGACACGTGGTCATGTCCAAATCCCCCAAAACCGGATCCGTGAGTGGATCGTATGCGGGCGGCTTTTTCGCCCACGAACTAGCTAAAACTGGTTATGACGGATTAATTATTGAAGGTAAAGCGGATTCGCCGGTCTACCTTTCGCTCGACGAAGACGGCCCCTCTATAAACGACGCTGAAGATTTGTGGGGAGAAGAAGTTGCAGATGTGGACGAAGAGCTCAAAGAGAGGCATGACGGTGGAAAAGTCGCGGCGATAGGTGAAGGCGGCGAAAGCCAGGTCAAATTCGCCTGTATCATGAACGATAGGAATCGTGCTGCCGGCAGACCCGGATTCGGAGCGGTGATGGGCAGTAAAAATCTGAAGGCGATACTGGCTAAAGGTACGAAGGAACTTCCCATCCATGATGATAAACTTCTGAATGAAAAGAAAAAAGAGTTCTTCGACCAGCTGCAGGAATCAGATACGGTCGAGTGGGGGAAATATGGGACATCTGGTGGAGTCGAATCTTTTGACGAATTGGGGATATTACCGACTAAAAATTTCCAGGAAGGCGTCTTTGATGAAGCGGAAAAGATCTCCGGGGAAACGCTTTACGAGACGGTGCTGAAAGAGCGAGATAACTGCACTGCATGTCCAGTAAGGTGTAAAAGAGTCGTAGAGACAGAGTTCGCCGGCGAAGAAGTCGAGGAAAGGTATGGAGGTCCGGAATATGAGACTATCGCGGCTTTAGGGTCACTATGCATGAATTCCGACCTATCGTCTATCGCGCTGGCGAATCAAAAATGTAACA
>CAZPCW010000110.1:0-3775 GCA_964585175.1 uncultured Thermoplasmata archaeon
GTGGCATTCCTCTCCTCCCTGAAGGAAGGAGCCTCCTGCCTGTTTTTAGGTGAGTGATTTAGAGAGATATATAAACTGCATATGTAGAAATCGATTTCTTTAACTCTCTCCCCATATGATCCTTAGCTGGTATTTTTTCTTCTCCTTTTTTAAAATCTCTTTACCATATATGGTTTTTCAAATCGATAACCGAATTTCCTATAATAATTTCTAGCCCCAACACCGCTGATGACTCTTAGGGATCGTCCATAATCTTGAGCGATCGACTCGCATTCTTTTAAGAGATCCGATCCGAATCCAGAATGCTGATAGTGTTCGCCTTTCTCATTCACTGGAGTCATCTCACCCACTACTTTCAACTCTCTGATCAATGGGGATATCTCATCTTCAGTTCTGATCCTGGCGTATCCGAGCATTATACCTTCATCATCGCTGAGTTCTAAGAAATGTTCTCTTCCGCCTGAGGCCTTATACACTTGTCTCTTCAACTCGACAGAATCGACATCTACATCCTTATCAGAATGACCTGCTTCTCTACATCTAATACAGTCACAATCTTTTCCCAAAGCTTCTATTTCTTTCCTTGCGTATTGTCTCAAATTGCTCTTCTTTACCCCGCCCTCAACTATAGGTGAAGGGATATCCCTTTGAACTCTCTGTATTCTCACGTATGAAGGAACTTTCGATTTCATTTTAGCGATAAGTTCTGCAGCTTCACTCGTCGACAACGGCTCGTATTCTCCTTTTTTCCAATCTTCATATATATCCGTGCCTTCAATGACCAGAGCCGGATATATCTTCAACATATCCGGTCGAAATCTCGGATCATCGAAAAGTTTGTTAAAATCGTCGAGATCGTTTTCTTTGGTCATTCCTGGAAGGCCGGGCATTATGTGATGGCAAACTTTGAAACCTTTCTTTTTGGCCAGTCTAGTGGCTTCTATGGAATCTTCTACGCTGTGCCCCCGCTGAATATCTTCAAGGACTTCATTTCTGATGGACTGAACACCTATCTCTACTTTTGTAGCCCCCAATTCGAGCATCCGGTCCAGTTCTTTTTCCTTGCAGTAATCCGGTCTGGTTTCGATTGTCATGCCCACGCATCGTTTTTGTGCGTCTTCGTTGATCTTTTGGGCTTCTTTCAAATTTTTGGAGTTCTTGTCATTGAGAGCATCGAAACATCCTTTAACGAAGTTCTTCTGGTATCTCCAATCTCTCGCGGGAAAAGTTCCTCCCATCACGATAAGATCGATCTTATCCGTTTTATGACCTATAGCATGATATTGCTCGAGCCTATCTTTTACCTGTTCATATGGATAGAAATCATTTCTTTCTCCGCGGAGTGCGGCGGGTTCCTCTCCAGTATAAGATTGTGGACTCGGTTCTCGACTTTCGGGACCGCCCGGACACATCCTGCATCTCCCGTGAGGACACTCTTCCGGCGAAGTCATCACCGCTATGA
The DNA here is from genome assembly GCA_964585175.1 of uncultured Thermoplasmata archaeon. Lineage (GTDB taxonomy): Archaea > Thermoplasmatota > Thermoplasmata > Halarchaeoplasmatales > Halarchaeoplasmataceae > Natronoplasma. The sequence continues at coordinate 1,463 of CAZPCW010000110.1, forward strand.
CTGAAACTCCAGATTTTTTTCTCGCCGGCTTTCTTTGTAGAACGTGAACCACTTCGTCTCTGTTGACGGTTTCCATCTCATCGACCTTTTTCAGGATCTCGGCGTTTTTCGGAAGTTCATCCCTGTTATATTTTTTACAGAGTTTCATCTTGGCTTTTTGTAGTTCATCGGGAGAATCGATATCTCCCTCGACTATCTCTTCGATTATGTCCTGGAAGTAGCCCATCGGAAACAATTTCGATTAATCACTATAACAATCTTTCCATTGAAATCCTCCGAAGAGCCAAAAGAGATATATAAGGTCTTGTAGTAAACAAAAACGTCGAAATTGGTTCATGGTCCCCACCTAGCTTATTCGCAAACGGGCTCATAGTCTAGGTGGTTATGACGTCGCCTTGACACGCGTTGGATTCAAACAAAATCCACTGGCTTTGCGCTGACGCTCAAAATGGCGGAGATCGCCGGTTCGAACCCGGCTGAGCCCACTACTTTTATTCTCACCTTATGTTCATTTTTGTTGTACCGCCGCTGAAAAGCCTTTCAACGATAGAGAGCACAATCTATATATTGGGATCGATATTGTGAAAAAATACCAAAAACGTGAGAATTATGGACGATAACGAACTACTGCCGATTTATGTAGTGCTCGTAATCGCAATAATCATCGTTGGATGGTTCGCCTATAGCAGTTTCAATGATTCGGAAAATCTGGAGAAAGAAACGATCGTTTTGACGAACTCTACGGGAGAACAAATCAAAGTAAAGGCCGAGATAGCCGATGAAAAAGATGAACAAGAAGAGGGATTGATGAACAGAGAGTCTCTTTGCGAAAACTGCGGTATGTTGTTCGTGTACGAAAAAAACGTATCTCATGGTTTTTGGATGAAGAACACCGAGATACCTCTATCGATAGCTTTCATATCTGAAAACGGAACGATCATGGAGATACAGCAGATGGAGCCAGAAACCACTGACACACATAAGCCGGAAGAACCTTATAGGTATGCTTTGGAAGTAAACCAAGGTTTCTTTGAGGAAAATGGGATAGATGCGGGCGATGAAGTTTCCATCCCTGGAGATATCTGATTTTTACATATAATAACAATATCTTTATTATTCAATCAGGAACTCTTGGAGACAAATATTAAAATTTGATTTTATAGTCAATGACCCGACTTTTTTAACTTCTAGAGGGTTATTGACTAGTTCTAGAGGACTAACGTCCTCATCTCCCTCGAAGCAAGTTCTCGGGATCCTAGAGGACTAACGTCCTCTTCTCCCTCGAAGCAAGTTCTCGGGATAAGGTGTGAATCGGAGATTCCACCGCTCGCTCTCCATGATTGCATCAATTCGATCCTCGTTTTCACTACGGATCGGAAGGTATTCCTCGCGATTTGGAGCTCGTAACTTAGTTCAAAAAGTTACGAGTTCCACTATAATTTGCAGATCTCAAATTGCACTAAATTTTGAAGTACCTTTAATACTTCCTTAATAAATGAATAACGACAGGAAGAGTATGAGAAGATTAAAAGAACTTCAGGGAAGAGTAGTTACCAATCCATCTTATTTTGGCACTGACAGGAGATTTATCGGTAAATTAGAAGATTTGACCCATCAGAAGCAAAATATAGACAAGATAATCATAGATATAAACGAGGAGGCTTTAGAGAATGTCGGCAAGAAAAAACCGGAGTTATCACCCACAAGAGGCTGTATACCCATCGAAAAGGTCAATGTTGAAACCATGGGAGACCAAGTGATGTTATATGAGCCTCTAAAAAACGTGTGTTCGGATCTCCAAGAGATCTCCAAAGAAAAAGTTTTATCGTCTCTTAAAGGTAAGGTGGTAAGTGATAGAAAGAAAAGAGTTGTTGGCAAGGTAAATTATGTATTGATAGATACTGAAAATTGGATTTCACCTGCAATAGTCATAAAATTAGAAAAAGAAATCCTTAACACTTTGGATATCGAAGAATCTAAGATTTACAATTTAGAACTCCCTGTGTCCATGGAACATGTTGAAAGAACAAGTGATCAGATTATGATGGACAATGCAGCGGAGAAGATGGAGGAGGTCATCGATAAGGAACTTATAAATGAAGTGTATGAGGGAGGTAATGCCTGAGTTATTATATGACTACTCTTGCTATCTTATTGTTAATTTATTGGAAACTTTTATAATCACAAAGAATGTTACGAAACATGGAGGGTAAATAATGAACAAACTAAAAAAGCTAGAAGGAAAGGAAGTTTTGAGTAGTCAGCTTCTCCCACATAAAGGAGGGAGCTTGCCAGTGAACTCCATTTCTGACC
>CAZPCW010000111.1:0-3671 GCA_964585175.1 uncultured Thermoplasmata archaeon
AATCCGACATTTATCCTTACTTGACGCGATTATCGTAGTTCAAATCTCCGTTTTAGTTTTTCTACCTAAAAGTTTATACCGATAAGTTTCATTCTAATGGATAGATGACTGAAGGTAAAATATATGATATCAAGCAGTTCGCGGTCCATGACGGACCCGGAGTCAGAACGACGATATTCTTCAAAGGTTGTCCTTTGAACTGCTGGTGGTGTCATAATCCTGAAGGCATCGATAAGAGCGACGATCTCTTCTACTATGAATCTAAATGTATCCTTTGCGGAGATTGTGTGGAAATCTGTGCAGAAGATGCTGTGAAAAAAGGAGATGAAAAAATAGCCATAAATAGAGAAAAATGCAGCTTGTGCGGTGATTGCGCCGAGATATGTCCCACTACTGCTTTAAAATTAGCGGGAAAGAACATCAGTGTGGACGGAGTTATGGAAAAGATCGAGAAATCCACCGTGTTCTATGATACTTCCGGCGGAGGTGTGACTCTATCCGGCGGCGAGCCGTTCCTCCAGTTCGATTTCATGAAAGAATTGGTAGAAAGATGCAAAGAAAAGGATATCCAAGTGACGGTAGACACGTGCGGTCACGTGGATAAGAAGAAGTTCGAAGCGGTGCTGGACGACGTCGATCTTTTCCTGTACGATCTCAAGTTGATGGATGACGATCTTCACAAAAAATATACCGGGATCACGAATGAGATCATTTTAGAAAATTTAGAAACTTTGTTGGGCGATAATGAAGGCGAAGCCATCATCAGGTTGCCGTTGGTGGGAGGTATAACCGATACCGAGGAGAATATAGAAGAGATTATTAACTTCCTCTCACCTTTTAGTGGGATAAAGGAGATAGATCTGTTGGTTTACCACGATGTGAAAGAAAAGTACGATAAACTCGGAAAGGAATATAAGATAACATCTTCCAAATCGGTGCCCGAGGAAAGGATAGAAGAGATCAAACAAAAGTTCGAATCGGAAGGATATCGCGTAAAGATCGGGGGCTAGCTCCATGAAAGAAAATTCATGCTATTCGGAAACTGAAGAAGAGATGGAAAAAAGGAGATCTTCTGTTTCTCCGAGTACCGATAGGATCAAAAGATTGAGAGAAAAGATCGTCCAGAAAGAGGTCAGTATTTCCCCTGAAAGAGCGGAACTTATCACCGAATTTTACGAAAACGAAGACTTAGAAGAATATTCAATTCCGGTTCAGAGAGCTTTAGCGTTCAAGTATCTGATGGAAAATGTTAGTATTCCAGTAGAAGAAGGCCAGCTTATCGTAGGTATCAGAGGAACCGGACCTAAAGAAGTTCCCACCTATCCCGAGGTTTGTTGTCATAAAGAAGACGATCTTGAAACTCTAGATTCTAGGGAAAAGAATCCGTATCGAGTGGACGAACATACGGAACAAATCTACAAAGAAAAGATACTTCCCTTCTGGGAAGGAGAAACTATCAGGGAAAAGATATTCGAAAATATGACTGAAGAATGGAGAGATGCCTATGAAGCCGGGGTATTCACCGAATTCATGGAGCAGCGAGTGCCGGGACATACTTCGGGCGGAGAAAAGATATTTTCTACCGGACTTCTCGAAATAAAGGAGGATATCTCCAAAACGAAAGAGGAGCTATCACTCGAAGCGGAGGAAAACATAAGGAAATTCGAAGAACTGAAGGCGATGGAGATAACCGTCGACGGAATGCTGACCTATGCTGAAAGGTATGCAGAAAAACTCGAAAAGATGGCCGCCGAAGAGGATGATGAAAAGAGAAAAAAAGAACTGGAAGATATGGCGGAGATATGTAAAAAAGTCCCAAAAGATCCACCCGAAAATTTCTGGGAAGCTCTGCAGCATTACTGGTTCGTCCACGTGGGGTTGACCACTGAATCTAATCCCTGGGACTCCTTCAATCCGGGTCGATTGGATCAGCATCTCGATCCGTTCTACAAAGAAGAAGTCAAGAACGGCGATATGGATAGGGAAAAAGCCAAAGAACTCATGGAGGCTTTTTGGCTCAAGTTCAACGATCAACCCGCTCCACCGAAAGTGGGGGTTACCGCCCAGGAGAGCAACACTTACAACGATTTCTCCAAGATAAACATAGGCGGTATGAAAGATGACGGCTCTGACGGAGTCAACGATGTCTCTTATTTGATCCTAGAAACGTTAGATGATATGAGAACGCTGCAGCCGAACACCGCCGTACTGGTCAGCAAAAAGTCTCCAGATAGATTTTTGAACAAAGCTCTAGAGGTGGTAGAACCGGGATTTGGAGAACCTCCGTTCTTCAATCACGATGAGATCGTGAAGATATTACTGAGGCAGGGTAAAGATATTGAAGACGCTCGGATGGGTGGTGTCAGCGGATGTGTCGAATCCGGCGCTTTCGGAAAAGAGAGCTACATACTCACCGGTTACTTCAACTTACCTAAAGTTCTGGAGATCACGCTCAATAACGGTGTTGATCCCAAAAGCGGAAAGAAGATAGGGTTGGAAACCGGAGAGCCGGAAAATTTCGGTTCCTTTGAAGAACTGCTCGAAGCGTTCAAGGAACAATTAGGGTATTTCATAGACGTGAAAGAAAAGGGAAACGACGTCATAGAATCTATCTACCACGAAAATCTACCTGTACCTTTCCTTTCCCTTTGGATCGAGGACTGCGTGGAAAATGCGGAGGACTACAACAGCGGTGGAGCGCGCTACAATACCCAGTATATCCAGATAGTAGGATTGGGCACGATAACGGACTCGCTCTCCTCACTGAAATACAATGTCTTCGACGAAAAGAAATACGATATGAAGGAGATCCTTAATGCTTTGAAGGAAAATTTCGAAGACCACGAGCGGATGCGCCAGACATTCTTGAACAGGACTCCACGCTACGGAAACGACGACGATTATGCGGACGACATCGCAAGAGAAATATTTGAGAGCTTTATAAAGACCGTTGAGAGCTATCCCCCGACTCCTATAAGAGGGGCCTCAAGAAGAGTTTACGGACTTCCTACGACCGTCCATGTTTATTTTGGGAGCGTCTGTAACGCGACTCCGGATGGTAGAGAAGCAGGCAGACCTCTCTCCGAAGGTATCTCCCCGGTACAAGGTGCAGACAGAGAGGGTATCGGAGCCGTTTTCAGATCGATAGGAAAGTTGGATCATGTCAAGTCAGGCGGGACACTCCTGAATCAAAAATTATCTCCTGACCTGATACAGGATGAAGAGACCAGAGAAAAGCTCGGAAAATTGATGAGGGGATATTTCAAGATGGATTCTCATCATGTTCAGTATAACGTTGTGAGCGCGGACTTGCTGAGAGAGGCCCAAGAGAATCCCGAAGAGTTCAGAGATCTGATGGTCAGAGTGGCGGGATACAGCGACTATTTTGTCAATCTACCAGAAGGTCTTCAGCAGGAGATTATAGAGAGAACCGAACAGGACGACTTTTAAAATGAGTATTATGGATTCCTTGAAGATCGATTTGGAGAAGAATTTAACCTTTGTAAGTGTTTGAGAGAGCAGTAAGTCCTCTTCCTTCGAGGAATTTTTAAAAAATTCCTCTGTATTGCTGGAACCGTGTTCCAGCTATCTTTTGAAATCTGAGAGATTTCAAAAAATACCACAGGAAAACGAAGTTTTCCTGTTAGGTTCAGGGAGAGGATACACGGACT
>CAZPCW010000112.1:0-3612 GCA_964585175.1 uncultured Thermoplasmata archaeon
TAGTCAAACCCCTAATCTTTATTATCGGTTCTTTATCCATTCTGCTAACCCAACCTTATATCAGTGAAATGATGGTTAGTTCACTTCACTTTACTATAGGATTCGGGATAAATCCCAACAGTTATGACATATTTGTTTTCAAATATATTGACATCCTCAACAGTGATATTTTCATTGCTCTTCACTTGAAAAGAAAACTCATTGAATTCTTTACTAGATTCAAACTCGAACATCATCTTCTCTTTTTCAAAGGTTTCCGTCGACTTCTGGGTGATCTTTTTTTGGAAAGCTTGAACGGTCTCGACCGCTTCTTTTACGTCATCAACAGAGGAAACGACTCCTTCTTCCTCTTCCATATCTTCCTCCTTCTCCCCTAGTTCTTTCCGGATGGTCAAAATGAGTTCGTCTGTATCCCAAGGCTTTTCGATATATTGGTGAATGTCGGCTTGATTTATCGCATCTTTAGCCACGTTCAGATCACCTTGACCCGTTATCATGAATCTTAGGGCGTCAGGTGACTCTTCTTTCACTTTTTTAAGGAATTCCACTCCATTCATCTGGGGCATCTTATAGTCCGACAGTACGATATCGTAGTCCCTCTCTTTTACGTGTTTGAGACCATACTCTCCATTGCTCGCTATAGTGATGTTACAGTCTAGTGTTTTGGCAGCTTTTAAAGTCTCCTGGAGCAGCTTCAATACTTCCGTTTCATCGTCGACTATCAAGACCTCGTAGGCTTCTTCATCCTCTGACTCTTTTTTTCTATTCACATCCACAATAAAGAAAGCCAGCTATAAATATTTGTGGTGATTGAAACGAAAATATCTTTCCTCCTCTAATACCTGTTGTAGTTAAATTCTTAATCTTGATTATCTATTCTCTCTCAACTCTGCTAACTCAACCTTGAATTAGTAAATTGATAACCGCCTCATTTCACTCTTCCATACGATTCAGGATAGATCCCCACGGTTACCACGTATTTGTTTTCAAATATATTCACATCCTGAACGGAAATGTTTTCATTACCTTTTACCTGAAAAGAGAATTCATTAAAATCATTACTGGACTCAAATTCGAACATCATCTTTTCCTTCTCAAGAACTTTCCTCGGCCTTTTCGTAATCTTTTTTTGAAAAGCTCGAACCGCATCGACTGCTTCTTTAACGCTATCGACAGAGGGAACAATCGCCTCTTCCTTTTCGATATCTTCCCCTTTCTCCCCCAGTGCTTTCCCGAGACTCAAAATCAGTTCGTCGGTATCCCAGGGCTTCTCGATGTACTGGTGTATTGCGGCCTGATTAATGCCCTCTTTAGCCACGTCTAGATTTCCCTGACCCGTTATCATGAATCTGAGCGTTTCGGGAGATTCTTCTTTCACTCTTTTAAGAAATTCCACTCCATTCATCCCGGGCATCTGATAGTCCGATAATACGATATCGTAGTGCCTCTCAATCACATGTTTGAGACCGTACTTTCCGTTAGTCGCTATAGTCACATTACAGTCTATAGTTTGGGCAACCTCTAAAGTCTCCCGGAGCAGTTCCAAAATTTCCGTTTCATCGTCGACTATCAAGACTTCATATTGCTTTTCATCATCGGAAGCTTCCTTTTTATTCACGTTTAAGCAAAAGAGAATTAGTTAAAAATATTTGTGGTGAATTGAAATATAAATCTTTTCTCATACGATCTTTTCAAATCTCAACTCGAAACTGGCTCCACCCAACTTGGAATCAGAAATTTCGATTCTTGCATCATTATGTTGGACTAGTTCACCGACTATATAATATCTAAAACCCTTGATCCCAGTCCATTTTCCAGTATAGCTGGATTTTGGAAAGTTTTTCTTTATCTGTGCTGGAATCGTTTCTCCGTCATCTCTAAATTCGACTAAAACGTCATCGTCTTTTTCTATAACAGACATATGTATGGTGTGGGAATCATTTTCTATTCTGGCGTAGATCAAATTTTTAAAAATATGCTTCACGGAATAATCTCCTTTCACCTTTAAGTTTTTACTATCGAAATCCGATTTTATCTCAACATCTTTTCTTTCTTTTAATTCCAGACTTTCTTCCACAGCTTTTTCTATCATTTTTCCCATCTCTGTGCTACCTGATTCTTCGATCTGGTCAATTTTCTTGAGTTTTTTAACTTCTTCTATTATATCGATCGCTTCCAAATTGCTTATCAAAGCTTTTTCAAGATGATTTTTACTTTCTTCGGAAAGGTCTTCTTCATCCTCAAGCAATTGGAGAGATCCGGTTGAAATCTGAGTTTTACTCAAAAGATCTTGTTTCAAAGTAGTGTTCAAAAATTCTCTCTTTCTCTCAGATTCTTTCCTTTTTCTTTCCGAAAGTATCTTTTCTCTAGCGAAGGCTAGATCGTTTGATATCTCTTTTATCAAGCTGATCTCCTCTTCCCTTATCTCTCGATCTCTACTCATACAGGCAATAAGTGCTCCCACGACTGTATCCTTGCGGATAAAAGGCACCACTATAGTTTTGTGATCTGTTTTATGGTCACAAAATGCACACCTTTTGCAGTACTCTGCGGTACTATCTATTATTTTTATTTCTTTATTTTTTAAGATTTCTTTAATGCACTTTGGCGGATCTCCTTTGCCGTCTAGATTTACCGACCATTCTTTCTTCTCGTGATCTCCAAAATGGGCCACTGGTTCTATCTCATCATCTTTTAAGATCGCTACGGTCGTATCGATATAACCTCTTGTCTCTAGTAGCATCTCTGCCGTTTTTTGCATGAGTTTTTCCAGACCCGATTCTTGAACGATGAACTGATTCACGTTTCTTATTGAAAGCAAAAGTGAATAGAGATCCTCGATCTCCTTTTCCGAACTCTTCAATTTATTTATAGTATATTGAACGTAAATTCCGAACCCAACTACAATGACTATCACTATAGAACGCATCCATACCTCGTGATAATCCGGATTGAATATCTCAATCAGTAAAGTGGTATCAAAAAAGAAAAAAGCATCTAATAAGGATTCGATGGACCAATAGAGAGCGGCCAAAACAACCGCAAGAAGTATCCATCTATACTTAGAGAATGAGAATAGTTTTTTATCCATTTTCTATTCTGCCTCTTGAAGATATATATCAAATCTAGCCCCGCCGAGTTCAGAATCCTGCACTTCTACTTTTCCTCCGTATGTCTCCACTAAGTCCCTCAAAAGGAATAAACCCAGTCCCGTTCCTCTCTCTTCATCGGTGGTATAGCCTCTATCGAAGATCTCCTCTTTTTTGTCGTCGGGAATACCTTTTCCATCGTCCTCTATACTGCATATGATTTTATCATCGCTTTTCTCATTAGAAATCTTTATTTTATCACCTTCGGAATGTTTGATGGCGTTTTCGATGATGTTAGACAAAACTTCCTTCAATAGGGACCCGGCACTAACATAAAAAGACTTGTTTGGATTTTCTATTTCTATCTTCATTCTTTTTTCTTCCATTCTCTCTTGGTGGGCTTCAACTGCATCTCGGATAGAGGTGTTCAGTCTCACCTTCTTCATTTCCTCATCAGCCGATTTTATCAATGTTCTCACCTTTTCGATAAGATCGACACTGCTTTTAGTACCTTTTTTTGCCT
>CAZPCW010000113.1:0-3503 GCA_964585175.1 uncultured Thermoplasmata archaeon
TCGCGGCCCAAGCTAGGGAGAACGACTTCGTCGTGGTCACTAAAGATAACCACTTTAAAAAAATCGATGTGAAAACTGAGTTCATCGAAGATCGATGAGAGCTCAATCAGTAATCTTTCCATTCTCGAACGCTGAGTTCTTCTATATTTTTAAAACATACCCCCCTCTTCGAAAAAATCCAAAATACTAATAAAGGACCGTTTCTTCTCAAAATTGATGGCATCGAAACAAAACGATCTTGAAAGGCTGTTCAATCCTGATTCTATAGCGGTTATCGGTGCTTCCAGAAAGGAAGGAAAAGTTGGTTATACACTTTTTTCAAACATCAAACAATCAGAATATGATGGCGAAGTTTATCCGGTAAATCCAAAAGGTGGAGAGGTTCTTGGAGAAGAGATATACGAGTCTATCGAGGACTTACCGGATGGCGTCGACCTCGCGGTCATCGTTGTTCCGGCGAAGATAGTCAAGGACGCTATCCATGAATGCGGTGAAAAAGGCGTAAAACATGCGATCGTGATATCTTCAGGCTTCTCCGAAGTAGGCAACGTCGAAATGGAAGAAGAGCTAACTGAAGAAGCGAATAAATACGGCATGAGAGTGCTTGGACCGAATGTATTCGGTATTTACTCGGCCAAAACGGACCTGAACGCCACGTTCGGCCCGTCCGAAATAGAGAAGGGAAGTATCGCACTCCTTTCTCAGAGCGGCGCCCTAGGCATCGCGATGATAGGCAAGACCGCTCAACAGCATCTGGGCCTATCTTCCATAGTAAGTATAGGTAACAAAGCCGATATCGACGATATCGATCTTGTAGATTACTTCAGTGATGACGAGGAAACGGACGTTATAATGATCTACATGGAGGGTCTCAAAGACGGTAAAGAATTCATGGAAGAAGTGAAAAAATTACCGGATGACAAAACAGTCGTGGTGATCAAATCCGGTCGTTCGGATAAAGGCGCAACTGCTGTAGCTTCACATACCGGATCTTTGGCGGGCAGCGACCGAATATTCTCTTCCGCTTTTGAACAGTGCGGTGTTTTGAGAGCTGAAAATCTCAACGAGGCGTTCAATTGGTCTAGAGCATTTTCTACTTCACCTTTACCGGAAAACGAGAATACTGTCGTGGTTACCAACGGTGGAGGGATAGGTGTATTGAGCGCCGACGCGTCAGAAAAATACGGCGTTAAGTTATTGGACGATCAAACTCATCTCAAAGAGACATTTGAGGATTCGATACCATCATTTGGCTCGACAAAGAATCCTATAGATATCACGGGTCAAGCTGGAAAGGAAGAATATGAGAAGGCGCTGAGAAGTGCTTTCGAGAGCGACCAAACAGGATCCGTGATAGGACTTTACTGCGAAACCGGCACGGCCGATCCTTGGAAGGTGGCCGAAGCCATTAAAGAAGTATATGATGAGTATGGAGACGAGAAAGCATCCGTTTACACTTTCACTGGCGGTAAAAAAGTCCAGGAATGTGTTCAATGGCTGAGAAAACACAAGATACCGGCCTATACGGATACGTACGAATGCGTTTCGGCTTTGGGGGCGCTTTACAAAAAGAGGAAATATCTCGAAAGAGAACAGGAGAAGGAAGAGGAGATCGATTTGGATATACCTGTAGATAAGATCAAGGAAAAACTTAATGAGATAAGAGATAAAGATAGATTGACACTGCTCGAAGACGAAGCTAGAGAGATACTAGATATGGCCGGTATACCTATGGCCGAAGGTGAGGTAGTGAATTCGATAGATGAAGCGGTCGAAGTTGCGGAAGATATAGGTTATCCCGTAGTTATGAAAGTCGTTTCAGAAGACATAGTCCACAAGTCCGATGCCGGAGGACTCGCTTTGAATCTAGAGAATGAGGAAGAAGTCGTTGACGCCTACCAGGCTATCTATTCGAACTGTAGAGAACAATATCCCGACGCGCACATAAGCGGTATATCGGTAGCGAAGATGCTCGAAGGCGGGGAAGAAACGATAGTCGGAGGATCGAGAGACAGCTCTTTCGGTCCGCTGGTGATGTTCGGCCTCGGTGGAGTTTATGTAGAAGTGCTGGAGGACGTCGAGTTCAGAGTGTCGCCGATAGCGAAAAAAGAAGCTAGAAGGATGATCGGTCAGATAGATTCTTTCCCTGTTCTAGTCGGTGCAAGGGGTGAAGAGAGAAAAGACATTGATTCATTAGCAGATGTTATATATAGGATATCCTATTTGATGAATGAAGTGGACGAAATCGCAGAGATGGATCTCAACCCGATTAAAGCATTCGATAGAGGAGAAGGATGCAAGGCTGTAGATGTTGCTATAAATCTTGAAAGTAGGTGATATGAAATGGAAAATCTCATAATATCTTCAACGGAAGAAGATGCTGGAAAAACGACCGTCGGTTTGGGGATGGCTCTAGGAGAAGACAAATCTTTGAATTACTTCAAGCCATTCGGAGATAGACCGATATACAAAAAGAAAAGGCTCATAGATTATGATACTAAATTGTTCAAGAACGTTTTAGAGTTGGACACTGATTACGAAAAATTCTGTATCGGTTTCGATCATTCTAAGATCAAGTACGCCTACGATCAGGAGACGATCCAAGATAAGATACAGGAAAGGATAGAGGAACTTTCCGAAGGTAAAGAAGGAATGATCATCGAAACTGGAAAACATTGGGGATTCGGTTCCTCTATCAATTTGGATCCTCTTTCTCTTTCCAATATGATCGACGCGGAAGTAGTGCTGGTGACCAGCGATACAGGTACCGAGATACTCGACAAATTGACCACGGTCACCAACTATTTTGAAAGAGCCGGCGCAGAACTCAAAGGAGTAGTGCTGAATAAAGTCGAATCTCTGGAAGAAACTGAAGATTTCGTCATCAATGATATAGAAGAGATGGGACTTGATGTTCTAGGAACTATACCTGAGATGTCGAGTCTTGATCTCACCAGGATGAGATTCATAAACGATATGCTCTTCGGTAAGGTCGTTGCGGGAGAGGATGGTCTCGATAACATCGTGGAGAACGTTTATGTAGGTGCGATGAGCGCCGACGAGATGGTGCGAAATCCCGCTTTCCAGGAAAATAGAAAATTGATAGTTACCGGAGGGGACAGGACGGACGTTATATTGGCATCTCTAGACGAAGGCACATCTGGTCTGGTTCTTACGAATGATATAATACCGCCCAGCAATATCATCTCTAGAGCTGACAGACAGAACATCCCGCTCATATCGGTCCCGATAGATACTTATGAAGCAGCGAAGAGGATCGAAAGGATGGATACGATAACCACTATAGAAGACGACTACAAAATCGAAAATATTAAAGAGGAAGTCACGCCTAGATTAGATATAGAATAGGCGGGGTGAATTATAGTGGAAGTTGGAACTTTTTAAACTAAAGTTCCAACATCCGCATCGCGAGGAATACCTTCCGAGCGAGAAGAGGACGTTAGTCCTCTAGGATCCCGAGAACTTGCTTCGAGGGAGAAGAG
>CAZPCW010000114.1:0-3417 GCA_964585175.1 uncultured Thermoplasmata archaeon
ACAATGCTCATCGACAAGCGATGAGCATGTGTAGCTAAGGTTTTCTACTGAGCCCCTTGGAATTCAACTTTTTTCGGATAAAATCTAAAAATTTTTTTAAAAATACTGGGACCAATAACCAGAGCATTATTATTAAAAAGGCTCCTTCCGGCCTTAAATAGTAAAGAGCTATTACGGTGATTATGCCTAGCGTAAGGGTGATGATAGCCGCCGTCTTGTCTATCTTGCCTATTTTGAACACGGTGATTACGAACACTTAAGATTATAAAAAGCCTTTTAAAGCAAGACAAAGTAAAGGGGATTCAAAGAACTAAAGAGTGGTGTTCAGATGTCTCAATCATCGGAAAAAAATATCAGCCTAGCGGATGGAGCCGGCGGAGAGAAAATGGAAGAGTTGATAAGCGAACATATAATGCCCTTTTTTGGAAATGATGAGGGTGAGATATCACTATCCAACCTAGACGATTCTTCCGTTATAGACGATATCGTATTCACTACGGACAGCCATACGGTAAAGCCTGTTTTCTTTCCTGGCGGCGATCTAGGTAAGCTTTCAGTCTCCGGAACTATAAATGATCTTCTTGCCATGGGAGCTGAACCTTTAGGTCTCTCCTTGGCGATGGTTGTACCCGAGGGTTACCCGATGTCAGACTTGGAAAAGATGCTCAAAAGCACTTCGAAAATCCTGAAGCAGGTAGATACGCAAATCGTTACTGGGGATACGAAAGTGGTAGAAAAGGACGATATAGACGAACCTATCTTTACGACTTCCGGCATAGGCAAAAGACACCCCTTGATGGACGAGAACCTTCAGATGGCCGGAGGTAGAAAGACCCGATGGCTTTCAGATGATAATCTAAACCCGGGCGACAAGATCATAGTTACGGGTTCGGTGGGTGATCACGGTATCACCGTCCTATCCGAAAGAGAAGGTTACGGGTTTGAAGGAGACGTCGTCAGCGATGTTTCCCCACTAAGCGAGCTGATGGAAACAGGACTAAATATCGGAGGTATAGCTTCTGCCAAAGATCCAACAAGAGGAGGTCTGGCAAACACGCTGAATGAACTGGCGGAAAAATCCTCACTGGGGATCGAAATCGAAGAGAAAAAAGTACCTATCAAGAGATGGGTCGAATCCGCGAGTGAAATGTTGGGTGTAGATCCTCTAGCTATAGGAAACGAAGGTAAATTCGTTCTAGCGGTCAATCCCTCCAAGGCGAAAAAAGTGCTTTCCGCGATAAGGAAAACTGAAAACGGGAAAAACGCGGCCGTGATCGGAGAAGTAAAAGAAGATATAGATGGAGTTGTGATGCGGACGGGTGTCGGAGGTAAACGGATACTTGAAAAACCGGTGGGTGATCCAGTACCTAGGATCTGTTGATCAATGTAGTATGTACCAAGAATAGTGTTATAACTATAGCCGGTAGACCCAAAATAAACCAACTCGCTAATTTACTGAATTCGATCCCATCGTTTTCTTTTTTGACTTTCATTTTAAATGTGTCTTTATCTTTATTCCCCTCTACATCCTCTACTACAAGAGTGATTTCGTGTTCGGCTTCTTCAGAGAAGTCGGTTCTCACTTTTTTACCGTTCTTTTCAAAATCACCATCATCATCGATATCCCAGCGATACTCGACTATCCTGTGATCGTCCCAGCTGTTTTCAGCGGTCAAGAGAACTTCTTTGCTGGTTTGAACGGTCCGATTTTCGCCTGCGTCGGCGATGGGTTCGATATAGTCGTGCCAATCATCTAAAAATACATCGGAAAAGTAATCACCTACCTGTTCACTTTCTATTATTACCCCTGCCTCTCTATTCTGAAGCATAGAGTTAGCGTTCCAATTTATCGAGGAGATCAGGACTTTTCTCTCGTCTACGATCATCCCTTTAGTATGGGTCTTCATCAATCCTTTGTACTGTGATAACAACCTCGCTTCCATTTTTAGATCGTTTTTCCTCGCAAATTCGTTCAATTCATCCCGAAGCTCATCGTTTCCCTCTTCCTCTCCTTTAACATTATAATGGCTGGAGTCAAGAAGGACTTTGACCTCGACGCCTCTCTCAGCGGCTTCCTTTACGGCCTTTAAGTATGGGTTCTTACCATTTTCCCAGTGCCTAATATAATATTGTTGAACATATATAGAGTCCTCTGCACCTTTGATCATATCTAAGATCGTGCTTTCAGAAGTGCTTGTATCTGGTGATAGCACTGGTGTGACCTCAAATGTTCCCGTTATCTGTTTTCTGTCGAACTTGGCAAAGTAATTGCCCTCGTCATATTCCGGCTTTTTGTCGATTTCCTCTTCCCCTTGAAATTCTCGTCCAAATCCCCAATCATTTTTGAATACCCGTCGGTAGTAGTTGGCTAAATCTTTAGAGCTGAGTATAGTGCCCCATCCTCGGTTGCCAAAACTTTTGCTCGATGAAAAGGAAGATCTTACTAAATTCTCAGAGGCTAAAAATAGAGATTCATTGTCTCTCACCATATATTTCGAGTGGAGGTAATTATACGGTGAATATCCGTCTTTACCAGATAATCGTACTTCACCACCGCTTTTTTCTATCAGGTGAAGTGAATGCTCTGCCTTTTTAGATATACCGTTGACGGGACTACCCTCTGCTAAAACTTTAACGTTTACTCCTCTTTCTGAGAGGGCCGCTATCTTGTCCGCTATCCTCAGATCCGTCATCTTATAAATACTGATCCAAAGAGAGGAATTTACATTGTTAAGAAAAGACATGATGGAGTTGAAGGAGCTGTCGGGTGATGTGAATGCCACCGCTTCCCCTTCATAATCGATCTCTTTAGGCTCAAAGTCGGAATGACCAACATTCCATTCTCTCTCCCATTCCCAATCCTCCTTACTATCGGTATCCTGTGATCTCCTTCTCGCATAGGTACCCTCCGGAAGTTTCTCAGTGCTCTCACCTTCCCAACTTTTCTTTTCATCAACTTCTCCGTAATAAAATGAATCGATGCTGTCTCCGTTTCTTTTTAAGATAAGCTTTCCTCTTTCATCAGGAAGAGAGAATTCACCGTCTATCTCACTTGAACCGCCATCCCAGGTCAGATCCGGTTTTTCACCCCATATCTCTTCGTACTTTTCATCATCTTCCGAAATAACCAGTTTCTCAGTATCATCTAACCTAAAATCTGGAAGCTGTATCTCTTCCTTCCCATTTGTCAAAGTCACGTCTTCAAAGTTTCGTTCTCCGCCCCAATTTTCGAGCGTGAGGAATTCGCATTCAGGTCCGGTATTGTAATAAACTTCTTTTATCTTAAGACCGTCATCTCCACTTGCCTGGGAGACAGGCATTATCGGTAGGATAAGCATCACAACCAGAATCAGCGTTAGCTTTTTCATCCGATTGGCAAGATAAGAGGTGATATTAAAATCTGAAGGTTTCTATCTT
>CAZPCW010000115.1:0-3106 GCA_964585175.1 uncultured Thermoplasmata archaeon
TCTTTTTCCTCGGTATCTAAGTCATGATCGATTTCAAGCGAGGAGCAGCGTGGGCCTTCTAAGAACATATCTCTTGGGAGGGAGCGTTCTATCCAGTTGATGTACCTTCTGAGTTCTGGGCGCTGTTTGGAATGCATGTTCAGCTTGAGGTTGTGATAGGAGAATGGATAGACCTGCTTATGTTTTAGCTCGTGAGTTGTTGTCAGTTCCTCAGGATGCACATCGTAGTTTTTTCTGAGTTTTAGAAAGGTAAGAGTGTCCTTGTAGCGATCTATCCATGTGTAGATAGTGCTTCGAGGCGGAGAATACTGATATCTCTTTCCGGTGAGTTTTTTGGCTTCTGTTACCGGATGACCTCGGTTGTACTGTTGTAAAGTGTATAAGATTACATGCTCAGGATACTGTGTTTTCGATCTTTTAGTACCTGAGAAGTAGGTCTCGCAGTCTTTGCAGTAATACTTTTGGACCTTGCCTTTAGATGTGCTGCGTAGACCCGCTTTGATCGTGTTTTCGTCGTTGGAACAGTTGGGGCATCTCATTGATATCAACTGGAACGAGGAAAAAATAGGATTGATATAATATTTGGGTTGATTAGAGGTGGACTGGGAGAGCATATAGAATGGACAAGTAGGGCGTATGAGTAAAAAACAGAAAACTACCTGACGTCCTTTTTGGAGGAATCATATTCCTCCGCTCGACAGATCATAGATGCTGTCGACGTGTACGATCTGCGTCAGTTAGCAGACGTTGTTCGTGTGCGAGTCACCTGACGTTGTTCGTAATGAGAAGATGGTTAACAGACGCTGATCGTAGGGTTTTTCGGAGTGACTCGAGCGCGGGTATTATCCCTCTGGACAGTGGGAAGAGCTGACGGCGTTCGGATTATGATGGGCGTCTGGTGGGATGGAAAGCCCGAAGGGGGTGAGGGGGACAGAGGTGGAGCTAAGAGAAAAAGGGCGAGTGTTTTAAGAAGGAGTTCAAGTCGTTTTAGCTCAAGAGATTTTTAAATTTGCTTAGGGGTTTTTCCAGGAGTTTTTGGATCCCATCTACATAGGTTAAGTATTTAAATTAATCAAATTACCTATGCATAGGTTAATTATATAAAGGTGGCGCTTAGTCTATGTATTATGATGCTCGATAAACCGGAGAGAAAGAGAGGTTTCAAAAAAGAGAGGATATTGAGAGTTTTACTTTCTTCTTCGGAAAACATTACGAAATATAGAATCGCTAAAGAAGCTAAAGTGTCCGAACCCTGGTGTAGAGAATACACGTCTAGACTAGAAGAAAAAGGCCTCATAGTGGATACCAAGGTTTTAGATCATGAAGGCCTATATTCAGAATGGGAAAAAGTGCATATAGAATCGAATTCCATAGAGGTTTCTTTCCAGAGTATCTCAGAATTATTGAAAGAAACTGAGTTAGAGTACGCTCTCACGACTTATAAAGCAGAAAACCTTTTACAAGGATTTCTATTTCCATCTCTTGTCGATTTTTATATAAAAGGAGCTGATAGGGAGGAATGGTTAGATATGGTCAAGAAAAGGGGTTTAATCGGTGGCGGTGATTCTAGGATTAGATTAACAGATGAACATGTTTTCTACGGTTTAGAAAAAATTCAAGAGTTTTATGTTGTATCTATACCTCAATTGATTTTAGACCTTCGTTTAGAAGGAGGTCACTGCAAAGAAGCAGCTATGAAGATGATAGATAAATATCACAGGAGTGAAGGAAATGGTATTTGAATATTATAATCGTGATATAACAGATTTTTCAAAGGATGAACTAGAGGATGTTCTATCTGCCGGGAACCCTCCTATATGTTTAGTCGGTGGGTGGGCCGTTTATTTTCACGTCAATATAGATTTCAAAAAGAATCATGGCAGAGACTACATCGGCTCTAGAGATATAGACCTTGGAATTCATATAGATTCTAATTGGGATGAAACTCAGATGAGAAATAGCGCTGTAGGGAAAACGTTGGATTCTATAGAAAACGAGTTAGGATATGAGAGGAGTAGATTTGGTTTTGTAAAATACTTCAATAGAAAAACGGGAGAAGTAATAACTGAAGAGCAGTCAAAAGAAATGCCATTACACGATATCTTTTCTGTTTTTGTCGATATAATACCAGATAGTGAGAAACTTGAAACTTTCAAAGATACGTTTGGGTTCAAGCCACCATCAGAACCACTACTGGAGCAAGCGTTTGAAAATGACAAGGCAGAACCACTTGAACCATATGTGGAATGGGGTAACTCTGCATCTTCCAAAATTTGTGACATCGATTTATTGGCAGCAATGAAAATAAGATCTGTCCCTCAACGAGATAAGGAACATAAGAGAGTCAAGGATGTATGTGATCTCCATGCTTTACTTTGGTATCCTAGTGAATTCGGTGAGATGGTTGAAAAAATAAACAAAATCGTTGCTGAAAAAGATTTGAAAAAGTTAGAAGACAAAATAGATGAAGAGGTTATCAATAATGCTTCGAATTTGGTCGGAGTAGATAAAGAAACCTTAAGAGAATCCATAGAACGTCTGTACTTGTAAATTGTACTCAAGTTTGGAACTCGTAGTAGTTGTGTCGGTTTTAGGACCTAAAAGCAGTCAGAGAGGGAGGAGGGGCGTATCAAGGGGAAAATAGTAGAGAGATAAGAGAAGGATCGATCCTATCTTTGTTACAATATTCGGTTGTTGAGCGTTACGAACTACGGTTGCTACCAACCGAATATCGTGTACGAACCACCAACCGGCATTCGTAATGAAAGAGGGAAAATCAACCGCAAGTTGGACATGATTTTTGGGTAAGTGTGAGACGATTTTTATTTACTGGATGAGGGATCACCAACCGTCAGTTGGATTATGATAGGCGGTTGGTGGAGGGGGAGAGCGTGTAGAATAGGTGGTTGGGCGTTTGGAAAAAAGGAAGATAACTGACAGCGTTCGTATGCGATCTGCGTCAGCTAACAGACGACGTTCGTGTGCGAGTCACCTGACGCAGTTCGTAATAAGAAGATGGTTAACAGACGCTGATCGTAGAGGTGAAATGGATGACTAGAATGATGAAAATTGATGTCTGGAGTGGAAGGGGGACTGACGCTGTTCG
>CAZPCW010000116.1:0-3090 GCA_964585175.1 uncultured Thermoplasmata archaeon
TAGCGGACATCGAAGAGGTGAACAGGGTCGAGACCGCCGACGGATCCAGATTGGACCTGCATATAGACGAGGAAAAAGAACTTTCAGCGGCGTCAAAAGCGGTATTGAAAAAGCTCGTGGATATGGACTACAGCGTAAAAAATTATGGTCCTCTTTCTCCGAACCTTGACGAACTCTATATGAAATATGTCCAGGAGAGTGCGTAGTCATGAGCTTATCTATACTTTTCAAGGACGAACTTTGCGGATTTTACAAATCTAAGGTCATGATGGTTCTATGGATCGGACTCCCCGTATTGAGCATATTGTTCTTCCTTTTCTCTCCCGATACGGGGGAGGACCTGCCTTTGACCGTGACGACTTCACTAATAGTTTCAAGTATAGCAGGTACTTTGGGAGCGGTGATGCTAGCCGTGTCTATAATCAATGAAAAGGGGAACAAGGTCTATGACTTATTCCTGATCAGGCCTATAAAAAGAAGAGACATACTTGTCTCGAAGTTCTTAGCCGTTTATGTGTGTATCGCCATAGCCGTTTCCATCTCACTGATGCTCGGCTTGGGCATCGATTACTACCGGTTCGGAGGTATCCCGGAAGGTATGTTGAGCAGTATCGTAGACTCGATAATCATCAGTTTATCGATGATGGCGATCTCGGCCTCGGCCGGAGTGCTTATCGGCGTTCTCTCGCCATCCGTCCTCGTAGGTGCGGTACTCGTCATATATGGTGGAAACCAGATATCTATACTCCCAGCTTTGCCGGCATTGTTCGAGGTCTCGAACGAAAACATATTTGCTGTAGCTGTTGGAGCGGTCACGACGATCTTACTGCTGTCCATAGCTATATGGCTATTCGGTAGGAAGCAGTTCTGATCTGTTTCGATGAACGGAGAAAAGAACTACGAAAACTACATATCCCATCACTTCAATCCCCTTTCTATGGGTGAAGAGATCCCTGAAAATATAGGATCCATAGGCTTCGCTGTAGGTCTCATACTGGGTGGAGGTCTATGGACTACGATTTGGACCGTCGGAGGCGCATCTCTCGAGATAGACCTCACGTTCGTCTTTACTCAAGGCGTCGCGGTTGGAATACTCATCGGAACGATAAGCTCTCTTGTTCTGATCAAGGGATGGTTCGGTGAAAAAAATTGGCGGGTCGTCCCTTTCGCCATGGGCTGGGGAACATCGGTAGGGATATCGGTCGGTCTTTTGAGCGGTTGGAGCATGGACATCTCATATCTCGACACTTTTTCATTAGGAGCGAGCGCAGGACTGATCAGTGGGATCGTGATCGGAGCCCTCCTTTGGACATATGTTAGGAAAGAAGAATAGTCGCATTGAACACACGGCCTTTCCTCTTTTTGAACCGCCTTATTGATAAAAGAGACACACAATTTTTGAGATCACCGTTTTTTTCATCCCCCTTCAGAACATCGGTTTATTAGGGTGTAGTCCTTCTCTCTTTAAGGAAGTGAAGATGATGTCTACAGATATGATAAGATCAAAAAAGATGCACAAGTCATACGAAGGAGAAGTGAAGGTCCACGCTTTGAGGGGGGTTGATCTGACGATTAAAAAAGGAGAGATGGTAGCTATAATGGGGCCTTCTGGATGTGGGAAGACCACGCTGTTGAACTGCCTTTCCGGTCTTGACGACATCTCTGAAGGAGGTGTCTGGATAGGAGAAGAGGAGCTCAACTCTCTATCAGATAATAAAAAGACCGAGATGAGAGCTTCAAACATGGGTTTCGTATTCCAGTTCTACAATCTTCTTCCAGTTTTATCTGCCGTCGAAAACGTCGAACTCCCGCTGCTCCTCGCCGAGAAAACTAAAGATGCGAGGGAAAAAGCCGAAGAGGCACTGGATTTGGTCGGTCTGAGCCACAGGTACGACCATAGGCCATCAGCTCTATCCGGTGGAGAGAGGCAGCGCGTGACGATCGCAAGAGCTATCGTCAACGAGCCCGATATAATCTGGGCCGACGAGCCTACTGGTGATCTCGACACGGAATCATCGGACAAGATAATGGACATCTTGTGTAAGTTGAACGAGAAGAACGGCCACACGATGATCATCGTTACCCACGAGGACAGGGTGGCGGAGAGGGCGGAAAGGACGATCCACATGGAAAGCGGCCTGGTCAAAAAAGATCTGAATAACGGGGAGTGAAGGAGATGATATTACCTTTACTCCTGATAATAGCCGTAATTGTAGCTATAGTGATGGTAGACGCCTTACGACACCAGGTACTATTCAAGATGGGATTCAGGAACATATTCCGCAGGAAAACCAACACAGTGATCGTTATCCTGGGGCTGATGATAGCCACTGCGATAATCTCTTCGTCTTTCGGCGTCGGAGATACGATGGATAACATGGTTGAAAGTGACATATACGACGAATGGCAGCAGACCGACGTCACGGTTTACAACACTACTTCGGAAGGAACACTGATCCCAATAAATCAAACCACTTACATGGACCTTAAAACCGACATACTTGATATCGATAATGTAGAAGGAGTGAGCGGAGAAGTCCACGGTTCAACATCCATTTTCAATCAGAATTCAAGGTTATCACAACCTAATGTACGACTCTTGGGCATGGACTTCGATGAGAGCGAGGGGTTCGATCCATTCTACAAAGGAGGTAAAAGCTTCGAACCGGATCTGAACCAGGGTGAGATATATATAGATACTGTACTGGCAGAGGATCTAGAGGCTGAAAAAGAGGACCTACTTCTATTATACAGCTCTGGATTCCCACAGGGCAGAGATTTTACTGTGAAAGATGTGATCGAAAATGAGGGAAGAGCGGCCTTCCGTGGAAGCGGGAAAGTGATCATGCCACTGAGGGATGCACAGATAGCCTTGAACCTTCCTCAGCAGATCAATTATGTGAGGGTCACATCGGTTGGTGGTGTTGAGAGTGGGATCGAATACAGCGATCAAATATACTCGGATATAGAAGTTCTATTGAACGAGAATCCAGAGTATAGTGTTCTTGAGGCAGGAGACAATAAGAAAGACGTTCTAGAGGACTTTAAACAGCAGATGTCCCAGTTCAGTGATATATTCTTTATCTTCGG
>CAZPCW010000117.1:0-3003 GCA_964585175.1 uncultured Thermoplasmata archaeon
AGGTTTGGTTTAAAGATTTTATTTTAATTCCTCTATCCTTTCTTCTACAGCCTTCAATTCTTTTTCGAGTTCACTTTTGTAGTCCTCTAACTCGTCGATCATCTCTTGTTTAGTTCTGAAATTTCTCCAGCTGTGACAGCCGCATCCACAATTGCACCCTTTTTTCCCGTGTCCTTTCTTGTGGTGTCCCTTCTTATGATGTCCTTTACCTTTATGGCTTTTCTCAGACCCGCAGCAATCTCCACTCATGATATCATTCCGTTACTAACTACAAATGGTAAAGTATTTAAATTGAGGAGTTTAATGGGGTACACGAGGTTTAAAAATCTATAGTAGGTGAACTCGATGTCAGATGAAGGAAGAAGCTGCTGTGAAAACACCGATCCGTGCTTATGCCCGGTC
Source organism: uncultured Thermoplasmata archaeon (assembly GCA_964585175.1). Lineage (GTDB taxonomy): Archaea > Thermoplasmatota > Thermoplasmata > Halarchaeoplasmatales > Halarchaeoplasmataceae > Natronoplasma. The sequence continues at coordinate 403 of CAZPCW010000117.1, forward strand.
GAGGGTATAATAGATATCGTTTCTAAGAAATGGACGATATGCATAATCAGCCATCTGGGAGAAAAAGAAGAAGGTTATCGCTTCAATGAGCTTCAGAGATCTCTAAACGGTATCAGTCCTAAATCTTTGTCGGATCGGCTAAAAGAACTGGGTGAGGAAGATCTCGTGAATAGAGATGTGGAGGAATCAGTACCTCCTAAAGTCACATATACTCTAACTAGCGATGGGAGAGAACTGCATGAAAAATTAGAACCACTAGTAGAGTGGGTAAATAAAAGAGAATAGGTTTTTTACTTAGTTTACTTAGGATTTGGCGTTTTAACTACCATCACCTTCGTGTCCTCTTCTGAAGTATTTTTCACGTTGTGCGGAATGTTCTTGGGACTGAGAACTATGTTATTTTCTTCGACTTGTTTTATCTTGTCGCCAACTTGGATCTCCGCTGTTCCTTCCACTACATAGAAAAATACGTCTACAGGAGTTGTGTGCTCTTTCAAACCCTGACCGGGACTGAAAGCCAAAAGAACGACTTCTACTTCGTCCTGTTGGATCAGTCTATTAGGGCTGAAATTTTTCTCGTCCGCCTCTATTTCATCTAAGTCTATTGTTTCCATTTTTTCAAACCTCATTTCTTTTTACCTTTAACAGATATCGTGATGTCCTCTACAGGTACATCTTTACCCGATTCAGATAACGCGTTATTAACTAGATTTTTAAGACCGAAACAGCACGGCACTTCCATGTGAACTACTTTCAGTCTGTTTATATCATTTCTCTTGAAGATCTCCGTCAATTTTTCCAGATATTTATCCGTATCGTCCAACTTCGGACATGCTATTATCAAAGAGCTGTCCTCCAAAAAATCCGGATGGAAATTAGGATATGCGAAGGGAACGCAATCTGCAGCAATCACGAGGTCCGAGTCGTCAAAATAACCCGCCTCTACTGGAACCAAATGAAGTTGAACCGGCCACTGCTGTAACCGAGAGTCCAACCTACCTTCTTTTTTTTCTTTTTCATCTTCCACTTCCCATCTTTCGGGTTCGGAAGAAGGACAACCGCATGCTGTTTTTATCTCTTCGTTTCTCAGGGGGTTTTCAACACCTATCTCCTCTAGATGGTCGATAGCTTCTAACAGAAGTTCATTCTGATCGTGCTCTTTTAGGTGCTGGAGATGAGCTTTCAATACTTTTTCTCCCTGGTCCACCATATTTTCTACTACACTTTTTTCGTCGTAAGGCTCCGCTTCTCTTTTTTCTATGTTTATCGCATCTTCTGGACAGTCGCCGATACAGGCCCCTAAACCGTCACAGAATGCTTCGTTCACCAATCTCGCCTTTCCGTCAATTATTTGGAGCGCACCTTCAGGACATCCTTTGATACAGTCGCCGCACCCGGTACACTCTTCGTGATCTATACTTATAATCTCTCTCTTCATATCATTCACCTATTTTTTGCAAACAAACTTTATCTCCTTCGAGCATGGATTTTTTCTGCTCTATATCGACTTCTCCCAAGAGATCATCGATTATCTTCACGTGGATCTTACACAGCCATGCCGCCTGCTCTTGTGGAAGATCACCGAAAACACAGTTCTCATAAACGATCGAATAATGATCGTTTTCTCTATCATATGAAGAGTAAAATCCGAGCTCGTCCGAAGCATTTACCACTTTGGCGATCTTATTCTCTAAATCTTCCTCTTCTTCGATCTCTGGAAAGTACTCCTTCAAATCTTCGACTACTAGATCAGAAAATTCCTCTAAAGTTTCCTTTCCTAACTGATCTTTCATATTTTTTATCAGCGTGTTCAATATAAGTTCGGTTTCTTTCGGGAACAATTCTTCTCCCTCATCGGTGATAGTGAAGAACTTTTTTGGCCTTCCCTTATCCGCTTTCTCGAAGTAGCTCTCGACGAATCCCTCGTTTTCCAATTTATTGAGATGTCTCCTGACCGCGCTTTCGTTTATTTCCAATATATCTACTAGGTTAATCGCCGTTAGATCACGGCTCAACATTTCATTCAAAATCTTGGTTCGTGTATTTTCCAAGGGGTATTTGATCATATTTCTCTTCATCATAATGAACAAAGTCAAGGTCCCTTATATACTTTACTCCTATTATAGTGATTAAAGTGTTTTTTAACTGAATGTGCGGGGTATGAGTTTCTACCTTTTTTGGCCCTTTCAATTCTTCTAGTATCTGAAGGAATCTGATGGAAAAACAAAAACATTAATTGAAGTCGAGTACCTTGAGGAGATAATGGGGCTTCAAGAGTACAAGGCATTCTGGTTCGGTGAAGACGATGTAGTTTTGTCTCTGTTCATTTTGATCTTGATTATAACATTAATAGATATATTCACGACTCTTTTTGGTATAAACAAAAGCCCATCTATTCAAGAACTCAATCCTATAATGGGTTTCTTTCTGTCTATCCATCCCGTTGCTTTTATCACAGTAAATCTTTCGTTGTCTCTCGGAGCATCCTTGGTCATATCACGGTTTTCAGTTGAAAGATTGGAGGAAAAACTTGTTTCTATTCCTTTACTGACGGTCATTCTTATCAGGACTATTGGGATTCTCAACAATTTATACATCATC
>CAZPCW010000118.1:0-2927 GCA_964585175.1 uncultured Thermoplasmata archaeon
ACTTCAGCACCCTCCTCGTATTCGTGAGTCCATCCGGTTTCAATTTCTCCCCCATCCACTTTTACTGTACCTTTTCCCCTGATATCAATGGTTATATTGTGACTTTCAGTTTCTGGTTTTGTTGTGAATGTTAAGACGCTACCAGATCCACTGTGATCACTTACAGATCTGAACTCATACTTGGTTTCAGGTTGTAGATCCATTAACTCATGATGGAATTTACCTTCTGAATTCATAGTTTGCTTAAGAGTTTCATTCCACGTATTGTCGTCAGATTTTCTCCACTCAAAGAACACATCCACGGCAAAAGTTGTACCCATATGGTCAAGAGTGCCGTGTAAAGTAGTCGAATTCACTGTTACATTGTCTACCCTATCAGTTGTTACCTTAGATTCTTCTTGCTCACCCCATGTCAGGAATCTCCAGCTATCCGATCGGGCAGTCTCTTCTCCATCATCCGTAACGGCATACCACTCGTATCTGGCGGCATTAGCAAGTCCCTTCCACGTTATATTGGCCCGCTCTCCACTCTCGACGTTTTTGTCAACTCCTATCAAATCATCATTTGAGGCATCGTAAAATTCAACGTCCATTTTCCTTTCGACTTCATGCTCAACAAGGACACTAAGATTTACATTTACTTCGTGATCACCAACACCTTCGGCCTCATCTTCAGGTCTTGGCTCTTTTGGGAGCAGAGAGGACCCGGTTTTTTCTCTCTCAAAATGGGCTGTAATCTTATTGTCGTCGGCTATCGTTATTGTTATCTCGTCACTCTTTTTTTCAAAATCTCCGGTCCACTCGACGAAATCCCAATTTTCGTCTTGTACTGGTAAAGCTTTTAGCGTGACATTAGTACCTTCCTCGAATTCGCCGGTCCAGCCGTCTTCTATCTCTTCTCCGTTCACTTCTACTGTTCCATTTCCTTCGATGTTTATAGTGAGTATGTATTCTTCTTTTGGGTATACATATGTGAGTTGCTCATCTCTGCTTAACTCTTGAAGGATGGGATATCCATCCTCTTCAGCATCTTCTTGACCTTTCTTGACTTTTTCCCAGATCTCTTCGAAATCGAAACCGTCCATATTTTGTTGGGCTTCTTCTCCTGTCATCTCGTCGGTGATTAGTCCTGTTCCACCGTTGCTATCTTCTATCCCAGAAGCCTCGATATCCCAATAGGAGTTCTCTACCGTGCCTTCCCTGTTGTATCCCACGAGTCCACCTACATTAGCATCTCCGTTCACGTGACCGGCTGCATACGAATTTTTCACAGTGCCAGCGTTATCTCCCGTGAGTCCGCCCACAGCACCATTTCCACTCACATGACCAGTTGCATAAGAGGTGAGCACAGTACCCTCGTTATCTCCAATAAGTCCGCCTACATGCTCATCTCCGTTGACTTCTCCTGTTGAATATGAATTGGAAACAATGCTTTGTTCGTTATATCCTACGAGTCCCCCTATTCTACTGTTCCCGCTCACGGTACCAGTAGCATATGAGTTTGAAACTGATCCCTCAAAATTTCGTCCTACAAGTCCACCTACATTATTTTCTCCGATTACCTCACTGGTTGCATAGGAGTTGTTCACCGTTCCAACGTTATCTCCTACGAACCCGCCTACTCTACTTACTATACTCTTTCCACTAACGTTACCCACTGCATACGAATTGGACAACGTACCAGTATTAACTCCCACAAGTCCCCCTATATACTCCTTTCCGCTTACATTACCGACCGTATAAGAGTCATTTACCTGCTCACCGTCGTGATATCCTACGAGAGCGCCCACACGTTTTTTTCCACTCACGGATACATCTACAGCTCCTACGTCGCTAATCTCTGCACCATCATTGGTATACCCAAACAGCCCTACAAAATGATCATCGGGACGGTTTAAATAAAGGTCACTTATCTTGTGGTCTTTTCCGTAGAAAGTGCCTGTAAATGGGTTCTCATCATCTCCTATTGGTTCAAAACCTACAACAGCATTTTCATAGGTTACATGAATGTATCTTTCTCCAGTATCCTCATCTATTGTGATCGTGTCCTGCCCTACTGTATGACTTATTGGGTTACCGTCCTCATCTTCAACTGCTAATACCGAATCATAATTTTTATCATCAAAGGGTATCTCTATCGTATCGCCCTCTTCCCAAGTTTCTTCTTCCTCTCCAGCATCTTCCTTGACTTCATAATTCTCTAATGCGGTGTTATAGTCGTCATAACCTGCCGTATTTTCATCTAGATCGTTCGTCAAAATGTAGTCGTCGCTTAGGTTCTCTCTTACTGCGTCCAAGTCGTGCCAGTCGAGGATTTCTATTGGGTCGTCTTGAGCGACGCTTTCATCCTCTAGAGAGACACTCTCACCTTTACTTTTATCTTCATTCTCACCAACATTTTTATTTTCATCAGTGGCCTCGCCCCCTATAGATGTAAAAACTGGACAGGTGATCAGTAGGAGACAAAGTGCGATGGCAAACGTTTTCTTCATCATATTATTCCCTCGATTATAGCTTTATAGATAAAATATCACCTGTTCCTATTGTAGTATTCTGACCAGTCCTCCTCATCATCAGATTCCCTCTTATCGTATCTGTTTCTAGATCTAGAGCCCTTTTTCTTGTAAAGTAGGGCACCGAAAACTGCCGCTCCACTTATCATGATTATAAGGATCTTACCGACTAGGGAGGTCAAAGAGCTACTACCAATACCGTCATCCTCAGCCCTGTCACCAGCAGCTGCATCATCATCAGCCGCATCACCATCAGTTTCCCCATAATCGCCATCGTCCCTCCCATCTAAATTGGAATCTGAATCGTTAGAGTCGGTGTCATCACCAGGAGATTTATCAACATCACCTTCTTCACTACTTGTCTCATCTGAATCGACGGTTATAAGGAAGGACGTGTACGGAGTAACGAAGCTG
>CAZPCW010000119.1:0-2919 GCA_964585175.1 uncultured Thermoplasmata archaeon
AGGCTGGAAGCCTCTTCCTAACGAGCGTAGCGAGTTAGGTGGAGGAGGATGTCACAGACCATTTTTGATATGAAGGACAAGGATCTTTGTAAATGTGGGCCCCTGTCATTCCAGTATGCTACAGTATTGTCGCAGATAACACAATATGTTTCGGGCACGGAAAAATAAAAATAGGTGGGATGGTGTAAATCTCCTTTAAGATGATCTCTAATACATCTAAAAGAAGCGTGGTTGTTATACTTGTTGTCTGTTTGTTGTTTATCTCCAGCACTATCATGGTGATCGGTAAGGGGAAAACTGAAGATGGAAAAAACAGCCCATGGCCAGTTTTCGGCGGAAGAAGGACTCATACATCTACGAATTTTGGAGCAGAAAAGGAATGTTCTGGGGAACATAGATGGAATTATACTGTAGGAGGTAAAGTATATTCTTCCCCGGTTATAGGACCCGAAGGAAACATATATGTGGGTTCTGTTGACGGTTATCTATATTCTTTTAGCTCTGATGGAGCACTCGAATGGAAATTTAATGCCTCGGGAGGTATAGAGAGCAGTCCGGCCGTAGACTCTAACGGTAACATATACTTTGGAGATCTAAAAGGATATTTTTACTCGCTCACTCCAAAGGGAACTGAAAGGTGGTCGATGTATCTGGGATTTGAAGAAGGGGGCGCTCCAAGGAAGGAACGGATACTGTCCTCCCCGGTGATAACGGATAACGGGTCTGTTCTGATCGCGAGAGAATATACGATGCTCTTTTCTTTGAGCACTGATGGTTCTATAGAATGGAATTATAACCCGGGTGGAAATATCATCTCTACGCCCGCCGTAGACGACGAGGGCCGAATCTATTTTGGACTTAAAGTCCCATATGTGAACTGGGGACAGTTGGAGGTTTTGACTCCAACCGGTAAACCGATCTGGAATTACACCGTTGAGTCAGCAACTACTTCTTGGGTACTCTCATCCCCCGCTTTGGACGAAGAAGGTAATGTTTATTTTGGAAGCCACAACGGTAAATTGTATTCTTTAAATGAATCCGGAGAAAAAAGATGGACTTTCCAGACGGAAGACAGTATTTTTTCCTCTCCAGCGATCGGAAAGAACGGCACTATATATTTTGGGTCCAATGATAACTATACCTATGCGGTCGACAGCGAAGGGGAATTGAAATGGAAATTCAAGACCAAAGGATCGGTTCACTCTTCACCAGCTATTGGATGCGAGGGTAACATATATTTCGGATCAGCGGATAACCATCTTTACTCTGTCGATGAAGATGGAAAAGAGAGATGGAAATACGAAACCGGAGGAGAAGTCTTTTCCTCCCCTGCGGTAGACTCTAAGGGGAATGTTTACTTTGGTTCGCTGGATCAGAATATGTATTCTTTAGGTTCCGAGGAAGGTGATTGGTATAGACTCCATATCCCCTTGATGGCCGCTGTTGTGTTCTTTATCATCGTGTTCGTTCCATTGGAAGTATCTAGTCCGAAATCGGAATAGCTCTTAGATTTGATTTCCAAGTTTTCAACAGCTTGTTCAACTAGATCTCTGATCATGTTCAATATGTCGTTCCATTGTCGTTTACCGCCAATCTGATAGGGGAAAATCAACTCAATTATCTCAAGCTTTACATGGATACAAAGACTACTCTAACCATGGAGAATATGTATACCACCGAGATGGCCTACTAGATGAAATACCATTCAAAAAGGTGATGGATGGCGTTTTTATCGTGAGAGAAAAAGATGTCGAAGAATTCAAAAGATTACTGGACAAGTATGATGCTACGTATTATATAGGACCAATAGAAAATTCCTCAGAATCCTTAGATCCTCTATAGCTCCCACCTCTCGAATATTTTTGTCCCAAAGCCCCCTCTCACGGCTCAGTAGAAAACCTTAGCTACACATGCTCATCGCTTGTCGATGAGCATTGTAAGCTAGCATTTTGAATTGCATTTCTCTATTTTGAGTTCTTACATTTCTTGATTTAATAGAGTCATCCATAACTCTTTTGATGACTGAATTAACAGTTTCGACTAAGTTTCTCTGGTTGTATTTTTCTTTGTTGAAGTTTCTTTTCATCTTCTTTCTGTACCATCCTTTTGTTCTATGGACAGGTACATCTTGATTTCTTGGTGGTATGATCGACTTGCTGTTGAACTCTTCTCTAGCGATCTTATGATTCTGTTCAGAATCATATCCTTTGTCTGCTATGACAGTTTGTAAATCTGACCAACTGGAAGCTTTTTTAAGCAGTAAATCAAAGTCAATATGATCACTTGCTGGACCACGTCTCAATTTTGATGAAACGATAAATTGAGAATCGGTTTCAACACCGATACTCAATTTGAGATGTTTGTTAGTCTGAGTCCTTTCAACACCTAGCTGTTTTAGCCGTTTGGTATAGTAATAAGATCCATGTTCTAGCCTCATTCCTGTGGAATCAATCGCTAGATCGACCATTTCATCGTTACTGAATAAACCAATGATATTCTGAACAACATTAGTTCCGATTCGATTCATGAATTTATTGAGTGTTGTAAAGTGTGGTATTTCTGGCAGATCTAGGAACTCTACAATTTTATCACTAACCATCAACCAGTCTTTGAAGTGTCTATAACTTTTGTCTTCATACTCTTTCAAAGCAAGCAATGTAATTTTCTGAGGTACTGTATACTTCTTTGGAGAATATTTACTAGTATACTTAGGCAAGTTGCTTGTTTTCACCACCATCCTGACAGCTTTGCTAAAGCTAATATATCGGTTTTCACATATCATGAGTGCATCCCGTTCCAAGTGCTGGCTGTCAGGACTGACCGTCAGACAGCCAGCACTCGGATGCACTTATCTATTTCTATATTTAAAAATATTGATAAAACTAAGCACTCCTACGAAAAAGGTTTTCTACTGAGCCG
>CAZPCW010000120.1:0-2860 GCA_964585175.1 uncultured Thermoplasmata archaeon
TTCCGATAGATTTTTATTGTTTGCCATCAATCAGTCTGTCGGACGTGAATGACATGATAGGCGACTTCATCAAGAAAAAGACCCACCTCAAGAAAAAGAAGGGTAAGGGACCCGAACTCGGTTCCGAAGAGTACATAGATCTCACCCACATGGCCGAAGACGAAGGTGAGGAAGAAGTATTCGATGCGGACACTTTGATCAAAATAGCTGAAGTTCATCGATATGAAGACGTTAGGGACGTGACGGAAGAAGTGTATGACGGTAATATCCTGTTAGTAGATGTAGAGTCTATAGCGGGAAGTGAAGATTCCTTAAAAAGAGTACAGAGCGAACTAAAAGCGGTTGCTAGCGAAGTTTCTGGAGATATTGCAAGAGTAGGCAACAACTTTATAGCGGTAACACCCGAAGGGATCGGCATCGATAGAAACAAGATAAAACCTTTCTAGATCTTTAATCCCTTTCCTTCCCCAAAACCCGAGAGTGGGTTTATTAGATAATAATTCACTGGTCTAGCTTTAGCCCTTTTTCTGTGGATTTTATCTTGTAGGATGTTCCTCCTCTTTTCTCGATCTCTTCCGATACTTTTTCCGGTTCATCTGTTAGGGCGATCATCGAACCTCCACCACCGGCTCCCGTCAGTTTGGCTCCGTAGGAGTATTTTCTTGCCCCGTTGATTAATTTCTCGAGCTTAGGATGACTTACTCCAAGGATAGAAAGAAGACGATGATTTTTATCCATCAATTCGCCCACCTTTTCCAGATCACCCTGTTTCAGAAAATATGCGCCTTCAAGAACGATATCTCCTATATCTGCAACGATCTCTCTTGCAAAGTTACTCTTTTCATAAAATTTACGCACTTTTTTTACTAGTGGCCCTGTTGAGGAGTGGACGCCCGTGTCCCCGACTACAAAATCAGCTTCGGATATATCCCGATGATGTACATTCCAAACAGTATCTTGCCTTTCGATCTTCCAAAGGAAGTCTTCTTCTTTTTCTTTCGATACCAAGACCGCGTTACCGTGGGTAGAAGTGGAGGTATCTATCGGACTCGCACCACCCTGAACTTTACACTCGATATCGAAGGAGCCTTTAGCTATATCCTCTTCGTCAAGATCCTTTCCAAGAAAATTTTTCAAACTTCCTAAAGTGGAAACGGTTACTGCAGCTGAAGAACCCATGCCAGCGCCGCTGGGAAGTTCGCTCTTTGTTTGAATCTTTAAATCTTTTTCAGTACCCACTTTATCTATACATTCTACGATATAGCTGTGATACTCTCTATCTATCGGATAACCATTAACGAAAGTTTTAGATTCGGAAGGTGAAATTTTGCAAGTGGTCCTTTTATTTACAGCCAAAGCTAAAGCTGGTTCACCGTAGACCACTGCATGCTCTCCGAATAATATGACTTTGCCAGGGGCGGAAGCTTTTTCTGTCACAACTTACCAAAAATAGAATTGATACTTATAGATTTGTGAAGGATTAATAGTTTTTAGAGATAGCTGAATTCTGTCGCCATCTCTCTCAGGCGCTTAACTCTTTCCTCAGTCGGCGGATGGGAAGAGAAAAGCTTGACGAAAGTACTAGATTTGAACGGGTTGACGATGAACAGGGATGAAGAAGTCGTGTTCTTGCTCTTCATCGGGTTGTTCTTGTTCTCCGCATCTAACTTTTCCAGTGCACTTGCTAGTGCATTCGGGTTTTTAGATATCTCCGCACCTTTTTTGTCCGCTCCGAACTCCCTCTTTCGAGAGATCGCCAACTTGATTATGATCGCACCGATAGGAGCTAACACCATAGCCACAAGGAATATCGGGTTCACCCTTCTCCTGCTGAAGATCATCTGGAACCAGACCATCCTTGCTATGAGAGTTATCGCTCCGGCTAGAGTTGCGGCGATGCTCATCACCATCATGTCTCGGTTCTTGATATGTCCGACCTCGTGGGCTAAAACACCTTTGAGTTCTTCGTCGTTCAGGGTCCGAAGTATGCCTTGTGTAGCCGCGACGACCGCATTGTCTTCGTTGCGCCCAGTAGCGAAAGCGTTGGGAGTATCTGAGGGAACTATCGCGACCTTCGGCATCTCTATGTCCGCTTCATATGCGACATCTTTGACAAGCTTGAACAATCTCGGATTATCCTGTTCTTCTATAATCTTGGCGTTGTGAGAGCGGAGTATCAATTTGTGGCTGTAGAAATAGGAGATGATGTTCATCACTGCGGCGATAGCTAAGAATAATAGGGTCCCTACTATCCAGTTACCGATGAAAATTCCGCCTATCAGATATCCTATCGCGATGAACAGCGCTATCATGAAGGCGAATAATCCTCCGGTTGTTGCTTTTGCACCCATAGTAGATTTGTAATTCAGTTTAAGAATTATATAAAGGTTATGTGCTCATCTGGCACTGATGTGATACCTTATCGACGAGCCCCATGAATTATATATTTCCTTAAAAATACTCCTTCAGAAAGAACATGCTTATGTGGTGGATTAAATGAATGAAAGATTACTTTTGTTCATCCTCCTCTTCCTATTGTTCATCGGGTTACATTTTCTATTCAGGAAAGTAATTAAAAAATTAATATCTCATTCTTTAACTTCCAAATAGTACAGAGTACCTTTGTAATTTTACTTTCACTTCTTTTCATTTATCTAACAGGTTTATCCTGGTCAAACGCTGGATTCCGAACTGGCAGTATCACTCCACCCTTCGTTATCGCAACTTTTTTAGTGATGGCATTTTGCCTTCTTATAGTCAAAGACGTAACATTTTTGTGATTTTATACGTCTTTGACGTCTTACAGGAAAGAACAACTCTTTCCTGTGATATCAGGAACAATGTTCCTGAAATATCTACT
>CAZPCW010000121.1:0-2686 GCA_964585175.1 uncultured Thermoplasmata archaeon
TCACCCTGGAGACTGCCATTACATAGACGGTAATTATAAAACGATGAGAAAATCGGAGATGATCAAAGAGATGATGGAAGATTTTGGAATCAATCCCGAAAGGCTCAGATTGGAATGGATCTCTTCCGCAGAAGGTGGAAAATTCGCCCAAGTGATGGAAGAGATGACCGAGGAAGTAAAAGATATCGGGCCTTTGGAGCTGAACGGCGGTTCTGTCGGAGGTGACGGAGATGAGTGATAAAAAGAAGATAGGCTTCTACTGGTGCGGAGCCTGCGGAGGCTGTCAGGTAAGTATATTAGATATAGATGAGATGATCCTCGATGTTGTTGAGCAAGCGGAAATAGTGTTCTGGCCATGCGCCATGGATCCCAAATATGAAGACGTTGAAGAGATGGGTGAAGACGAGATAGACATCATGTTCATAAACGGTTCCATGAGGCTCGAGGAGAACAAGGAGATGGCCGAACTTTTGAGAGATAAAGCGAAAGAGGTAGTCGCTTACGGTTCGTGTTCGGTCAATGGAGGCCTGTTCGGTCTCGGCAACTTATCAGATAATGAGGAATTATTAGAGAAGGGTTATTCCAACAAGACCACGGAAGAAGGCGTTTTCCCTCAAAAAGTCACAGAAGTCGAAGAGGGCGAACTCGAACTTCCGGAATTGTTAGAACATATCGTACCTTTAGAGGAGATAATCGACGTGGATTATTATCTACCGGGATGTCCGCCTTTACCGAATCAATTGGAGGAGGCGCTTCCAGCATTACTAGACGACGACACAGAAGTCGGTAAAACTGATCTGATATCGGACAAAAGTGTTTGTGACGTATGCCCGATGGATAGAGAAGAGAAAAAGATAGAGGAATTGAAGCCAGTTCAGGAAGTGGAAATAGATACAGATGAGTGTATCCTAGATCAGGGCGTTCTGTGCATGGGTCCCGCTACAGCGGGCATGTGCGAAGCGGCTTGCCCCGAAGTCGGTCATCCCTGCGTTGGATGCAACGGCCCGGTAAAAGACGTGAAAGATCAGGGAAGCAGGATGGCGTCGGCACTCGCTTCCGTGATAGGTATCGAAGGAGAAGAAGACAGGACCGAGGAAGAAGTTATGGAAGTAATGAAGAGCGTTAGAGATCCGACCGGTTCGTTCTATATGTTCAGTTTACCCAGCAGTATCATGCAGTTCAAAAGAGGTGATCTCGATGAGTGAAGATGAGGAAGAAAACAAAATATCGATAGACCCGATAACTAGATTGGAAGGTCACGGCAAGATAGAGATATTTTTGGATGACGATAAAGAAGTAGAGAACGCCTACCTGCAGGTCCCCGAGTACAAGGGATTCGAAAAGTTCTGCGAGGGGAGGAAGGCGGAAGACATGCCCAATATAACTAATAGAATATGTGGGGTCTGTCCAGAAGCTCATCACTTGGCCGCTACCAAAGCTTTGGACGACGCGTATGATGTTGAGCCCACGGAACCCGCCAAAAAACTGAGAGAAGTATTTTACAACGCTTACATATTTGCGGATCACATCCTTCACTTTTACTACCTAGCGAGTCCCGACTTTTTGGTCGGGATCGACGCGCCGAGAGGAGAAAGGAACATTTTGGGCGTCATCGGAGAAGTCGGTGAAGAGATAGGCAAAAAAGTCATCAAACAGAGAGGAAAAGGTCAGAAGATAGTCAGGATGTTGGCCGGCAAGTCGGTACATCCCGCGTTCGGAGTCCCCGGAGGCGTGATGAATTCTTTGAGTGGCGAAGAAAGAGAAGAACTCGTGGAACTGACCAGCGATATGGTCGACTTCGCTCAGTTCACCCTCGATCTGTTCAAAGATGAGGTTTTAGCCGAATTTGAAGATACCATTAAAGAGGACCGACTCGAAACTTACAGTATGGGTCTTACGGAAGACGGAAAGTTGAGCCATACCGGAGGCGTCGTGAACGTGGTCGATCCCGATGGAAAGGATTTCACTTCCTTCAGCGGGATAGATTACACCGACGTGATCAGGGAGCATACTGAACCCTACAGTTATATGAAATTCCCTTACCTGAAAGAGATAGGATGGGAAGGTTTCGAAGAAGGTGAAGACTCCGGTGTTTACCGTGTAGGCACGCTCGGAAGGATAAACGCCTGTGAGGGCATGAAGACCGAGCTGGCTCAGGAAGAGTATGAAGAGATGTTCGATACTTTGGGTTATCCGGTTCATTCTACATTGGCTTATCACTGGGCTCGTCTGATAGAAGTGCTTCAGGCAGCCGAGATTTTGGAGGATATGGCCCATGACGAGGACCTCGAAAGTGATAATATAAGGAATAAGCCGGGAGAACCCGGAAGTGGAGTGGGTATAGTCGAAGCCGCTCGAGGTACTTTGATTCACGATTACGACTTAGACGAGGACGGCCTTGTCGAAAACGCCAATTTGATAGTCGCGACGAACCACAACGCCTCGGTGATATCGATGAGCGTTAGGGACGCAGCGAAGAAATACGTCGATGGTGGAGACGTCCAGGACGGCATGCTGAATAGCGTGGAAAGAGCATTCAGAGCATATGATCCCTGCTTGGCCTGCGCGACACACTCAGCCATGGGAGACACGCCTTTAAAAGTGAAAGTTTACGATTCCGACGGCGATGAGTATGAAGAACTCACACAAGGGTTGGGTGATAACGAATGAAGGAAGACTTGAATAT
>CAZPCW010000122.1:0-2629 GCA_964585175.1 uncultured Thermoplasmata archaeon
TATCTTTATCTTTATCTTTATCTTTATCTTTATCTTTATCTTTATCTTTATCTTTATCATTTTTTCTTTCTTCCAATATGTTCTCGAGTTCGTCCAATTTGGCCCTTGAATTGTAGGCGATCTGACGGGCTTCGTTTCTAGCCCTGACGGCTTTCCAAGCTTTAGGATCGTTGCCGCTCCTCATCACCACTTTCTGGAAGTCCTGCGCGCCTCTCATCTTTATGTTCGTCGAGCGCAGATAGTCCTGAAATATCTCCAATTTCTCTCTGTACTCCTCCTTTTCCTCCTCTCTCAGATCCACCCTGATACGTTCGACAGTATAATCGGCCAGGTGCTCTCCGGCCAGATCTTCAGTCTTCAGTTCGAACACTTTACCTCCCATCAGTTCCTGCATATCCTGGTGTTTGCCATCTTCTCGTTCGTAGGTGGCTGTGAGACCCAACCTGAAAGGGGAAGCGAAGAACTCCGCTATATGCCTGTAACTCTCGGCAGCGAGATGATGAACTTCGTCACATATCAAGAGTTTGAACCTGTTGCCGATCTCATCAGCATGTAGATAAGCGGAATCGTAGGTCGAGACCGTTATAGGCTCCAAACTCTTCTTTCTTCCCGTATATTCTCCTATATCTACATCGAATCTTCGAAGTTCCTCCATCCACTGGTCCACGAGATCCAACGTGGGAACGACGATGAACGCGGGTGCGTTCACCTCGTCTATAACTTTCATCCCAAGGAATGTTTTTCCTGAGCCCGTAGGAAGTACAACGATCCCGGATCTATCTGTAAGCCATCTGCTCAAAGATTCTTCCTGATAATCCCTCAACTCCACGTTGCAGGAAAGATCGGGGCACGGGATCAGATCTAGAACTTCATCTTCATATTCAAGGGAAGAATTGTCTAGATATTCCACTACATCCCTGTATCGGAAGCCCTGGGCCCTCTGGTTTTGGCTTTGGCTTTGGTTTTGACTTTGGTTTTGACTTTGAGATCCATCACGACCGTCCCACTTTCCATGAGGAAGGTTGTACTCGCCTTCAAGTCTTATTGTCCCTTTTTCGTACTCTAGTTTCATCTGTCAACTGTAGTCCTTTATTCCACTTTAAATCTTACCTTGGAACTACTGACTGTGTTCTGTGTTGATGAAAGATGGTAGAAAAGGTTGCGGACACAGCTCACGAGGAGACCGGTGATAAGATCTACAGCGAGGTCTCGAGTCACGATCTGCGCCGGTTCTTCTCCTTTCAAAGCCGAGCAGGTCCAACCTTGTGCGGAGCTTGAAGGGTGTGAGGAGAGAGTAAGTTATTCTCATACCAAATAAAGCCTAAATTTTAATACACATCTGTGTATTATCTATAATATATGGCCACTAAAACGGTCTCGCTTTCAGAGGAAGCATATGATAGATTAAAAAGGCATAAGAAGGAAAACGAGAGCTTCAGTGATCTCGTTAAGAGGATCTGTAGCGATGTTAAGCTGGAAAACTATTATGGGATCTTAAGTGATGAAGAAGCGTCTGAATTGAGGGATACAATCCGTGAAAGGCGTGATGAGCACAGGGAACATCATGAAAAAAGATTGAGTCGATTGTACGAGGAGTCTAAATAATGATCGTAGATACGACTTTCGTTATAGATCTGCTCCAAGGTGATGATGAAGTAAAGGAGTGGGTCGAAAAGTTTGATTCGGGAGAAGAAAATCCGGTCATAACAACTATAAGCATAATGGAGCTCTGGGAAGGCGCTCATCTCTCAAACCAGTCGGAAAAGGAGTTAGAAAAACTCAGGGAGCTGCTGGACGGGTTGACCCATGAAAGCTTTGATCCGGAAGATGGAAAGCTCTCTGGAGAGATAGGTGCCGCCCTTACAAAAAACGGAGATAAAATAGATAGAGAGGACGTTATGATCGGAGCTATAGTTATCAATACCGATCAACGAGTCCTGACAAGGAATCACAAACATTTTGAAAAAATAGAGGGACTAAAACTCGAGACATACTGATGAATTTCCTCCAAGTGGCCGATCCAGGAAAAGGGAGAGTGTAAGAAGAAGTAGCAGTAGGCTTATGTCCCTCAAAAGGTGGCATCGGATCTCAACATGGTCATCCGGATGGATAATCTATCCAATGAAGATACTCTTTTACCTAACTAGTACGGTGATTTCTTTAGTCTTTGAGGAATCCAAGAAAGAGTTCAAAACGTTTCGAAGGCGGCCTACAAAGAGACCTGTGATGAGATCTATAAGAAGGTGAGCTCACATGATCTGCGTCGATTCTTCGCTCACCAACATTTAGTAGAGTTCGGAATCCTCGTCAAGTGATAGCTCAAGATGGATGGAAGAGCTTTCAGGCGATCAAGCCATATCTATCGGAGTCGAGCAGATCCAACCTTGTGCGGAGCTTGGAAGGCGTGGGGGCAGTGAATATTTCATTATTGCCGTGACGAGTTATACACTCCCAAGGTCGACCGACTGTAGAGGGTCAATCTTCTACTCGATCACTTCTTCGGCGGTCTTTTCTCCCTTCTCGTATTGATCTATAGTCGCCCCGATCTCCACGTCTTTCTTTTCAGCTAGCCGATAGATCTCATGTACGTTCGTATCGAGTAGTTCTGCCCCTCTAGACACCGATATCC
>CAZPCW010000123.1:0-2463 GCA_964585175.1 uncultured Thermoplasmata archaeon
GTGGGAGAAGCTGACATAATAATTAAAATATTTTGGTTGCTGATAATAAATCTTTTGTTCGTGACCTCTCAAAAATTATTTATCTTCATAGCTTAATATCATGAATCATGTGTGCAGAAGAAAAAGTAAAGATTAGTGGGGAGAAAGACGATAGAGACGTTAAAGTATTTACGATCAGTACATGTGCATGGTGTAAAAAAGTAAAGAAACTGCTGAAATCTTTGGATGTGGAATACGAATACATCGATATAGATCAAATCGAGGGTGACGAAAAGAAGGAAGTTAAAGATGAACTGAAAGAGTACAATTCTAAAATGAGCTGCCCGACGATGGTGATCGATGAAGGTGAAGAGGTCATAATAGGCTTCAAGGAGGACGAAATAAGGGGGGCATTATGTGATGACTGACAAGGACGAGATGTTAGAATATGTTAAAAAAGATGCGGAGATGAACGATTATTACGTTTGTCCCGACGATGAACTGCTAGACGATCTGTTAGATGGTTTGGTAAAAAATGTCGAAAGATATGGTTATCCATCATGCCCGTGTAGAGAAGCTAGTGGTGTCAAAACCTATGATTCCGACATAATTTGCCCTTGCGAATACAGAGATGCGGATGTTGAAGAACACGGGATGTGCTACTGTGGACTCTTCGTTTCGGAAGAAGTCGTCGAGGATCCGTCCAAGATGGGACCTATCCCTGAAAGACGGTCTCCGGAAGTTACCGAAGCGGCTATGGAAGCTAAAAGTGAAGGTATTGATGAAGAAAAGGAATCATCAGGTTCTGGATTGATGGGGAAAGAAGAAGACGTGAAAGTTTGGCGGTGTACTGTCTGTGGATATTTAGCAGCTAGAGAAGACCCTCCGCCGGTCTGTCCGATATGTAAAGCTAAGGCGGAAAAATTTGAAGAATTCGAGGATTTTGGTTGAAGTTATTACCTGGTCTCGAACTGCAGACCCCCGTCGTCTCGGAAGGTCAACATCTTTTCTTCCTTCATATTCAGGGTGACCATCCTTAATCCGCGAACGTTCTCCGTATAGATCTCTAATATCTCCTCTCTATCTATTACAGCGCGATTTGTGGGAATCAGATCGTTATCGATCCTGCCAAGGCTTTGTTTTAGAAGATCTCTAGCTTCCTCTTCGGTGATCTCTTGACCTTCGTTCGATACCTCGCCGTCCTCTTCTATCCTTTTCTTTATGAATCTCCCGTCTTCTTTTTGGAGGCACAGTTTTCCGGTAAGAAACGGTTTATGTGAGAGTTCGTCCAAGTCTTCTATAAACTCATCTATCTTCTCTTCGGCGTCTTCTTCACTCAGTGCCGCACCGGTATTTCGAAATTCAAAACTATCCTCTTTATTCCAATATTTGAAACTCCAGCCCGTCCCTTCTAGTTCTCTTTCAAGCTCGTTCTCTATTTCTTCTGCTTCCATCGTCTCAAACCTCGAATAAGATTTCTCTACTATTTTAAGGAAAAGGAGACGTGGTATTAAATGATGTCCTTATTTTTTCGGCGATCTTTCTTAAAGTAAAAAACCAAAACTTAAAGACGATAAAACTATCTGTTGAGAGTGAAAATGGAGTATAGAAAGCTAGATAGATTTTTTTACGAAAGGGATACCGAAGAGATAGCCAAAACTCTTCTTGGAAAGGATCTAGTTCATGATTCGTCCGAAGGAAAAACGGTCGGAAAGATAGTGGAAACCGAAGCCTATTTGGGTAAGGACGATCCCGCTGCCCACACCTATGAAGATACAAGAACAGATAGGACGGAAGTGATGTTCGGTCCTCCGGGACACGCTTACGTCTACCTCATTTACGGCATGTATCACTGTTTCAACGTGGTTACCGGAGAAGAAGGAGAGCCCGAGGCAGTGTTTATAAGGGCTTTAGAGCCGATAAAAGGTGTAAAATTGATGCAAAAACGCAGAGATATCGACGATATAAGCGGTTCTAAAAGATATGACCTAACCAACGGTCCGGGAAAACTCTGCATGGCCATGGATATAGATAAGAGTCTGATCGGGGAGGATCTGAGAGAGGATGAGCTCTTTATCAGCGAGTCAAAAGAAGATCAAGACTTCCAAATAGAGGAGGCTAAAAGGATCAATATCGATTATGCTGATGAAGCTGCGGAATGGAAATTGAGA
Source organism: uncultured Thermoplasmata archaeon (assembly GCA_964585175.1). GTDB lineage: Archaea > Thermoplasmatota > Thermoplasmata > Halarchaeoplasmatales > Halarchaeoplasmataceae > Natronoplasma. The sequence continues at coordinate 2,151 of CAZPCW010000123.1, forward strand.
TATTATATCAGTGAGAATCCCTATGTGAGCGAGAAATAGAGCTGAAAAATTGTCTTATTACTCACTTATTACGGCAGTTCTTTTTCTTCTACCATTTGGATGAAATCTTCCTCCTCCAATATGGTGGTGCCTTCTTCTTGAGCCGTTTCCAACTTAGATCCGGGATTTTCACCGACCACTAAATAATCCGTGACTCCACTCACGCTGGAAGTGACTCTACCGCCGAATTTTTCAACAAGCTCGGAAGCTTCGTTCCTGGTATAATTGTCCAAAGCGCCGGTGAAGACGAATCTCTTTCCTTCCAGGAAATCTT
>CAZPCW010000124.1:0-2342 GCA_964585175.1 uncultured Thermoplasmata archaeon
GTGATGTACATAGCCCACGGAGGTATAGACCTCATGGTAGGAAATACAAGTAGATTTAACGGAAATTTAACGGAAATTTAACGGAAAAAAATTCCGATAAGTAGAGATGGAAACCATTTGGGTAATCATGGCGTGATTTTCCCTATTTAGAACCAATACTCTATAAAATGTTGGAAAAGTAAGAGCTACTAGATATAAGCTTAAAATCTGACGATTATCTGATGATTATATTGAGGATCTCTGATGATAGGATCGAGATTTGGAATCCCGGTAAGCTTCCTGAGCCATTGACTCCTGAAAGTCTAAAGGAGAAACACGAGTCTATCCCTAAAAATCCTCTAATCGCTAGGATGTTCTTTCTGGTAAAGAAGATAGAACAGTGGGGGACTGGTACGAATGAAATGGTTGATATGTGTTTAGAGCACGGCCTTCCAGAACCAGAATTTGAAGAAACAGATGCTAGCTTTGTTGTGACTATTAGAAAGAAAATTCTAACTGAAGAAAAGATGGAAGAACTAGGATTGAACGAAAGACAAAAGAAAGCTTTTAAACGTATTGAAGAGAAAGAATCCATCACTAGGTCTGAATATGAGGATATGTTTGGAATTTCAGAGAGAACGGCAAACAGGGAACTCTCACAACTTGTGGATTTAAATTTGATCGAGAAAAAAGGAAAGGGGCCGAATACACATTATAATAAAACTAAAATCTCGCCAAATCTCGCAAAGAAGAAAGACACGCATCCCAACTCAAACTCTACAAAAAGGCAATCCAAGAACGCACATCCATCTAGAGGAATTAAAAATTCCTCATCTCACTCGAATCAAGTTCTCGTGATCCCCGAAGACAATATCCATACAGCAGTGTCCGCAGGACTTAGTCCGAGGATCAAGGGATTAAATCCTGCAGATTCAACCAACTCACATACTACGAATTTGAATAAATTTCAATCAACTTTCCTTTGAATTTATATAGCAAAAATACGGTGATATAAATATGGGCAAGAGCATCGAGAAAAAGATCGACCTCTTGGTAGAAGAAGGGTACTTCTCTGAAGAGGGTATCAAGAAGGAGGCTTTCAAAACTCTACTCCGTGAAAGATCAGACTTGAGGCTAGCTCTTGCTGTGGAAGAATACAAAAGAGGAGAGATAACCTTGAACAGGGCGGCAGAGATCGCTGGTGTCACCACAGAAGAGATGAAAAAAAAGTTGACTGAGAGAGGTATACCTATAAAACGAGGCGTCCTTTCAGAAGGGGAAAGGGAGCAAAAAATTGACGGGAATAAATAGATGGTGATTGTAGATAACAGCATTTACAGATCTCTATCATAGATGTTTTTCCTATGCCCTACGGCGACTACCCAAAGTTGATCTTTATCCTTTTTCCACTGTATTATTGCTCTATATTGTCAAAGACGTATTTTTTGATTCTTTTACGTCTTTGACTAATTGTGGATGACATAAGGATGAAATCCTTGATGTCTTCCGCAATGATCTCCGATCCTCAATCTATAGTAAGGATAGCCTTTCAACTGAACTAAAAAATGATCGGGCCATCATGAGAGCTTGTCTCGAATGAGTTCAGGAATATGAAAAATATTCCTGTGAAATCTTTGATCTCCTCTAGTTTATCATAGATCCTGAGTCTAACGTCTTTCTCTAAATCAGCTAATTGTTCCTTAGCTGGGTCGGTAAATTTGACCTCAGCCATCCAATTCTTCCCTCACTTCCTGAAGTGTAGATCCTTCGTCTCTTTCTATCTGCTCTTTTCCTTTTTCGATCACTTTTAATGTCTCTTCAGAGAGTTTCCTTTCTTCATACATTATATGTCGCAGTGCGTCTCTCACTAGTTCGCTTTTATTCATATAGTATGGATGAGACTCTAGGAACTTATTGATTTCATCTTCCATATCGTTGGGAATTTTAACATTTAAGGAAGTCATAGTTACACTATAGTATTACTAAGCCTTCATTATAAACGTTTTGTTTTCGATAATTAATCTTAAGTTTCAAGGTCCTACACCTGAAGACAGTATTTAATGAACACATCTGTAATGAATTCGTATATGATCATCCAAAGATCTCGAAAGTTTTAATACCCTATTCCTATGTAAAGTAGAGAACAAAGGTGACCAATATGGAGAACAAAATCAACTCTAATGATGCCTTCCACCGCAACGAGGAATGGTTGAATTCTAATTATAAAAAGTTGAGAGAAAAGTATAGTGGAAAGGTAGTGGCTATTGTGGAGCCAGATAGAATTATAGTTAAGGATAGCCATGATGAGTTGGTTAAAGAGTTAGAGGAAAAAGGTATAGATTTTGAATCGGTAGCGGTCACCA
>CAZPCW010000125.1:0-2285 GCA_964585175.1 uncultured Thermoplasmata archaeon
ACAGAAGAGCGTCCTCGTCGCAGTCTTTTTTGATCTTTTTCACTTTCTGAACGTTACCGCTGACTTCTCCTTTCTTCCAGATCCTTTCTTTACTCCTGGAATAGTAGTGCGCGTATCCCGTCTCTAAAGTCTTCCGTAAAGCCTCTTTATCCATGTAGGCCAACATCAGCACTTGTCCGTTCTCATCTTGAGTTACAGCCGGTATTAGCTCCATCTTTTCCCAGTCCAGATCATCTATTTCCTCATCAATATCTGACATCGATACCACCTTCTTTGAGATACTTTTTCACCTCTTCGACCGAGTACTCCTGATAGTGGAAGATAGAAGCACCCAAGGCGGCTTGAACCTCAGTTTTTTGGAAAACTTCATAAAAATCTGCAGGAGAACCGGCCCCGCCGGAAGCTATAACCGGAATGTTCGTTGACTTCGAAACTTTTTTAGATAAAGGGATGTCGAATCCCTCTTCGGTGCCGTCGGTATCCATAGAAGTCAACAATATCTCGCCGGCTCCGAGGTGCTCTACATTTTCCACCCAATCTGCAGCTCTAAGATCTCTCTCTTTTGTGCCGCCGTGAGTGTAAACCTTCCACTTATCGACTTCCCTTTTAGCGTCTATTGCCACCACTAGATTAGATGAACCGACCAGATTCGAAGCTCGTTCGATCAACCTCGGGTCTTCAACTGCCGCGGTGTTCATGAAGACTTTGTCCGCACCATTCCTTATCAGTCTTTCGATACCGTTTAAAGATCTAACACCGCCTCCCACGGTGAAAGGTATATGAAGCTCTCGGGCCACCTCTTCCACTAGCTCGTAAAGTATATCTCTTCCTTCTTGCGTGGCCGATATGTCGAGAAATACCAGCTCGTCTATACCTTCCTTTTCATATCCTTTCGCAAGTTCTATAGGATCGCCAGCGTCTCTGATATTTTTAAAATTCACTCCCTTGACGACTCTGCCGTCCTTTATATCTAAAGCCGCGATTATTCTTTTTGCAAGCATCAGTCGATCACCTCACTAACTTCCTTCATGCTAAGCTTTCCCTCGTACAGCGCTCTGCCTATGATACATCCGTCGAAATCTGATTCCTTCAATTTCTCCACGTCCTCTATCGAAGTAACTCCCCCAGCATAGATCGTTTCCGCCTTTTTAGGCAAATCCGGAACTCTGCCGATGCCTTCCAACAAGCCGTCTTTTCCGGTCGCGGTGTAGATGAATCTGTTCACATAAGGTATTAGTCCATCAAATGCATCTTCTAGTCCTATATCGACCGTTCTCTCCCATCCTTCAGTTGCCAATTCGCCATTTTTGACGTCTAGACTTACCGTTATCCCGTCGTATTTTTCTGTGGCTCTTTGTAAGAAGGACTGATCGAAGGCTTTAGTGCTGATGATCACATTTTCAACACCAACCGAGTACGCATCATCTATCTGCTCGATTTCTCGAAAACCACCCCCCAGTTGTATATCAAGTGAGGTGTTCTGTATTATCTGCTCAACTACATCGAGATTCTTTGGGCGTCCTTCGAAACTTCCTTCCAGATCGACAACGTGTAATTTGTCGACGAACTTCTCAAATCTTTTAGCATAATCGATAGGGTCGCCGTAGGCAATCATATTTTCTCTTTTTCCCTTTTCCAGCCTCACGACTTCACCTTCATAGATATCTATGGCAGGATAAACTTTCATGATATATCCCCCAAAGATCTGAAATTCTTTAGTAACCTTACTCCGTTAGAACCGGACTTTTCAGGGTGAAACTGCGTTCCGTAAACATTTCCTCTCTTGATCACAGACGGAAATCTTTCATCCGAAGATATCTGAGTTTCGCCTATCATGTTTTCTTCAGTGTCAACTCTATACGAGTGTACAAAATAGAAAAACGATCTGTCGGGTATATCTTCGAACAAAGGATCGTTCTTCAAATATTCTACAGTATTCCAACCGATATGTGGAGCGTATTCGTCTGAAAGTTTTTTCACTTTTCCATCTAGAATATCTAGACCTTTAGACCCGCTCTCCTCGTTATAACCGTAAAGGACCTGCATCCCGAGGCAAATTCCAAGAAACGGTTTGCCGTCGGCGATGAAGTCGGATATGACTTCTTCAAGAGGCATCAAGGCTTTTCTGACGGTAGTAAAATTCCCTACACCGGGGATAACCAGTTTATCCGCCTTTTCTATCTCGTAGGGATCGTCCGTGACTTTACCGTTTAGAACTTTTTCCACGTTGGATATGTTGCCTATACCCGGATCTACTATCGCTATCATAGAGACCCCTTCGTGCT
>CAZPCW010000126.1:0-2268 GCA_964585175.1 uncultured Thermoplasmata archaeon
TTTCGATTTGATTCTTTAAAGACTCGACTTCTTCCCGCAGTTCCTCCTCGCTCATCGTTTTGTCAACATCTTCAAATTAGATAAATTTTACCTATAGTAAAAGACACAACATTTTGTACTTTTGTGTGTCTTTTACTAGTTGTGGAACTCGTAACATGGTTCAAAAAGTTACGAGTTCCACTATAATCTAAAGTGATATCCTTGAACCAAGATAATTGGTAGGTTCATAGCCCAGTCTTTAAATTGCTACTGACCATTTTTGGTCATCTGTAGTTATCTAAAAGAACTGTCCCTCTTATCCCATAGTTATGTCATCTACAGATTCGATAACCGGTAGATCCATATCAAGGTTTTCGGTGTATGTATCGATGTATTTTAGGCCCGTGCCTGTATTATACAAAAGGACACTTTCATCAGCTTTAATATCTCCCTTTTCGATCAGTTTCTTTGCTCCGGCTAGAGTGGCGGCTCCCTCGGGACATGCGAAAATTCCTTCTTTTCCGCCCAGTTCTTTAGAGCTTTCCAAGATATCTTCATCTTTGACCGACACCGCGACACCCCCACTCTCTTCAATCGCCTTCAATATCAATTTGTCACCGAAAGCTTTGGGTACTTGTATACCGTCGGCTAAAGTTTCAGGATTTTCACAGGGTTTTGATTCCTCTCTCCCTTCATTGTAGGCTTCCACGATGGGAGCACATCCTTCGGCTTGTACAGGGATCATTCGAGGAAGATCGTTTTCGTCGATCCAATCTATCTCTTTGAGTTCCCGGAAAGCCTTCCACATACCGATCAAACCGGTTCCTCCCCCAGTCGGATATAGTATAACATCGGGAAGTTCCCAAGAGAACTGCTCCGCTATTTCAAGACCCATCGTTTTCTTTCCTTCGACTCTATAGGGTTCTTTGGTGGTAGATATAGAAAACCAGTCAAATTTCTCTTTACCCTCTTCGATTATGTTTCCACATTCAGGGAGAAGTCCATCAACTAGGTAAACCTCGGCTCCCAACATATAGCTCTCTATAATACAGGATTCCGGAGCGCTTTTCGGCATTATCACGTATGTGTCAATTCCTCCTCTAGCTCCATAAGCGGCGAGAGCTCCAGCAGCGTTGCCCGCGGAAGGCATAGCGATCTTATCGATGCCCAATTCTTTTGCTCTAGTCACGCCCATAGCTAGTCCTCTACTTTTGAAAGTGCCCGTGGGCTGAACTCCTTCGTCTTTGAGATACAACTCTTTTATACCTATCTCTTTTCCCAATTGGTCGAGGCTATCTATCGGAGTAAATCCTTCTCCTAGAGATAATATATTATCAGTGTCATCGATGGGTAAGAACTCCTTATATCTCCACATATCAGGGTCCCTACCGATGAGATCGACTTTACTGATCGAATCATCTATACTCTCTAGATCATATCTAGCGAAAATAGGCGCTTCACACTCTTCACAGATCGTCTGGACCTCGTTCGTCCGAAATCTCTTCCCACACTCTGTGCATTCTAGGGCATCCAAGAAGCTCATATTTTGGGAAGTGTATATTTTCTTAAATAATTTTCCCAGCCTCTCACTTTTTTTCAAGTTTTCGGGCGGATCTCTGATTAAAAATCTAAAAAATCATCAATCTTAAATAGGATTAATGATTAAGAGATACTGCCTCTCACGCAATGGGCCCGTAGCTTAGGTTGGTGGAGCATCTGGCTCATAACCAGACGGTCGTCGGTTCAAATCCGGCCGGGCCCACTTCATATTCTGGCGCTGACTTGAAAAGTACATGTTCTCGATGTGTGATTCTTACATTACTTAATTGTTCTTTTCTCGGGGTTCTCTTGGCAAATTGATTTTGTTTTCAAAGGAAGAATAAGCTACAAATATATTTATTATCAAGATATCAAATAAATTAAAGCTGACTGTCCAAATTAATAAATAACAGATGATATCTATGATTTATAGTAAAAGACACGACATTTTGTACTTTTTAGTGTCTTTTACAAGTTGTGGATGTTGGAACTTTAGTTTAAAAAGTTCCAATTTCCACTATAATTAGAACTAGAGGGGTAATTTCACCTTAGCTTAGGGTGAGAAAGATGGATATAAAATCTCTATATCATCACAATACCGATGTAAATCATAATTCTTCATCTTCGAGTAAGGAAAAATCGGAGAAACCCTTCTACAAGAAACGACATCTAGTGGGTTTGATCATAGCGATAATAGTGACCTCCTCTCCGACCTAAAGGACGGAGCTTCCGGTTCCATTCACGGGTCAT
>CAZPCW010000127.1:0-2217 GCA_964585175.1 uncultured Thermoplasmata archaeon
CTTTGGTCAGAAGCACCTTCCTGATCAACTGGTCAGGGAGGTGAGGACGTCACATTCACCTCTATGTTGATTCTAAGGAATTCAGTGAAAATTATTTTTCCAGAAAAAGATGAAAAATCAAACCCAGAAACTCCATTAGAATCAGGAGGCTTTGCGTTGTGGTATAAAAGGTATGATCTAACTATAAATAAAAGAATACTCTACCCATTTTTAGATGTAATTTTATTGATCTCGATGCTGGTTTTTGGAGGGGTCCTTCTTTTGATATCTGTACTTAATATTATATTGGTAATAGCTTCTGTGATCGCCTTTTGGAAGTTTATCAAAAAATTAGCAGAAAAACCTAACTCTTCTAAGGAAGGTTATTATGGATTCTGATCCATTTTTATTCGGAACGAATGCCCTTATCATATAGGAGGTGATATGATGATACTTGGAGCAGAAAATATATTTTCAGGAATGATTACTGGAGTATTGTTATATGAGATGGTCACTTATTTTAGATCCCAAAAAATTACCAATTTTGAAGTTGGTTTAATAGTGTTAGCCGGGCTTTTTGGATTAACAATCATATCTTTATTTTTTTACTCGATTATAGAAGTGATATCGATAAATCTAATTGCATCGTCCGTACTGGTAATCCTCTTTGTATTCAAATATTTCAGGAAAAAGAGATGAAAATGAATAGAGTATCGACGAGGATACTTTGACCGACCACGGTAATACTAGAAATAATCATACGTTTTGACTAGAATATATTGGCTAAAAGATATATTAAAGGGAAAACCAGAACATGTTGGATATTTGTTAACATGTTTAAAATCCCAGCGTACATAACATTTATAACATTCGTAACATGTAGTAACATTCACAATATTTACAAGGTGAAAAAATGAAATTTGAAGAGGATCCCTTTGTGTTGGACCCAGTGAGAGAGGATCAGCTCGATCTCCTGTTCATCGATAGGAAGGAAGAGATAGAAGAGATAAAGGTTCTCCTCACTCCTGATTTTGAGAAGAAAAAAGTGGTAACTCCGATAATAGGTGGTATAGGAACTGGGAAATCTAGTCTTTTGATACACGTTAAAGCTATTGCTAAAGAGTTTGATTTGAATACAGTTCTATTAAAGAACTATGAGGAATTCATGAGGATGGAGGAAAAAGAAATCAAGGAAAAGGATTTAGTCCTCATAGACAATATAGACAAACTGAATAACGAAAAGGCATATGATTTCTACACTGACCTTGAGTCTCTATTCGAAAGCGGGGGTATCGTATTCTTTTCGGACACATATCAGCGAAATAAAGAAACAGCTAATCTGAGAGAATTCTCTACCTCCGACCTTATAACACTACCCCAGAGTTTGAATAAAGAAGAACTTGGGATGTTTTTAAAGAGGAGGATGGAAAAGACGGTTTTGGATGAGGAATTTGATTTCCCCTTTGAAAATAAAACTATCGAACTTGCTTCTATCAGATCACTTGGTAATCTGCGAAAATTTTTCAAATATACAAACAAGGCATGGACAATTTTTAGGACTAAAGACAAAGATAAAGTTGAAAAGAAAGACATGATGAGGGCAATTATGAAAGTAGATAGAGCAGAGATAGGTAGGTTGGATTCTACAAGTTTAGAGATTCTATGGAATTGTACGGTTGCTAGGAAAAATAAGGGAGTTCTATCGATGGATACCAACACACACCGTAGCACTGTGACTAACAGACTAAATAACGAATTAGAAACTCTAACCAAACAGGTAAAAAAAGGTAAAGAGGTCAAGGTTTCTTCCATATATAGAGAACTCCCTGACGGAATCAAAATCCTCAAGCAGATCTTTGAGGATTTAGGACATCGAGATATGATCAATTAAAGCCAATTTTTAAGAAGAGGGTCTGAAAAGGTTATAATCTCTTAGATGGTTTTATAGGGCATTTTTATTATTAGCTGATCCGAAGTTAAAAAGTGAAAAGGGTCAGTCACCCACTGATTCCACTGAAAGTGACGCGCCGCGCGTTAAGAAAGTGGTAGAGAAGAAAGATCCGCTCGGAAGGACTTCTGTAAAGAGTACGGAATGGGCGTCCGGCGAGGAACACTCTATCAGCTACGAGTATGATAGCGCGGGCAACATGATAGAGACGAATGACCAGTTCGGCAGGACTACTGAGTATTATTACGACGCTTTGAACCGGCTCGACGCTGTTGTGGACTACGACGGCG
>CAZPCW010000128.1:0-2203 GCA_964585175.1 uncultured Thermoplasmata archaeon
TATCGAGGTCCTCTATCTTCATATCGGTTTACCACTATGAGGGTTCATTTCTAGTAGAAGTACAAAAATTTAGTGCCCGAACTCTTTAGTTTCCCCCACGCATCTCTTGGAGGTTTTAAATATAACCTTCTTTTTATGTTGTTTTGAACATGCCTTTGTTAAACTCTTTTCAGGCAGCACTCGGCGGAGTGATCGTAATACTGGTCTTCGGGATAGTTGTAGAGAAACATTATGTGAGCAGATCCACTGTTTTCTACAACCTTTTATCGTTCATATTACTGCTAGCGTCGATCGAGATATCTTACCTACTTCTTTCGGGTTTGATTCTCTATCTCATACTCGGAATAGTTGTGATGAAGTTGCACCTGAAAATACTGTTTCCCGCCTTCGGCGCGCGAGCCTATGGTTCCCTAGCTATAGTTCTACTTTTAGAAGGGAAAAAATTCATCCCGGGTTTGGAAGGGAGAGGTCTCTACGAGACATTCATACTCCTGATAATACTATGGGTATCCGTAACAGCGTTAGTTTACTTCGCGGGACACATCTACAAGAAACACGGCTGGAAGTGGTTTTAGAAAGTAGATGCAGCAGGGAAAAACAAGCGAAGATTCCCAAAAGATTTATACAGATATTTCAATCCACAGACGATGGAACTGAAAAATCAACACCGTCTCAAGGACAAAGATGTTGAGGATCACTCTAAAGAGATGGAAGAAAAGTTGGGGGATTCTCCTTTCAGCGAAGAAGAACCTGTCGATGTAGCAGACACTGAAGTAGGCGAAGTCCTGCTTCTCGATAAAGAACCGATAGCCACTTTTTTTGAAGGTGAAGTCTTCCCCACGATAAAGGGTTTCCTACAGATCGAACCTACGAAGAGGTACGTTACTGTGGACATGGGTGCTGTGGAGTTCGTTTATAATGGTGCGGACATAATGGCCCCCGGTATAGTGGACGCGGACGAAAACATTCAAGAAAATGATCTTGTCTGGATTAGAGATGTGGAGCACAAAAAGCCTCTAGCTGTCGGTAAAGCTATGGCTACGGGAAAACACATGATAGAAGCTCAGGAAGGCAAAGTCGTGATGAGTCTTCACCACGTAGGTGACGAAAAGTTCGATTGAACTACAGGTTTTCTTTCAATTTATCTATTATCTTTACTGGAGAAGGATCTTTTTCTCTCAAAAGCGCTAGATAGATGCTTATGTAATCACCGAGATAAACCAGGGACAGTATTCTAGCCAACTGTGTGTCGGCATCGGTCCACACTTCTATTATATCGTCTACCTCTCCTTCAAGAACGAGTTCTTTGGTGGATTGGATTCGCTGTTTTATTTTCTCATCTTCCTTCTCATCTCTCAAAAGGATCGGGATAAATTCTTCAGTGTTTTCATCACCCTTCCAGCCAACTATCTCGTTGTGGTTCATCTCCGGAATAGCTCCGTACCAAGATAGGACTTCGGCATTCTCGTTGAATTGGGTGTGCCACCGATTCGCCACCGCGTTGTAGATCGAATGACCGTAAATTATAGGTATTTTACCGTGTATCCGTTTAGCAAGTTTTTTAGCCTCGTTCTCTTCCGTCGGAATATCCACCTTTATGTCATCTCTCAGATCCTTTAAACGGGAAACGGAGTCAATGATATCTACATCCGAATCGTAAACCTGGATCTCAGAAAGAAGCAAAAGTACGGGTATGAACATGAAAGCGAATGCGGCTCTCGGGGGATAGCCTGAAGGAGCTTCTAGGAAAACTATACCTCTCTCTTCACATATCTTCTTCAATTCTCCATTAGAGCTAATAGCGACCACTTTTGCGCCTTCCTCTATTCCTTTTCTAGCCGCGCTGAGTGTCTCTTCGGTATTACCAGAATATGAAACCACTATCACCAAAGTATCTTCGTTGACGAAGGAAGGCAGAGTATAATCACGATTTACATAGATCGGGATCTGGATCCTGTTAGCTAAAAAACTCTTCAGGGTATCTCCTACGATAGCGGAGCCCCCCATCCCGGTTACGACTATATTGTCCGGTTGGAAAGGCAACAAGTTGAATTCGGCTTCCTCCACAACTTCCTCGATATGTTCGGGGAATCTCTCTAGAACTTCGAGCATATCGTCTTCATCTATCTCTTCCATCTTCTCAGTATCATCGAGCATCCTTTCACATCCTTGGTAAAAAGATATAGAAATAAATAGATTATGC
>CAZPCW010000129.1:0-2158 GCA_964585175.1 uncultured Thermoplasmata archaeon
TTCCTCGCCTACCCAGACACATGCACGGAAGTCCAGGTATGCGCCCATCTGCTCGAATATTTCATCAGCTAAGAATACAGATTGATGCAATGTAGAATCCCAATCTTTCTTGGGATACCTATGATCTTTAACAGCTTTACATATCTTTGAGATATGTTCTTCCTGAAAATTAAAATCAATCAATATCTCTCTAGCTTTTTCTGCACTTGCCTCTGCATGGCATCTTTCTTCATCAATCGGTCTGACTATATCATGCAGCAGACCTGCAACATAAGCCAAATCCAGATCCCCTTTAGACTTATTTTTCATTTTAACTAACCATTTGGTCCCTTCAGCAACTCTATAGGCATGACCCCATCCATGGATGACACTCTCAGCGTCTTTATACGCTTCCCTACAGCGGTTCTCCAACTCTTCAATATTTTTTCTAGGGATCATCTCGCTCATAATTTCTTACCTAATTTTGAATATAAATAATTTTTTCATAACATTAGAGACTTAATAGAGAACTTATACCGAAAATTTTCTAAACATCGAGAGATTAAATAAAGGAAAATGCCACAGGAATACAAACATACCATAGATTGGGACGAATACTGGAAAGATCATGGGGAAAACGAGGAAATGAAAGAAGGAAGCAAAAGGATGGCTGATCGCCTCTCTCAGTTTATCAAAGAATTTCAGATTTATAATATGGCAGACTTCGGATGTGGACCGGCTCGAATGCTGTTCATTCTAGCTGAAAAGTATCCGGAGATCAATTTTACCGGATACGACTCAGCAAAGCCGATAGTAAATGATAACAAAAGAAAAAATGAACTCTCTAATCTAAAATTTAAAGTTAAAAGTTTACCAAATATCAAAGTAGAAAGAAGATATGACGTAGTGACCTGTATAGCCACCCTTCACTACATCAAAGATATTGAGAGTGCAATCGCCAATCTATGGGAGCAAGTAAACGAGAATGGCTTTTTGATATTCAATTATCCCAATCTCTTCACCAAATACGCATACCAGAATTGGGAAAAGATAGACGAGGATGATCACCGGAAAAGATTTAAACTTGTCTTGGAAGGCGAAAATCTTCTAACACTTGATGAAATCGAGAACATAGTCGAGAAAAAACCCAAAAACTTCTGGAGATTTGTAGGGGAAGAAAGTAATAGAGCTAACATGGGTGTTTACATTCAAAAATGATCATGGTTGAACGTTTCTGATAATTTTAGACTTATTGATTTTTCTTCACCACCTTGAAAATTATAGTAGCCGGTATCATCTCAAGCCTTTCCAGAGGATAATAGGAATCCTCATCTTTGAACTGAGGTTCGTCAACGGGTTCAGGCTCTAAAAGCCTCTTTATCTCAAATCCAGCTTCAGTCAGACCATTTACCAGATCACCTACTGTCGGAAGTTTGTACTTTATACCTTCTTCTTCATTCTCCCTTTCATAGTACGGCCTCACAAGCTTGAATTCATCGTCAGGTTCTGAGAAGCAATTATAGAAAGGATGCTGCATAGAAAAAACTAAGATGCCCTTTTCTCTCAAAACTCTGTAAGCTTCTTCAAAAACGAGATCTATGTTCTGGGCCCAGTCGAAGGCGAAAACGGAGATAACTAGGTCCTTACTCCGAGAATCTATCATTTCTAGATTTTCTATGTCGTCCTTCTTGAATTTAACTTCAACACTTTCTTTTTCAGCTCGATCTCTTGCGATCTTTAGCTGCTCTTCAGATATATCTACTCCGATGCAGTTTGCGCCCTTCTTGGCTAAAGCTATAGATATCTCTCCACCACCGCACCCCATCTCCAGGATGTCTTTACCATCTACGTCACCCAGGAAATTTAGAGTTTCCTCGGTGGGTGCTTTTGGTCCATATTGCACGTCTTCTAAATTTATTTCTCTAGCCTGCTGGTAATTGGAAGATATGTCATTCCAATGTTCCTTGATATCCTTCTTCATATTTTCATCCTTTTTCTCATATTAACACAATAAAGTTAAAAGCATATAATTAAGTTCTATGATTATCTATACAAATCAATATCATCTAGAATTTAGATGTATAAAAATCAGTTTAAATGATAATATGCTGGTTAGAAAATCCATTAATTGGATTTAATGCTTTTTATTTTTTACATTCTGCATCCTGATATCCTTCCA
>CAZPCW010000130.1:0-2141 GCA_964585175.1 uncultured Thermoplasmata archaeon
AGTTATTGAAACCAATATGCAGTCAAACACATTCACTACTCTAAAACTTTTTATATTGACTTCAATCTTCATTATATTAGTCTCTCTGTAGGGAGGGAGATCAAGTGAAGAGGATATTAGATAGAAAATGGAATGAACCATCTGAGAGGGAGATACAAAAAAATCCTAGAGAAGGAGGAAAAGAAGCTGAAAAGTGCCCTATATGCGGATGTGATTTAGTTACCGGAGAGGGGAAGAAAATCTGTACACACAGGAACTGTATCTACACAGAAACTGATTAGCCTTAAAGGATTGGTTTAACTGATTCTGTCCATCTGTTGAAGTTCTACGACTTCTGGAGGATATTGTAGTTATGGAACTTTCAGCTTGAACCTTGAGATAGTAAGAGGATGATTTAATCGGAATATGTTAATATCTTTATTTGGGCAATAGGATTGAGTATAGCACGTAACTATTTTATAACCCGTATCGATTTACGAGCTAAAACGTAATCGAGAGGAATAAAATATGAAACTTCAAGAGTATCAAGCTGCGGAAATTTTTGAGGATTATGGCATACCGGTCGCTGACAGCTATCTGATCGAGGATCCAGAGGAGATAAAAGAGGTCGACGAACCCGTCGTTCTGAAATCACAGGTCACAGTTGGAAAGAGGGGAAAAGCCGGCGGTATCTTGTTCGCCGATAATAGAGAGGGAGCCGTTGAAAAAGCTGAAGAACTTTTCAACAAAGAGATACGAGGGCTGGAAGTCGAAAAGATACTCGTCGCGGATCAGGCCGAGATAGAGAACGAGTATTACGTCGGCATGGTCATGGACAGAGAGAACAAGAGGCCCACGCTGATAATGACCACCGAGGGCGGAATGAACATAGAAGAGGTCGCAGAAGAACATCCCGACAAGATAGTCAAAAGACCCGTAGATCCGATCTTGGGTTTGAGAAGTTACGAAGCGCTTCATATGGCGGATTCCATAGGTCTAGAAGGCGACGAGCTGTCGCAGATGGCGAAGATTGCACAGAAAGTTTCACAAGCATTTCACGATTACGATTCTGAACTAGCAGAGATAAATCCGTTGGTTTCGACTCCGGACGGATTACTAGCTATAGACGCCGTTTTCAACATAGACGATAACGCACTATACAGGCAGGACTTTGAAAAGTCCGAAAGCAAATTGGTCACGGAAAGAGAGAAGAAAGCTAGAGAGTACGATCTCGCCTACGTCGATTTAGAAGGAGATATCGGCATAGTGGGATGCGGAGCCGGTCTGGTAATGGCCACGCTGGATTCCGTCGCCGAGTACGGCGGAGAACCCGCTTGTTTCCTAGATCTAGGCGGTGGAGCCGACGCTCAGGACACTAAACAGGCTCTAGAGATAATAGATATGAAAGACGGTATCGGCTCGATATACCTGAACATCTTCGGCGGTATAACACAGTGCGACAAGATAGCTCAAGGTATAATAGATTACGATCCAGAAAAGCCGACAGTGGTCAGGATGCTCGGCACGAACGAAGAGAAGGCCAAGGAGATGCTGAAAGAAGCTGGCTATGACGTTGTGGACGGCATGGATGAAGGTGCCGAAAAAGCGGTAAAGATCAAAGGATAGACGCGCTAGTTCAGATCTAAAAGCGTACGAAAATCATTTAATCGACTTTCTTTTTTTCTTCTATATGGTCACTCCTTCAAAGAAGAGAACCTATACTCTTGAAGAGATAGGTAGGGTGGAAAACGATTATTCTGAAGAGATACCCGATGATTACGACGAACGCATATCGGTGATAGAGGTTTTCGACGAAAATCTTGAAGCTTTGAGAGGTATTGAGGAGAACTCTCATGTTGTTATCTTCTTTTGGCTGCACGAAAGCGACAGGAGTGTTAAACAGGTGCATCCCATGGGAGACGAGAGTAATCCCTTGACGGGAGTGTTTGCGACGCGGGCGCCGGTGAGACCTAATCCAATCGGCTCTACCGTGTGTAGACTAGAGAAGAGAGAAGGAGAAAAACTTTACGTGAAAGGACTGGATGCTTTAGATAATACTCCTGTTGTCGATATCAAACCTTACACTTCTAAATACAATATCGAAGATCCCGAGTTCCCGGATTGGGTTCCGAGGAGGGATGAAAGTGAGTGAAAAGATAATA
>CAZPCW010000131.1:0-2124 GCA_964585175.1 uncultured Thermoplasmata archaeon
TTCGATTTAAATACTTAACCTATGTATGACCCTAAAACTGTTTAAAACCTAAAAGGTAACCAGAAAACGCCTTGAATCACGAGTATTCAAAATCGAGTGAGCTAAGGAATTTATTCCTTTAAAAACTTAAAAAACTTTTAAAAACCTATCGGTTTTGGAGCGATTCTTGTTCTCGTTCCGATGAATCATCAGAACTTTCTTCTGAGGAGTATTGGGGTCCTTCGGAGTCCGATGAAATCCTGCCTCACCGCTTTGGCTATTTACTTATTCAATATAATTCCTTTGATTCGAACCCGATTTAAAGACGCTGAGTAGGTTGAAAAACTTCTTCTGAAAACGGCTCGAACCATCAAAATTTCCCCCTTTTCAAGCCCCAATTTCTGCTTATCTTCGCAAAAGTCAGCAGTTTCTACTGGAATTGCTGTGCAATTCCATCGATATTTGGAATTTTCAAAGAAAATTCCGAAACAATCTGCCGAATTTCGCATGCAATCTTTCGGAAAATCTTCGATTATCCGAACGATATCGGGAACAAGTTCCCGAAATAAAGATAGCAGGTCATCCTCCATCCAGTAAGTCAAAACCATGTTATCACCTCCTTAGAGTATTATGTCAGAGTCTTTTGATTTTTTGTGCAATCTTTCAGAAAACTTCCAGTTTTCTAAACGATATCGGGAATTTGATTCCCGAAATATTGTTGGCAGTTTTAGCGGTATTTATTGCAAAGGACAGCAGATGGATCACATGCGATCTTTCGGAAAATCTATGATTATCCGAACGATATCGGGAACGAGTTCCCGAAATAACGATAGCAGATGTCTGCCGTCCTTCGCACGCAAAAGGTGGCAGGTCGAATTATAGATTGGTTTGTATAGAACCGTTGGTATTCTAATTTTAACTACTTTTCTCTCTCATACGCCCCACTTACCCATTCTATATGCTGTCAAGATTTTTAGACCTCGTCTAACCTCTCTAATCTATCAGACCAAAAAAATTATTATTTGATCAAACATCGCCCCTGTCGGGTTCCCCTAATGAACAGCAAAACTGAAAAAGAATATACTTCACCTCATAACCGTTCTAAAACGATCAAGTGCCCTGCTTGCAACGAAAACAACACAGTCAAGGCAGGAAAAAGAGATACTCAAGCAGGTAAAATACAGCGCTATTACTGCAAATCTTGCGAGAAATATTTCTCCGAAAAGAAAGAACCGTACACTCAATATCCTATCAACGTCATTCTCTACACCCTTCAGCAATACAACAAAGGCCATTCGGTCAAAGAAGCTAAGAAGCAAACTGGAAAGAGATATCAATACTCTCCACCTATAAGAACCATTTATTCCTGGATCGACCGTTATGAAGACACTATGACATTCCTAAAACTCAGAAAAGAGTACAATATAGATCCGGACACCCTCACAACTACACACAATTTCCAGCATCAACAGGTCTATCCATTCACCTATCATAACCTCTAGAGGAATTAAAAATTCCTCATCTCTCTCGGATTGTCATCCTCGAGATAAAGCTGAACATCCATTCCAAAGAGCGAGGGGAGCTCAGAAGATACATCAACTGGATAGAGAGATCATTGCCAAGAGATATGTTCTTAGAAGGCCCACGCTGTTCCTCTTTAGATATAGATCACAGCTTAGACGTCAAAGAGAAGGGAAATATCACTCCCGAACTTACCCAACTAGCTTTCAACTCACAACCTAAAAACAGCAACAAATCACCTCACAATACAGTAGAGGACTTCTTCCTCATCAATGATTCCACTACGGTAGCTACAGAACTACCTGTTTTCATCAATCCGAACGAGAGTGAAATAAGTATTGACGAACCCATAACCGGCCACATAGATCTCGTCCAGATCAGGTACGACAACCTCTACGTCTTGGACTACAAGCCAAACCTGAACAGACCAGAACGCCATGCTTCGCAACTCCAACTCTACAAAAAAGCCATGCAAGAACGCACGTCCATCCCAACAGACAAGATTCACACAGCTGTATCCGCAGGACTTAGTCCGAGGATCGAAGGATGAAATCCTGCAGATTCAACAAACACGCCTACTATGAATTTGAGTGATACAGCAAATAACCATTGCATTTCCGGCGA
>CAZPCW010000132.1:0-2109 GCA_964585175.1 uncultured Thermoplasmata archaeon
GACACGCTTACTATACCATAAAGCGGGGCGAACAGATAAACGAGGACGAGTTGGACCCGTGGAACCAGGTCTTCACTGTCATAAGTGGTACCGGCAAAGCGATCATCGACGGGGAAGAGATAGAACTGGAGAAAAATATGTCTGTTCATGTTCCTCCAAATGTGGAGCATATAGTGAAAAAGGACGAGGGGGAAAAAGATCTAGAATTGCTTTGGGTGGCCTACGGAGAAAAGGCCTAGAAAAGATCTCAGAGTTCCAAAATCGATCCTAACTCGAGTGTTTAGCTTCTTCTGAGATGAGGTTTATGAAATCATCTGCGGTCGATCAAGAATCAACTTCGATCTCTTTCAGCCTTTCCAACGCTTCTGTATAACTATCGTCTTGAGTCGACCATTCTTCCAAACCAGTACAGGGAAAATCGGAACATCCCCCGCAGTTGTTAAGGCCTTTTTCATCGACACAACACCGCAGTATCCAGCAGTCGGGAGACCAGTGGTCTTCTCTGTTCCCATGACATCCCGTGCAGTACGGGCCGTCTTCCATGAACTCCTCTATACTTTTCTTTTCGGTAAGAGAACCCTCTTTTAGGAACCAATCCCTCATCTTTTCTGCCTGTTCTTTAACACGGTGAGCCTTGTAAATAGAGCATTCGTGACATAACAAACCACAAGCAGCGATCTCTTCTTCCAATACCCTCACCTCTTTGTATATAGGGATGCCGAGAGATATAAAGATTCCGTAGTTTGGAGTGGTAGGACTTCCTTCTAAGTTCTGATTCTAGCATCATATTAGGAAATTTTTATTATGATCTGCGTCAGGTCAGGCAAATAGAGAAAAATTCTTGATGTTCGGATCGAGAGCATACAGATAAGAATAAATACAAGACCTTCCTTCGAAGAGAAGGTGATTATACGATAAAAAGAAATGTTTTTCCACCTTACGACGGATACGAGCTGTCCACGCTCGTTACCAGCGGTGAGGTAGTCTATATCGGCCATATTGGAGGAGTCAACGATGAAGATGGTGATGTGCTGACCACTACTAAGGAACAGGTAGAACAGACATTGAAGAACTTAGAAGAGTACTTAGGAGAAGTGGAGATGGATCTACAGAACGTGGTAAAATTAACAGTAATCCTCAAAGATATCGACGATTTCAAAGATATGCATATCGTCTGGAAGAGGTATTTTGGAGAGGGCGAGTATCCCGCTAGAACCGTTATAACTTCAGAATTTGTAAACGATGATATATTGGTGCAGGTCGAAGGGACGGCCTGTTACGACCGCTGATTGGACTTATCTCAAGCGGATCGATTTATAAGCCGCATCTGTATCGATGGAAAGCGGCTGATATGATAATCACCATTAGGGTAACTGCGATTATCCCCTCTAGAACGACGGGAGAACGTTCAAATGTGAAGAAGAAACAACCATAAAGGGATCATCTTGATCTCTCCTTCTCTATCCAGCTTGCTTTTTGTCAACTTGTAAGTTTCGCTTTTCGGGAATTCCTTATGAAAGTTTTTCAAACCTTTTTTGTCGCTCTTCCTTATCTTGTTTTTATATTTAACTTCTACACCGCAGATCGCATCGTTTCTTTCCAAAACGATGTCGCCTTCTTTTTAATGAAGATTGGATTTGAGTACAATATATTATGTATAAAGATCGGATTTGAATGTGTAATGATTAGGATCGTGAAATGAAATCTATGTAACGGTGAAACAATAACCTTTGTCTACAAGTTCATCTAGCAGTTTCATATGTTATTATTTTGCCCTGAAACTGTTCGTTTTCTTCGTAACCCCAAGTCAATATGTATTTTAGCAAAGACCTATTACAAAGCTCTCTCGACTTCTTTCATCTCTTTTTTTATGCGCTTTTCGACTTCTTCTTCATCACCGAAATTTATGTCTGGTCTTTCCTTTTCGGATATATTTAGGAATTCATGCGCGGTATGATGGTGTATAGCATGTTCGATCTTCGATTTGTATATGGTTGCGAGGAAGTGATGATCTTTCACCAGGTCTGCTAAAGAAGCTTCACCTTTTGCCCATTTGTTAAATTGGTGTTGGCTTATCAGCTTTACATATTGATGTAATTTTTCTTCTTC
>CAZPCW010000133.1:0-2084 GCA_964585175.1 uncultured Thermoplasmata archaeon
CTAGATTTCCGGAACTGTATATATCCGACCACTCGTCCAGTATCTCTGGATCGAACTTGATTTCTTCGTCGGGATGAATAAACTTTTCTACCAATTGTGGGTGATCATCAAAACCCCTCATAGAACGGATCCGGATGGTTTCTTTTTCATGGTCATAGAGGGAAATAATAACGTAATCGTCCTCACTGAGCGAATGGACTTTATCGCTTACGTACTCACATATATCATCGGTAGATTTCATCCTGCTTACATTCAGCAAGATATCATTCAAAAATTCAAGTTCCCGTATTGACTTTTCTCTTTCTTTTTTGATTTTATGATCTTTATATAGCTGTTCTATTGTCTCCGCCAAAATGTCAGCCCACTGTTTCAATTCGCCGACCTTCTGGAGGTATCTATTAGCACCAAAATTCAAAGATTTCATCCCGGCTTCTTCTTGCCCTGTCTCAATAAGCATTATAAAAGGTATATCATCCTTTCTTTCTTCACGGACGGTCCTTAAAAATTCGAGACCATCCATTTCGGGCATCCGGTAATCCGAAACTATCACATCATAATCTTTAACTTCTAGCCCATCTAATGCTTTACCTGCCGAGATAAATGTCTCTACATTAAATTCATCGTTCCTTCTTTCGATATGAGTTTTAGCTTGGTCTAATACTTCCCTCTCATGATTTACCATAAGTACATTCATATTTTCACTTTCTTTCAGATGCATATCAAAGATGGGCTTTTCAAACTTGGAGACTCTGACTTAAAGCCCCCATCTTCTTTTCGAGAAAGCCCCCTGGCTTGACAATTTAGGCTTTCATCGTTTTATCTCCAATTGTAATGGTAATTGCAAATTAGTAAGAGTTCTCATTAAATAATGTAATCGGTGCTTAAATAGTTTACTTGCTTATTAATAGAAAAAATATATTTATACAAAAAATAACTTGACTAATACAAAACTATCATAAGGAAACAAGCGGTGGTAAGATATGGCAGAAAATGAACTAAAAAACGATCAGCCACACGATCTTTTAATAGCAGAAGATAAAAAGACTGTTCGCGAATCACTGGAGGAAACTCTTGGAGAAACCGATAAGTTCAAGGTGGATATAGATACAGTTGGAAATGGTGATTCGGCTTTGGAAAAAGTGAGAGAAAACGATTACGATCTGGTCTTATCCGATCAAAAAATGCCGGGCATGAACGGTGTAGATCTGTTGAAAAGAGTTATGGAGATAAGACCCGAGGCGGTACGTATCCTGATAACTGGATCACGTGATGTAGATCTCGCCAAACAGGCGATCAACGAGGCCAACGTTCACGAATACATCGAAAAACCCTGGGAGGATAAAGAGTTGGAGCTAACTATCGATGAAAAATTAAAGAGAAAAGAGGAGAGAGAATCGGACGATATCGAAAATGTAACTAATGTAGTAGATGCTCTGAGTACCCTAAAAGAGTATCAAACGGAGTTGACCAAGTCGCCGGGTGAGGGAACCGGCAAAGAAATATTCGTTTTCGAATTCGATACTGATGGGGAATTCAATAAATTTTCATTTGAATTGAAAAATATAAAAAATGCCAGTATAGAGGATGTCCATGTCTTCGAGAACAAGTATATCATAAGGGTCGGACTATATCCGAGCTCTTTTTCCAAGATAAAATGAAATGGATTTTGTATGATCTCAACAGTATTATTCAAAGTCCGGGATAAGTTTTATTATACTATATTCAGTTGTGTGATCGATGGCTCACAAAGTAATGATCGTCGATGATAAAAAGATGATGCGAAAAATGCTGAGAAAGTTCGTCTCTATAAAGCATAACATCGTCGCGGAGGCCAAGAACGGAAAAGAGGCGGTAGAAAAATATAAGGATGTGAATCCCGACATCGTTATCATGGACGTCAAGATGCCAAAGATGAACGGTTTTGAAGCTTTATCTGAAATAAAAGAGATAGATCGCTCCCAAAAGGTAATGCTGTGCACCAGCGTGGACAAACACGACAAGATAGAGAACGCAATGGACGAAGGAGCCGACGCTTACATCGTGAAGCCATATAAAAAAGACAAACTGCTGGAAACTATCGAGGA
>CAZPCW010000134.1:0-1914 GCA_964585175.1 uncultured Thermoplasmata archaeon
AAATGGAGTTCACTGGCAAGCTCCCTCCTTTAGGTGGGAGAAGCTGACTTCCTGTGGTCCAATCCTATCCTTTCTTCGCAAAAACTAGCAGGTTGTCCGGATTCAAAACAAAAATTATAGAGGAAGACATACAGGATTCACATCCTTCTGTCTCTCGGTTTCTTAACAGAAACACTCTAGACATAACTCATAACTAATTCGTTATGCCTTCCTCAACTTCTTTTAGGAAAGTTCACTTTCCTAAGAGCGCAGGAAAATGCATTTTTCCTGCTTATCTACAGGAAAGCTTTAAGCTCTCCTTCGACCGTAGGAATTTAAAATTCCTACTAATTAGGAAGCAACGCTTCCAACACTCACTCGAACAAAGTTCTCATGATAAATAGGAATCTCAGATTCCTATACCTCTCAGAAAATCGAAGATTTTCTAAGTAAATGAGAATTTCTTCAAGAAATTCTTATACCATCGGGAATGTAATTCCCGAAATGAGTCAAAGACACGACAAATTTAGCAAAAGATGTGTCTTTGACTATACAATACCATTTACACTACTAATGTAGTACAGGTGTGATCCGATGGAAAAAGTACAGGTTAGGTTTCCTCCCGAGGATCTGAGAAAAATAGAGAAAGAAGTCGAGGAGGGAAAGTATCCTAACAAGAGCGAGGCGATCAGGGATAAAGTTCGAAAGAGCTACATCTTGGAGTCGATCGTCCAAATGAGAGAAGCGACCGAAGGACTAGACGAGGAAGATGAACTGGAGAAACTAGAGAAAACTAGAGAGAAAAAATATGAAGAATACAAAGAGGGTTCTAGTTGATTCTTTGACTTTGTTCTCAGAAATAGCCCAGTTTTATAGCCCCTCTCATCGCGTCATTTTTCGATCCATAATAGCCTCCGCTAACTATATATACTATAATATACTATAGTATACACAATATGAGCACAAAAACGATCAGTTTCAGAGCGAAAGAGGAACAGGTAGAATTATTAGATGAACTCGTGGAGAAAGGCAATTATACCTCTAGAGGGGAACTCCTCAGAAATCTATTGAGGAACATCGAGAAAAAGGAACTCACAGATAAGGTAAAAAAAGAGATCGAAACCGCTAGAGAACAGGAAGGTAGACCTTTAGATGAGGTTTTGAGTTCGTAGATTGATGTGTGTTTTCATGTCTTCATCTGATTACAGTTTCGAAGTCAAGCCCAGGTTTATAGAAAAGCTCGATGAATTTCCAAAAGATGTTCAAGATAGGATCAAAGACAAACTGGAGGAATTCAAACAAAAAGTGAACACATATGGGATCGATCCCAGAGAACACAACAATACCAAGTATATCGCAAAAGATAAAGTCTGGAGATTAAGAGTGGGTGATTACCGGGTCTTTTTTGATATCTACGATAAAACGGTGAGCATCCTTTTTGTCGAGCATAGGAAGAAAGCGTACAGATAGTGTAAGATGTGACCGTATATAAAGCAAAGAGTGAAAGATATGGAATGTGACTACGATGAAGAGACTGACATACTTCTGATCAAACTGTCTGATGAGAAACCAGATTTTGGTGATCAATCTGGACCTATAATAACACATTATTCCAAAAGCGGAAAACGCAGGAAAGATTTTCCTACTTTCACTCAGCAAGTGTGCTTCGTGAAACCGATCGAGATCGAGATCTTAGATGCTTCTGAGACTGCACTTTCTATAATCGAGCATATCCTTTCTAAAAAGAAGAAGCAAGTTCATGTCTGAACAGACTGAGATTTTTGATTTCGCGTTAATATATCATCTGCATCACACAGTTTAATATACTAAATCTTATATATAATTCATATCCCTAATTTTAAAATATATTTTTTCGATTCCTGCTTATCTTGTTTGATCTCTGATATGATAAGATGCATAGAAAAAATCATCACA
>CAZPCW010000135.1:0-1725 GCA_964585175.1 uncultured Thermoplasmata archaeon
ATCACAATTTTACAAGTGAATGCAGGTATTAATATTTTACTCATATGTGCAAAAGTTTTAAATATTTATTCTCATAATGGTACTAATGTGATAAACATGCCAAGAGGAGATGGAACAGGTCCCGAAGGTTTAGGTCCCGCAACAGGAAGAGGTCTCGGTTATTGTACTGGTCATTCCTCCCCCGGTTTCACTAAAGGCGGGGGTCGTGGTCTTGCAAGAGGAAGAGGACGCGGCATAGGCAGAGGTCTTGCTAGAGGTTTCCAAGGCGGAAGAGGAAGAGGTAGAGGAAGAGGTTTACGAAGAGCACCTGCAAGAGTTCCAGTCGAAAGGCTCGCACCGATATATAGACCTCGGAGAGCTTACCAAGAGGAAGAACCCCAATATGGAGAATACACTAAAGAGGATGAGATCGAAGATCTAAAAGCCTATGCCGAACAGCTCGAGGAGGAGTTAGAACTAGTCGAAGAAAGGATCGACGAGCTGTCCGAATAAGAAAAAACTTTTTTTTTCTTTTTTAGCCTTAAATTTAATTTTGAAATTTTTTCCAGTAAGATATTAATATAGATTTCAAACTCTAATTTTGGAAAATCTATTTATACAATCCGGACAAATCAATAATTGATGCCGAGAAAACGCAGAGGAAGACGCAGAGGTAAACGAAGAGTTGGACAGGTTCCACAAGGAAGGTGTTTCTCTAGCTCTCAAGAGGGGGAAGACCCAGAGGTAGTATTGAAGGTAGAAGAAGTTGAGACTTTAAGGCTTGTAGATCTTAAGAACATGAATCAAGAAGAAGCCGCTAACGAGATGGGGGTTTCGAGAAAAACGCTTTGGAACGATCTTCAGACAGCTCGTAAAAAAGTGGCTAAAGCCCTAACTCAGGGGAAAACTATCAGGATAAAGGGCGGCAGTTATTATCTAAAGGAAGAGGAAGAAGAATAATTTTCTGAACTTATTTTAAAAGATTGAAAGACCGAGATTTTCCAGATAATAGATCTCTTAACTTTAACTCTGGAAGATCCTCTACCAGGTTCTCGACGACATCATCATTCAACCCTTCCTTTCGAAGCGTCTTTTTGAATACTTTTTCTCTCTTTTTAGCTAACCTCTTATATTTCAGGACAATTAAACCTAATCTTAATAATAAAGGAAGAGTTGTGATGAGGGCTCTCACTGCTTTGAGAACTTTCGTATCCTCTTTTTCCATCTATTCCCATTCCTCTTTCTGTTTTTCCTTCATCTCCTTTTTAATCTTTTCCTTGATCTCTTCGCCCATGCCTTCGTCAAAATTTCCACCCATGATACCTCCTTTTTCACTAAGTACCTTTTTCAATATTGAAGTCACGTCTCTACTTTCCATGAAATCCCTCGTCAGTTCGTATGCTTTATCTTCGTCCATCCCTGCGTCGACTAATTCTTTGTAAAAATTCGCTGTACTTTTGGCCAATTTTTCACTATCCTCCGTATTATAGATAGCTTCCACTATCCCTGAAAGGAGAGAGGGTACAGTTTCGTTCAAGGTTTCCATCACTTCTTTCAATTCTTCTATGTCGTCTTCATCATCCATATTCATATCCATCTTTACCACCTTACACACATATAAGACGTTCAACCTATTTCTTTATACCGAGCATTTCTGCCCATTTATTGACCGTTTCTCTCGTCAGCTTCTTCCACCTAAAGGAGGGAGCTTGCCAGTGAACTCCGTTTCTGACCTTTTTTCAGGGT
>CAZPCW010000136.1:0-1714 GCA_964585175.1 uncultured Thermoplasmata archaeon
TGATGAGGCAGGAGTCTAGAGAGCACTATAAGGATAAGGAAGTGGTGCAGGAGTAAAGATATTAAGATTAATCCGACCCGCCCGCCCTCGAGCATAACTTGTCTCTGCGAGTAAAAGGAACTCGTTCCTTTACACGAACAAAATTTATTTTGTGATGTGGAGTAACAATGTTACTCCTTTCGCTACTTCAAAGAAGGTGTCGAGTGAGTGGGATTTATCCCGCGCTATCTCCGTCCCCCTAAGGGTTAAGGTATAT
This sequence comes from uncultured Thermoplasmata archaeon, assembly GCA_964585175.1. GTDB lineage: Archaea > Thermoplasmatota > Thermoplasmata > Halarchaeoplasmatales > Halarchaeoplasmataceae > Natronoplasma. The sequence continues at coordinate 257 of CAZPCW010000136.1, forward strand.
TTGGTAAGGAGAGGTTGTATTCCTAGTGATGGTTACAATATTTAAATATAGGTTGTTTTTTAGAATTACTTAGAGTGACCGTAGTCCTTGTTTGTCCCCTGACTTGGACCGAGCTGATGAGGCGATGAGGATAGAGTTGGCGGCATAAGAATGAGGTTTGTTGTGGGATCGAGATCATGTCGAAATTAGAGATTTATAGTGATTGAAGATGATTAATAGGAGAAAAAAATATGGCCCTAGAAGAAGATGTAGAAGAGTTGCTTGAAGAGCATTGGAAACAGAATCTTAAAGAGCTTTTCGATAGGATCGAAGAGAATAAGGAGAAAGCACTAGAGGACTTTGTACCACTAGAAGAGCTGGATTGAATGGGGTACTTTGTTTGTAGGAGAGGTTATAACTTAATCTCTTAAAGAAATAACGCTCTTTATTGCATACACCAAAATTAACATATTTGTTAAGGATAGTGTATCGAAATAGGAAGGGTTAGACAATGAAAAAGATAGAAGAGATCATTGAAGAACTTGATGGAGGAGAGAAATCGATCAAGGAATTGAGGAAAATGACTTCCAAGATAGACGGATCGATGTCGGATTATGTTATCGCGGAAAAAGAATAAGTTATGATTTAACTTTTCGATACTTTTGAACTCGTCAAAAGATCAAGATGTCGATTCCTACCCATTAAATAGATCAATCAAGCCAGTTTGGATATGTGGGGTTGTGATGTTGATAGTGTTGAGTTTGTGAGAAAACTTAGAAAATCAGAAAAAAGTAGTGGAGGTTAAATAAATGAAAGAAGTTTATGAGACCGGGTTGATAGGTTTGATGAATAAGCTTGAAGATGATCTTGAAAAGGATCCACAAGCTCACAAAAGATTGCCCGAATTGGGTAAAAAGATATCAGATAAATCTGATTTGGGCGAGAAAGCTGTAGATGAATTTTTAAAAGAGAGAAAATCAGTGTAGTTATGGTAAAAGCTTGAAAGTTTTTCCATAATATTTTATGTTGATGTGTGCAATAATCATAATGGGAATATGTCTAGAGTTGTGGAAACAGATAAGAAAGGTAGGTTGTATATCCCTAAAGAGACTAGGGAAAAATACGGCCAAAAATTCCTTGAGATCGAGCTGGAAGATGAAATCAGACTGATACCGATTCCTGATGATCCTGTAGAAGATCTGCGGGAAGTTACAGATAAACTTAAAGGTAAATCTATAGAAGAGATGAAAAAGGGAATTAGAGAAAAAGGGGTTGAATCATTGGGTTGAGAGCAGCTATCAAAAATGTTTTAATGAAACTAGATAGGTCTATGGGATATTATGACAAAGTCCATAAAATCGGATCTGGATAGGGCCATAGAGATCCTGAAGGAAGAGGGTTGTGAAGATATATATCTGTACGGTTCTATCGCTGAGGATAGATTTGACGAGGGATCAGATATCGATTTAGCGGTAAAAG